>JAGXFT010000128.1 GCA_024637135.1 Nitriliruptorales bacterium | reverse complement strand
GGGGTCCTGTGGGGGGTGGGTGAGTCCGTCAGTTGGATCATGGGCTTCCGGCTCCTGCTGCCCATCTTCGCCGGCATGATCCTGGGTGGGATCGGGACGGCCTACGGCGCGCTCGTGGGCAGCCTGGTGGTGGGCATCTTCATCCAGATGTCCACCCTGTTCATCCCGTCGGAACTCAAGAACGCGGCCGCCATGGTCGTCCTGGTCCTGATCCTGGTGGTCAGACCCCAGGGAATCCTCGGCCGCAGCGAACGGGTGGGTTGACATGGACTGGGACATCATCTTCCGGAACGCGATCATCGCGGGATTCTCCCGCGAGGCCGCGGTCTACGCCATCGCCGCGGTCGGGCTCAACGTCCACTTCGGCTACACCGGCCTGCTGAACTTCGGCCAGGTCGGCTTCATGGCCATCAGTGCCTACGGGGTCGGCATCTCCATCACCCAGTACAACGCACCGGTCTGGCTCGCGTTCATCATCGGGCTGCTCGCCGCGGTGGTGCTGGCACTGCTGTTGGGCGTGCCGACGCTGCGACTGCGCAGTGACTACCTCGCCATCGTCACGATCGCGGCGTCGGAGATCATCAGGCTCACGTTCAGATCCGTGGCACTGACGGACTGGTCGGGGGGGTCCAACGGCATCAACGGCTTCGCCGACGGGTACTACCGGTTCAGTCCGTTCGATCCATCCCAGCGGTACGGCTTCGGCAACGTGCAGGTGTTCGGCAACCAGGCATGGATCATCGTCGTCGGGTGGACCCTGGCGATCCTGGTGACCGTGCTGGTGTGGCTGCTGATGCGCAGCCCGTGGGGTCGCGTCCTGAAGTCGATCCGCGAGGACGAGGACGCCGCCCGGGCGCTGGGCAAGAACGCCTACTTCTACAAGATGCAGAGCCTCATCCTGGGCGGCATGATCGGCGGCCTGGCAGGAATCGTGCTGTCCGTCGGCCAGCAGACGGTGCAGCCCGACGCCTACTCGCCACCGGTGACGTTCTTCATCTGGACGGCCCTGATCCTGGGTGGCGTGGGACGGATCTGGTCCCCGATCTTCGGGTCGATCGCCTTCTGGATGATCCTGTCGTTGACCAACAACCTGCTGGACGGCCTGGTGAACGTGGGCATCGTGCCCTCGGCCGTCACCGCCGGGGTGCGAGGGGGGTCGATCCGGTTCGTGCTGGTCGGCCTGGGGCTGATGCTCCTGATGGCCTTCAGACCCCAGGGCGTGTTCGGTGATCGCAACGAGATGATGCTGGCGGACCGATGACAGGCGAGGCGATGACCGACACCACGACCACCGAGGAGTATCCCCGCGAACCCACGGACCCGATCGAGGCGACGCCGGGGTCCTCCAAGCCCGATCCGATCCTGCGCGTCGACGGCATGGTGCGCCAGTTCGGCGGGCTCAAGGCCGTCGACGTCGACCACCTCGAGATCCAGCGCCACTGGATCACCGCCCTGATCGGCCCCAACGGGGCCGGCAAGACCACCTTCTTCAACCTGCTGACGGGGTTCGACACCCCCAACGCCGGCACGGTGGTCTTCGACGGCGACACCCTCCCCAAGCGGGTCTCCCCGAACCAGTTGGCCCGGGACGGGATGGTCCGCACCTTCCAGTTGACGAAGTCGCTGACCCGCCTGCCGGTGATCGAGAACATGAAGCTGGGCGTCAAGGAACAACTCGGCGAACACTTCCTCCCGGCGCTGTTCAAGCCGGCATGGGCCAGCCAGGAGGCCTCGATCGAGGAGCGAGCGGACAAGCTCCTGGCACGGTTCAAGATGGACCACATGCGTGACGAGTTCGCCGGCACGCTGTCCGGTGGCCAGCGCAAGCTGCTGGAGATGGCGCGGTCGCTCATGACCGACCCGCGACTGGTGATGCTGGACGAGCCGATGGCCGGTGTCAACCCGGCACTGACGCAGTCACTGCTGGGGCATGTCGTCGGGCTGCGTGACCTCGGCATGACGGTCATCTTCGTCGAACACGACATGGACGTCGTGCACGAGATCGCCGACTGGGTCGTGGTCATGGCGGAGGGCCAGATCATCGCCGAGGGCACCCCGGACGCCATTTCCAAGAACGCCAAGGTGATCGACGCCTACCTCGGTGCGCACCACGACGACACCGACGACGACACTGAGCTGCCCGCCGACGACGGAGGCCACCTGTGAGCGACCGCGACGGACGCGACGATCGGGACGGCCGTGCTCGGAAGGGTCGTGACGGCCAGGCGAAGGAGCCGGAGATCCGTGGCGAGGACGGCCACGTCCTGCGTCCGGACGAGCGTGCCGGTCAACAGCTCGACGACGAACAGGTCGCCAGGCAGACCGAGATCCAGGCCGAGGAGGCCAAGACGCGGGCGGAGTTGCAGGCCGAGGCGGCCGGCGAACAGCCGGAGCGTGGCGTCCATCAGGACATGGCCACCTCCGGTGCCGGTGCCGTCGTTCCCGACGCCCCGATCCTGATCGAGGTCAGCGACGTCGTGGCGGGCTACGTCCCCGAGGTGGACATCCTCAACGGGTGCGACCTGACCCTCCACGAGGGCGAGATCGTCGGCATCGTCGGACCCAACGGGGCCGGCAAGTCGACCCTGCTGAAGGCCCTGTTCGGGTTGATCCCGGTCCGGTCCGGTGAGGTGACCTTCCGGGGCGAGGACATCGCCGCCAAGCCGGCCCACGCGTTGGTCGAGATGGGGATCGGCTACGTGCCCCAGAACGACAACGTGTTCCCGAGCCTGACCATCCGCGAGAACCTGCAGATGGGCTGCTACCTCGACCAGTCGAAGTTCGACCGGCGGCTGGGCGACATGGTCGAGACCTTCCCGCGCCTGGGGGAGCGGCTCGACCAGCGTGCCGGTGCCCTCTCCGGTGGTGAGCGCCAGATGTTGGCGATGAGCCGGGCCCTGATGATGGAGCCAGAGGTGATGCTGATGGACGAGCCGTCGGCCGGGCTGTCGCCGGACCTGCAGGACGAGGTCTTCGTCAACGCCAAGAAGATCAACAAGGCCGGGGTCTCGATCATCATGGTCGAGCAGAACGCCCGTCGGTGCCTGCAGATCTGCGACCGCGGGTACGTGCTGGACCAGGGACGCAACGCCTACACCGGTGGTGGCCGCGACCTGCTGGACGACCCGAAGGTGATCGAGCTGTACCTGGGCACGTTGGCGCAGGTGGACTGAACGCGGACTCGACCCCCATCGGTCGCCGCCGGCTCGGTGTCAGGCGCTGGTGTGGTGGACCCGGTCGTCGGTGACCACCACGTCCATGTCCACGTCGTGGTCCTCGCGCGGGAGTGAACCGACCACGTGTCGGCTGGTCGTCACGCCCACGACCACGGAATCGACCCGGCGGCGGGCGAGCAGGCGGTCGTAGTACCCGACGCCGTGGCCCAACCGGGTGCCCCGCAGGTCGAACGCCAGCCCGGGCACCAGCCACGTGTCGACCGTGGTCGGATCCACCTCCGGTGTACCGGCGACCGGTTGGTCGAAGCCCCACGGATGTCGCTCGCGCGGCGCGTCGAGGTCGTGCAGGGTCAGGTCGGGGCCGTCACCCGTGCGGGTCGTGACCCAGCGCACGTCGGGGAGGTGGTCGGGCAGGGCCCGGAGGTCGACCTCGTGGTCCATGGGGAGGTAGATGCAGGCACAGCGGGCCGTGGTGACCGCGTCCAGGCCGACCAGGTGGTCCACCACCGCGCGACTCTCCCGCGCGGTCGCCGGCGGCAGCGTGCGCAGGCGGGCGCGACGTTCGGCCTTGTCGATGGTTGGCTCCGGCTCCGGGGCGGCCCACGATACGACCTCGGTCCGAACGTGGACCGGCGCCGGGTGGGATGCAGCGGCCGTCGACCTGCCGGCCGCGTTTCACAGCGCCTAGGGTGTGGCGGATCGGAACGGGTCCGGTGCCCGTGGATGCGAGGAGCCACCGTGGAGGTCGACGCCGACGAGGTGCGGCGAGCCATCGTGGACGGGGATCGCGGTGCCCTGCTGGCGGCGCTGGCCGCCGACCCGCACGCCGCCACGACCCCGGTCGACGACGAGGTCTCGCCGCTGTTGACCGCGCTCTACCACGGCCGGCCCCGGCTGGCCGGCGACATCGCCCTTGCGATGGCCGATGCGGGGATCGACCTCGACGTCCTGGAGGCGGCTGCGCTGGGGGACCAGCAGCGGCTGGCGGCGCTGCTCGAGGCCGATCCCGACCTGCTCGGCGCACGCACGGTCGACGGCTTCACGCCACTGCACCTGGCGGCCTTCCTGGGCCGGACCGGTGCCACGATCCTGCTGACACGGCTGGGCGCCGACGTCGGTGCGGTCGCGGACAACGACTCGCGCGTCCAGCCCATCCACAGCGCCGTCGCCAGTGGCGACATCGGGGTCGTGGAGGCGCTGGTGCGCACCGGTGCCGACCTCGATGCCCGCCAGCACGGCGGGTACACCCCGTTGATG
The DNA here is from genome assembly GCA_024637135.1 of Nitriliruptorales bacterium. Lineage (GTDB taxonomy): Bacteria > Actinomycetota > Nitriliruptoria > Nitriliruptorales > Nitriliruptoraceae > Salsipaludibacter. The sequence goes on along the minus strand of JAGXFT010000128.1, from coordinate 2,313 downwards.
GGGGCCGCCGCCCAGGGTGCGACGGCGATGGTGGAACGGCTGCTCGCGGCCGGTGCCCGTCGGCGGCTGACCGACGACGACGGCCGGACCGCGGCCGACCACGCCGTCGCCACCGGCCACGACGGACTCGTCGACCTGCTGGGCGGGTGACCGTGGAGCGCGGCCGTGCGGCCGACGTCGACGACGACTGGTGGCGCTCCTTCTTCGAGGACGACTACCTGCGCCTGTTCGCCGACGCGGTGGACGACACCGAGACCGAACTGGCCGTCAACGACCTGATCGGGTTGGTCGGGATCGAACCCGGCTGGCGGATCCTGGACGCCCCCGGCGGCGGTGGCCGGCATGCCGTGCCGCTCGCCCTGCTCGGGTGCCACGTCACCGTGGTGGACCGGTCGCCGGCCGCGCTGGCCGCCGCCCGGGCCGCCGCGACCACGCTCGGCGGTGGAGGCGGCGACCTGCGGGTGCTGGACGTCGACCTTGCCGACCCGCCCCCGCTGGGCCCGGGCGGCCAGCACGGACCACCGTTCGACCTCGTCGCCAACCTCTTCAACAGCTTCGGGTACTTCGCGGACGCGGCCCGTGACCGTGCCATGGTGGGCTGGCTCGCCGACCAGGTCGCCGACGGCGGCTGGCTGGTCATGGAGGTCGTCAACCGCACCGCCGCGCTGGCCGACCCGGTCGAGCAGGTCGAGCAGGTGCCGGGTGCCGTCGTCCACAGCCGACGGCGCTTCGATCGCGGCACGGACCGCCTCGCGATCCACTACCGGGTGGAACCCGACGACGGCCGTGTGGCACACACCACCGGGACGGTGCAGCGGCTGTGGGCACCCGACGACCTGGTGGCCATGGTCGCCGCCACCGGGCTGTCGGTGGTGGGGCGCTTCGGCGGCCTGGACGGTCGACCGGCGACCGACGACGAGGACTGGATCGTGGTCGTCGGACGGCGGTGACTCGACGTCGGGAACGACGAACGCCCGCACCGGCCCGGTGCGGGCGTCGGGGTGCGGGCGTGGCGTCTCGTGCGACCGGGTCGGGTCAGTCCTCGTCTTCGACCATGTGGATCGCCAGCGCCTTGTCCAGCAGGGCGTCGGCAGCGTCCGCGCCACCGTCCAGGACCGCGGCGATCTCGCCGTGCAACATGCGTCGGGACGTGCGGTGGATGCGGCGCTCGGCCGGGGACAGGCCCTTGGTCGACAACTTCGCCGTCAGGTCGCGCACCACCATCGCAAGCTTGTCCGGCTCACCCGAGCGCATCCGTGACTGGTTGCGCTTGAGCCGTCGCGACCAGTGGCCCTTCTGCGGTGTCGGCTCGTCCTTGAGGACCTCGATCACACCGTCCAGGACATCGGTCGTCATGCAGGCCCGAATGCCGACGTCGTCGACCCGGGACACCGGCACCTTCAGGGTCAGGTCGTTGTAGGGAGAGGTGAGCACCACGTACTCGACGTTGTCGCCGTTGAGTTCTCGCTGTTCCAGTTCGTCCACTCGCGCGGCCCCGTGATGGGGGTGGATGACGGTGTCTCCGACGGCGTAGGTGAGCGACAAGCGAGGCTCCTCGAGTTGGGTGCACGGGTTCACGCCGGAGTCCATGGGCATCGTCGCTGGTGCACACGAGCGGGCCCGGCTGGGGACCGGACGTCGCATGTTGACAGCAGGAGTGGGGGACCGACGCAGCATGGCGATCGTATCGGCTCCCGACCACCGAAACCGGCGATTCGCCCGAGATGTCGACGTCGACCTCAGTGGTGGCCGGTCGCCACGGAGCCCGCGACAGGCATCACGCGGGGGCAATCGGTCACTGTCGTGACAGGACCTCGAGGCGGCGTGTCGATAGCAGAAACATGGGTCGCGGGCCAGCACTTTCCGAGGCGCGTGCGCCTGTACCACAGGCCGTCACGAAGAGCGAGCATTTGTCGTCGATCACTGGACAGCCCAGGGGGGCACGGGGTAGTGTTCTGTCTGTCGCCGGGGGTGGCAACACCACCGGAGACGCAGGGGCCGCGCAGAGGCCACTGCAGGCGACGACCTCCTCGGAGGACGCCGCCGAACCGAGATCCACTGCGCTGGAAATCGGGCAACACCGAACCGACAACGGACTCCGGTCCAGCGTCGGGGATGGTGCGACTGGGTCCACATCGGCTCCTTCGGGGGCCACGGATGCCAGGGCACCCGGCCTCCGGGCCGGACACGCCGGGCAGACGTTGGACTCGGTCAGCGGAGGCGCCAAGCCGTCGCGCCGGGCTCGCCCTCACGGGCTTCGAGACCGGACGACGCGAAGCCGTCTTCGCATGGAGCCCCGGACAGCTGAGAAGC
>JAGXFT010000011.1 GCA_024637135.1 Nitriliruptorales bacterium | reverse complement strand
GTTGGGCCTCCGCCCGCGTCATCCGGTCGACCCACCCGGGCTCGCTGGCTGCGTGGCCTGCGGCGCGGGCACCGGGGTCGATCCGTCGGCGGACGTGTGTCGTTGAGGTTGGCCGCACGGCGTGCGGCGCGGGTGGGTGGTCGGCGAGTCGGGCGTGGAGCCCGGATGCAACAAGGCCCGTTCCGACGGCAGCTGCCACGAAACGGACCAACTCGCGGTGCGAGTGTACCGCAGGAGGCATGTGACGACGACCTGAAATACCGAAGCCGCTTGGGGTCCAGGTCCGTCGCCGCCGACGGGCACGCTCATCACATGACGCCCACCGACGCGGCCCTGGTCGTGCCCACTGCCCGGCTGGCCCTGGTGTGCCTCGACCTCGACCTGCTGACCGGCTCGGCGCGAGGACCGGGCGCACGGGCGGCGATCGAGGCGCGCTGGGGCGGCCCGGTCGGCGATGCCTGGTTCCACGACATGGACCACTTCGCCATCTTCCGTGACCGGCTCGCGGCGGATCCGTCCACGACCTGGCTCATGCGCGGGATCCGGTGGCGCGGGGCCGGCGATCCCGAGGCCCTGGTCGGCCACGTCGGTTTCCACGGCGCGCCGGGCGACCACGACCTGTCCGCCTGGACCCCGGTCGGCGTGGAGATGGGATGGACGGTGTTGCCGGCGTGGCGCGGACGCGGCATCGCCACCGAGGCGGTCGCGGCCCTGGTGGCGTGGGCGCTGGAGCAGGGAGTGTCGGGCGTGGTGGCCGGTATCGACCCGGCCAACCTGGCGTCGCAACGGGTTGCAGAGCGGGTCGGCTTCCACCGGGTTGCTGCGGTCGACGACGACGACGAACGCGAGGACATCTGGCTGTACACCGGCGGCGTGCCCGCCGGGGAGGTTCTGCCACACGAGTAGCCTCGCGCACCACCAACAACACGAACGGTGATGCATGTCGACCGACCAGTTCATCCTCGGTGTCGACCTGGACGGCGTGGTTGGGGACCACACACGGCGCTTCCGGGAGATCTACGCCGAGTTGAACGGCCTCGACCCCGAAACGCTGCCCCTCGAACGCGGCTGGGACTTCGCCGAGTGGGGGTTCGCACCGGAGGACTACAGCCGGTGGCACCGCACGGCCGTGCTCGAACACGACCTGTTCCGCACCATGCCCCTGATCGAGGGTGCTGCGGACGCGTTGTGGCGCCTGTCCGACGCCGGCATCTGGATCCGGATCGTGACCCACCGGCTCTACATCAACTGGGGCCACGAGAAGGCCGTCGGCGACACCGCGGCCTGGCTCGACCTGCACCAGATCCCGTACCGCGACCTGTGCTTCCTGGGGGCCAAGCCGGAGGTCGAGGCTGACGCCTACATCGACGACGCGCCCCACAACATCGTCGCCCTGCGTGATCGCGGCAACACCGTCATCGCGTTCGAACAGCCCTACAACCGCGACATCGAGGGGTTGCGGGCGCACTCGTGGGCCGACGTCGAGGGGATCGTCACCGAACTGGCCGCAGCCAAGCTCGGCGGGATGCCGCTGCAGTTGCCAGGGCTGGACGCCGGCGCCGACCGGTTGGCCCGCCACCAGCACCGTGAACCCACCGACGACACCCGACCCGACGGCGCGACCTGAACCGCGCCTGGCGGCCCGCAGCCCGATGGGCGTTGCGATGAGCCTGCCTGCGTCGCCCATCGCGCCAGGGCCAGCCCGTCCCGGCGGACGCCCGATGTCGGCTCCGAGGCCACGCCCCAGGCGAGCCGTGCACGCGATCGGCCTGTCGTCACGGCATCGGGAGCAGGGTGGCGACCAGGCGTCCGACCAGTGGCACCGGGTCGACGTAGGTCCCGTCCACGCGGGCCGAGACGTGCAACCGCCCGGTGCTCGGCATGCGGGCGTCGGCGTGGGCGGTCCCGGCGGCGGCCCCGACGAACTGGCCCTGCCGCACCTCCTGGCCGGCAGCCACTGCCACCACGGCAAGCGGCCCGACGGTGGTCCGAAGCCCATCGGGATGGTCGACGCTGACCCAGGCCCGTCCGGCAACGACGCCCGCGAAGCCCACCACCCCGGCAGCCATGGCCGCCACGGGATCACCGGATTCGACCGCGAGGTCGACGCCGCGGTGACCGGGGCCGTAGGGGTTCGCCGACGCCTGCCACGTCGCGACCACGGTGGACCGGACCGGCCAGCGGTGGGTCCCGATCGCGTCGGGCGGCAGCAGCACCGGGGTGGGCGTCGACACGTTCGACGCCGCCAGGACGGGTGGGTGGCCGGTCCCGATCGTCGGGCGCGACCACGCCGGGAGCGGGCGGGCGAGCAGGGTCGCCGCGGTGACCACCACGGCGACCATCAACCGGACGGCACGGGCCCGGGCGTCGACCGGTGGCGATGCCTCGCCCGGCTCGCGGGACGGCCGGGCGTCCGCGGGTCGCATGGCCACACGACCGAGCGCCCGGCGGCCGGTCACGGTCGACGACACAGGCGGATGCCATCGGCGTCACGGGTCACCAGGCCGCCCACCTGGGCGCGCGTGACCGCGGCCAGCACCTCGCCGGCGCGGCGACCCGACCCGTCGACGAGCGTCGCGGTCGGCAACGGCCGTGGCCACGCCTCGACCAGCGGGACCCGCAGCCAGCGTGGGAGGCCGGAGACGCCCCTGTCACGATCGTCGTCGGTCGTGGCGGACGGGTCCAGTCCCTGGCCGACGGCCGCCAGCAGGTCGGCCGGCCCGGCGCAGACCGCGGCACCGTCTCGCAGCAGGTGGTGAGGCGCGGCGGAGCCGGTCGCCCGCACGTCACCCGGCACGCCCAGCACCGGGATCCCCAGGTCCGCGGCCCACGACGCGGTGATCAGGGACCCGGAGCGTTCGCCGCCCTCGACGACCACGACCGCGTCCGCCAGTGCCGCGATCAGGCGGTTGCGCGACCGCACCCGATGGGGACGGGCCGGATCCGTCGGCAGCGACTCGGAGATGACGGCGCCACCCGACGCCCCCACCCGGTCGAAGAGTCCACCCCGGGTCGCGTGGGGTCGTGGGTATGCCACGCCGTGACCGCAGCCCAGGACGACGGTGGTCCCGCCCGGTCGCGCCAGGCTCGCCTGGTGTCCGGCCGCGTCGATGCCGACCGCGCCACCGCTGACCACGCGGACCCCGGCGTCACCCGCGGCCTCCGCCAGCCAGGCGGCCATCCCGGTGCCGTAGGGCGTGGCCGACCTGCTGCCGACGATCGCCACGGCTCGACGATCCATGCCCAGGTCACCGGTCATGGCCAACCACGGGGGCACGACGTCGTGGCGCTCCAGTCGGGTCGGCATGGATGGATCACCGGCGAGCGCGACCCGGACCCCTGCCGCCGCCCACGATCGCGCGACGGCACCCGCTCCGTCATCGACCAGCACGGGTGCGGACAGGACGTCGCCGATCGCTTCTGACCCGGATCGTCCCGCGCGACGCGCTGTTCGCCATCCGGCCTCGAGGCCGCGGCGATCCGCCACCGCCCGGGCGACCACCCGTGCCAATCGGAGCGGGTCGGTCCCGGCGGCGGCCACGGCTGTCCAGTCATCACTCATGTCGACCTCGGTCCGGTGTCGAGGCGGTAGGCGATGGCCTCGTCGACGTGGTCCGCCCCGGCGACGTCGCTGGCAGCCAGGTCGGCGATCGTCCGCGCCACCCGCAGGCACCGGTCGAAGGTCCGGGCCGACCACCCCAGGGCCTGGACGGCGCGCGCCAACCGCCGTTGTGCCGTAGCGGACACGGTCTGGCGCAGCCGTGCCGGGTCCACGTCGCGATTGAGGCGCCGGTCCCCCGGGACATCCGCTGCCGCCCACCGTGAAGCCGCGACGTCCCGGGCCTGGCGCACCCGAGCCGCGACGGCCGCGGAGGACTCCCCGTCGGACGGCCCCACCAGCACGTCCTCGGACACGGGTTCGAGTTCGAGGTGGAGGTCGATCCGGTCGAGCAGCGGACCGGACAGTCGACCGCGGTAGCGGGCGACCTGGTCCGGGCGACATCGACATGGCCGGCTCGACGACCCGGCATGCCCGCACGGGCAGGGGTTGGCCGCGACGACCAGTTGCACCCGGGCCGGATAGGTGACCCGCGACTGCGACCGGACCAGGACGACCTCGCCGCGTTCGAGGGGTTCGCGTAGGGCGTCCAGGGTGCTCCGAGGGGTCTCGAGCACCTCGTCGAGGAACAGCACGCCTCGGTGGGCGCGGCTGAGTTCGCCCGGCCGGGCCACGCCACTGCCACCCCCGATCAGGCCCGCCGTCGACGTGGCATGGTGAGGTGCCCGGAAGGGAGGGCGCAGGTCGAGGTCGGTTGCGACGACTCCGACGATCGACCGGACGGCGGCCACCTCGAGCGCCTCGGCGGGCGTCAGGCCGGGCAGGATCCCCGGAAGCCGCCTCGCGAGCATCGACTTGCCGCAGCCGGGAGGCCCCATCATCAGGACGTGGTGTCCCCCGGCCGCCGCGATCTCGATCCCCCGCCGTGCCAGCGCCTGGCCACGGACGTCGACCAGGTCGTCGACGTCGCGCTGTACGGGCTCCGGGGGTCGCGGCCGCGCCGGGCACGCAATGGTGCCGGCCAGCACCGCCACGGCATCCCGGAGGGAACCGACCGGCACGACGTCCAGACCTTCCACCAGGGCCGCCTCGCCGGCCACGTCGATCGGGACCACCATCCTGCCTGCACCGACCCGACGTGCCGTGGTCGCCGCAGGCAGCGTGCCGGCCGCGCCTCGCAGGTGCCCGTCCAGGCCCACCTCCCCCATCGCCACCACGCCGTCGAGGTCCGCCGGTGCCAGGTGCCCGGCCGCCGCCAGCACCGCGAGCGCGACCGGCAGGTCGAAGCCCGGCCCGGACTTGCGGATCCCGGCCGGCGCGAGGTTGACCACGACCTTCGTCTCGGGCAGGGAGAAGCCGCTTCGCTGGCAGCCGAGGCGGACTCGGTCGGCGGACTCGCGGACGGCGGCGTCGGGCAGGCCGACGATCCGGATCTGGGGCAGTCCCGCCGCGATCGCGGCCTCGGCATGGACGAGGTCGCCCGACAGACCCGTCAGCGCGACCGCGCCGGCGCGGGCCAGTGGTCCGCGAGCCCGGCGAGCCGATCCCGACGCCGCCGGGGCGCGGCCGTCATCCGATGCGCCATCGGCCCCCGTCCCGTCGCTGACGACGACCTGGAGGTCGGCGACTGTCAGATCGGCTTCGTCGACCGGGGTCACAGTGCGCCCACGACGTGGTGCAGGTGGCGAGTGTCCAGGCGCACGCCGATGACGTCGATCCGGACCTGGTGGTAGGGGACGTCGGCATCGACCATGAAGGCCATGGCCAGTCGCCGCAGCGTCGCCTGCTTGCGGTGTCCGACCGCGGCGAGCGGGCCGCCCCAGCCCGCGCCGCGCCGGGTCTTGACCTCCACGACCACCACGCACCCGGCCCGGTGGTCCAGCGCGACGAGGTCCAGTTCGCCGCGCAGGTCGCCGGCGGCGATGCGCCAGTTGCGTGCCACCACCTCCAACCCGCGCGACGCCAGGTGCTCCGCGGCGAGGGTCTCGCCATGGTCACCCACCCGTCGACGAGCGTCCGGCGACGGTCTGATCGACGCGTCCGGCTCCTGGGCCGAGCCGGCGTCGGAGGTGGCTTCGGCGTCGGCATCCAGGTCGGCGTGCGACGTGGCGGCGACCGGGCGGCGGGAGCGGGGCGTGGGGTCCATGTGCGGAGACGCTACGACCGTCGCGGCCGATCCCGACGGTCGAGGTGGAACGCTGTGGACAAGCCAGAGCGGGCCGCGAGTCGCCCTGGGCGCAGAATCACGACGACCCCCGCAGAGGCGGGGGTCGGAACGGATCAGGTGGGGTCAGCGCTCGCCGTACGTGGACAGGATCGAGTCCTCGCCCAGGTCGCTGCCGTCCTGCATCGAGATCAGGGCGAGCGACAACAGCACGGCCACCAGGATGCCGAGCACGGCTGCGATGCTCATCGTGCGCACGGGGCCCCCTTGGTGTCCGCGATCAGGCGACGATGTTATCCCACGGCTCGCCCCGAGAGGGCGTGGGACGACGTCCGACGGGTCCGGGCGTCGCGGCGGCTGACCGCCCACAGGCCGAGTGCGAGCAGCACGGCGTCCAGCACCAGGACCACCGTCCGAGGTCGTGACGTCGTCACGCCCGCGACAGGTGCGGTGCGCGCGAGTCGCAGCGTCGAGTCGTCCACGACCAGGTCGAACGCGGCGGGAACCCGGTCCAACAGTGCCGGATCGATGACGGCGACCCAGCCGATGCCGGCCGCGGCGAAGTCCTCGGCCGGCGCGTCGAGGTCGGCAAGGCTCGACCAGTCGGGCTCGACCAGGTCGTCGACCACCAGGTCACGCCCCCCGTCGCGCACGACGAGCCGACTGGACGTCAGCACCGGTCGGGACGTCAGTCGACGCAGTGGGACCGCCACCGGACGCCCGGACGTGAAGGAGAACGACTGGAGGCCGTCAGGCGGGACCACCAGCACGTCCCCCGGGGCGGGGTCGGCGTCCAACACCGCGCCCGCCTGTACCCAGGCCGCCGGCAGGTCGGAGCGCGCCGGCAGGAACGGGCCCAGCACGGGGTCGGGGAGCGCCAGCACCACCAGCGCGAGGGCGATCGCGACCGGCCCGGCATCCCCTCCCCGCTGCCAGCGGGCAATCACCCAGCCCAGCCCCACCGGCAGCGCCACCACCCAGGGGGCGACAAGTCGCGAGGTGTCCCGGATCACCGCCAACGGCGGCACCACTTGCGCGAGGGCGGCGAGGGCACGGACACCGGGACCGGTGGCAACCACGGCCACGACGGCGACCGCCACCAGCCCGGCCAGCGCCAACCCCGCCACGGCCCGACGCCGTCCGTCCGCGGCCGAGCCTGACGGCTCGACCGTCGCCCCTGTCGGTGCGCCATCGGTGGCACCGTCGGGGACCGGGGGCTCCGCTGGCGTGTCGGCGGCGCGACGACCGGGTCGCGTTCCCACCCACAGCGCCGCCGCCGCCGCTGCGGCCAACGCGGTCGCGATCGCCGCGACCAGCCATCCGGCACGCCAGGGGGACGCGATCGCCGCGTTGAAGTACCCCCCTCCGGACAGGAGGCTGACCAGCGTGCCGAACGGGACGTCGGCGTTGGCCGCGAAGGCCCGGAAGCCGTCGGCGTCGACCACCAGCCCTCGGGACACGACCAGCCACGGCAGAGCCCCGAGCCCCCCGACCACCAGCCCGCGCACCAGCACACCCCACCGCCGCGTGACCACCGCGACCACGACGAGCGTGGGCCACACCACCACCGTCGCCACGAACCCGGCCAAGGCCGCGGCGGTCATCGTCCGCGTCACCAGCACACGGTCGTCGTCGGCCACGGCCACCACCACCCACGGAACCGCCGCCAGCGCGACGACCACCAACCACTGCCCCTGCTGCAGGCGCACCCACACCCACGGGTTCCACACCGCCGCGGCGCCGGCCACGACCATGCCGGCGCGCCGGCCGTCGACCAGTCGGGACACCCCGGCCCCGAGCAGCGCGAACGATCCCAACAGGGCGACCAGCACCACCGCCGGACCCCCGACGACCTGCCCGGCAAGGGCCGCCAAGACCTCGCCGGGAACGTCTCGCGGCAACGCGTCGGTGGGGTCGAGCAGGGCGAGCGACCACGCCGGGTCACGCACGGCCACCAGGTCCCGCACCAGCAGGTCGCCGGCCCCGAACCAGGGTCGCAGCAGCACCAGCCCGGCAGTCAGCGCCGCACCCGTACCGGCCGCGTGGGGCGCCGTGACCCACCGACAGGCCCGCGCAACGAGCCCGTCGGGCCACGGCCGCCCGGCGGGATCGCCCTCGGTGGACCTCCCGCCGCTCATGATCTCCCGCCGCTCACGACCGGGCGCCAATCACGACCGGCCGCCATCCACGACCGGAGGGGGGCGGCCACCGAGGTGAGCCGCAGTCACACGTCCTGCACGTCGTCGTCCCGCCGCGCCGGCCGGTACAGGAAGACGGCCGCCACCAGCAGGGCCAGGCCCAGCAGCGGGGCGACCCAGGTCACCATGTCCAACAGGCGCAACTGGGAGGACTGGTCGTTGCCGATCGCCACGTTGTCCGTGATCGTGGCGTCCGACACCGCCACCTGGACGTCGGCGGCGTCGAACAGCACCTCCCCGTCCTCACCCACGATCCACTGGTGGACATCGTTCGTCGAGTCGATGATCCGGCCGGTCATGGGCTCGACGAGGTAGGCCTTGGTGGTCTCGTAGAACCGGTGGGGCCACTCCGACCCCTCGGCGACCGGACCCACGTCCGTCTCGGGCACCTCGCCCTCGAAGCGATAGACGGGCAGCCCGTCGACCTCCTCCTCGCCCACGAACGCCATGGTCACCGGCACGCCCGCGATCCCGTCCCACAACTCGTAGTCACGCTGCTCGACACCGAACGGCCACTTGATCGTGAGGCCGCGGATGTCGCCGTCGGCGTTGCAGCAGTCGGTCGGTTCCGCGCTCACCCGGTCGAGCGCGATCCGGGACGCTGCCGACAGGGTGATCTCGAAGCCCGGGTTCGACGCGTCGATGACCGGCTCCCGGGCGGCGTCGAACAGCCCCCCGTCCTGGTCGTACACCCCGATGTCGTCACCGACGGCACCGTTGCCCTCGTAGACCGACTGGTCGGACTGGGTGTTGAGAACCGACAGGATCTGGTCGGACTCGACGGACTCGCCGGCGTCGAGGTCGTAGTAGGTGCCGGTGCCCAGCGAGACGGTGGTCGACTGCTGGTCGATCGGTGCCCGACGCACCGTCGGTCCGATCCACAGCCACGACAGGAGGCCGAGCGTGAGGAGCAGGGCAGCGAGGAACGCCAGGATGGGCGGGAGCGAACTGCGAGTGGATGTCATTGCGCGTCCTCCGGGGCGCCGAATCCGGTCGGCGACTCGTTCCGGCATCCTGCCGAGCATAGACCGGATCAGTGCTGTTGGGCACGATCCACGACGGTCGGGTCGACGCGACAGCCCGGGCGGAAGGCCACCACCGGCCGAGATCCGTTCGGGGCGTGGGGGCCGCTCCGGACCCCCGATCGGGAGGAGGTCCCGCCAGACCGGTGGCGGCTACGATCGCCGGTCGCACCGGGCGCGATGGCGACACGGCCGACGGCCCGCCCCGGTCCCACCGAAGCGGTGGTGTCGCGACCCGCCGATCCCGCCGCATCCAGCACCCGCCACTGCCCACCAAGGCCCGCATCGTGTCCCAACCACTCCCCGCGGCCCCCGGTTCCTGGTGGTCCGGCGCAGTGGCCCTGGCAGGGTTGACCTTCGCGACGCACGCGGCCAACTTCGGGTTCACGATCGCGGGCAGCCGCCTGCTGGCTCCCGGGGACTTCGGCACGCTGACGGCCCTGCTCGGCATCGTGCTCATCGGGATGGCGCCGGGCATGGCCATCCAGGCGCTCACCGCGGCGGGGACCCTCGGACGAGCGGTGACCATCGACGCCCCGCTGGCGCGCCGCCTGGCGCTGTCCATCGCCGGTGTCGTCGTCGTCCTCATGACGGTGCTGGGTCCGGCACTGGGCACCCGCAACCCAGCGGCGGTGCTGGCGATCGGGGCCGCGGCGGGCCTGCTGCCGCTGACGGCCGCGAACGAGGGACTGCTGCAGGGTGCCTCGCGGTTCGCCGCGCTGGGCAGCGTGCTGCTGGCTGGTGCCGCGGTCAAGTTCCTGACCGGTGTCGGGGCCATGCTCACCACCCGGGCGGTCTGGGGCGCCGCAGTGGCCATCGCACTGGGCTACTGCGTGCAGTTGGTGACGTCGCAGTGGTTGTCGGGCGGGTTGGACGGGATCGGTCAGGAGCCACGACGCCGACTGTCCCGGGCCGTGGTCAGCGCCGTCGCCATGATGGGCATGCTGTTGGTGCTCATCCACGTCGACGCGGTGCTGGCCAGGATCCTCCTGGACGACCTCGACGCGGGGCTGTATGCGGTCGGTGCGTCGGGAATGCGGATCGTGTTCTGGGCCCCGCAGTTCGTCGTGCTGCTGCTGTTCCCCCGCCTGGTCCGGGACCCGCGCCGACGCGTGGTCGGCGGGGCGATCCTGGGGCTGACCGGCGCCGGTGTCGTCGGGTCCGCGATCGCGGCCGTCGCCGGCCCCATGCTGGTCTCGCTCGTCTTCGGGGCCCAGTACGAGCCGATCGGCGTCGACCTCTGGCGGTTCGCCTGGCTGGGCACGGCGGCGGTCGGCATGCAGGTCCTGGCCCTGTCGGACCTCGCCAGCGGACGACGCGAGGCACTGTGGCTGCTGCTGGCCGCGGTCGGATCGATCGTGGTGGTCCTGCTGGGCGTCCGCCCGACCACCCCGACCGCCATCGTGACCACCGTCGCCGGCATCGTCAGCGGCTTCGTCGTCGTCGGGTTCCTGCGGCGGCTCAGCCACGCCACTCCCGCACCCGTCCCGGCCGAGACGTCGGCGATGTCGCGATGACGACGGGACCGGGCACGCTCGGTCGACCACGACGAGCGCCCTGCCGGTCGGCTCGCTCAGTCGTCGCGCCGCTGCAGGACCACGATCGCCTCCGTGACGCCGAACGCGGGCTCGTGGCGTCGGTCGACCGCCAGCAGGTCGGCCCCGTCCCCCACCGACGCGGCGATGCGCTCCGGGGACACCACCCGCATCGACATCGGGTGCAGTCCGAGTCGCCAGTAGAGCGTCCGTGGCGACATTCCGAGGCGACGCAGGACCTGCCACGCCCGTCGACGGGGCTGCATGCCGACTCGTCGCGGCAGCGCCACCGGAACCTGCAGGATGGCGACGCCACCAGGTGCGAGCAACCCCACCAAGGCCCGCAGGTGCGGACCGACCGCGTCATCCCCGAGGTGCTGCAGCACGCGCTCGGAGACCACGACGTCGGCACCCATCGCGGTGGCGGGCGCCGTCACCGCGATGTCCGCCCGGACGAACGACACCTGGGCGACGGTCACCCGGCGACGCGCCTCTGCCAGCATCGTGGGGGTGACGTCGATGCCGACCACGCGGTCGAAGTCGCGGGCCAGCGCACCGGTCAGGCGTCCCACGCCACAGCCGACGTCGACCGCGAGCCGCGTTCCGAGATCACCAACGGCCGACCGTGCGACCGCGAGCAGGTCCGCGGCGGCCCGCTCACCGGTCGCGGCGAGCGTTGCCTCGTCCCAGGCCCCGTGCTTGCCACGAGGCAGGGACAGGACGACCCAGTCGGGATCCTGGCCCGCGATCTCCTCCCAGGGGTCGTCGCCCGACTCGTCCATCCGCCTGCCTCCGCGTCGGGCCGGACGCTAGCCCCCGGCGAGCGCGGGGGGCGGCCCGCCGACGAGATCCCGTTGTCGTCGGCGTCGGTCCATGGCTGACGCCACACCGGCGCGCGGTCACCCGGCGGACGTCGCGTCGGTCCCGCCCGGATCCACGGTCACTCGCGGCGACCCACCACGACGCACCGTGCTGGTCGTGGCCGGCCTGTTCGTGCTGGCTGTCCTGCTGGCCTTCCTGGTGCCCGACTGGGGCGTGCTCCTGCCCGACACGAAACCCGAGCTGTACCTCAACCCGGGTCGCATGCTTGCCCGGGAGGTGTCGGCGTGGCGGACGGTCCCCGCGCTGGGGTCGCCGAACTACCACCCCGGCATCGCGCCGATCACGGCCGTGGTGTGGGCCCTGCAGGCTCTCGGTCTGCCCCCGTGGGCGAGTCAACGTGTGCTCGCGATCGTGCTGACCCTGGTCGGTGCCGGTGGGGCCGGGCTGTTGGCGCGCGACCTGGGCCGCGACCACCACCTCACCCCGGTGGTCGTCGGGATGGCCTATGCGATCCATCCGTACGCCATCGTGGCCGGCGCGACGCTGCCGATCCGCCTGCCCCATGCCCTGTTGCCGTGGTTCGCCCTGGCGGCAATTCGGGCACTGCGCCGGGGTGGCTGGCCGTGGGCGGCGGCGACGGCAGTCGCGTACGCCGGCATGGGCGGCATCAACGGCGGCGTCGTCAACCTGCTGCTGGCCCTGGCACTGCCGGCCGTGGCCGTGGTGGTCGTCCGGGTCGATGACGTCCCGGTGGCCACGGTGCTGCGCCGGTGCGGGCTCGTCGCGATGCTCTGCATCGCGGTCAGCATCTACTGGCTGGTGCCGACGCTGTTGGCGGCGGGGACCACCGGCACCGACGTCGCGGCTGCCACCGAGTCGCCCGCTGCCGTGGCCGGGACCTCGTCTCCGATCGAGACCCTGCGGGGCCTCGGGCTGTGGACGCTCTACCTCGTCATCGGGGGTCGTCCTGAGGTGCCGGGGCAGGTGACCTACCTCACCGACGTGGTGCCGGCGACGGCCACGCTGGCACTGCCGGTGGTGGCCGCAGCCGGGCTGGTGCTCGCCCGCCGCCGGGTCCGGGTGTTCGCGGTCGTGTTGTTGGCCGGGGCGCTGCCGCTGATGGTGGGGCTGTACGCCGGCCCGACTCGATCGCCACTGGGGCGGGTCCTGGCGTGGGCGTTCGACACGGTCCCCGGTGCGATCGGCTTCCGGACCACGAACAAGGCCGGCAGCCTGCTGGCGCTGGCGGTGGCCCTGCTTGTGGGGGCGGCCGTGGCGGGTCGCGTGCGGGGACGGTCGCTCGCGCCGGTGGTCGTGGGCCTGGTCGCGCTCGCGGCGTGGCCGTGGTGGGTCGGTGATGCCCAACCCGTGACGCTGGACGTCCCCGACCACTGGGAGGCCGCCGCTGCCGAACTGGACACGGCCGACCCCGGCCGGCTCCTGTTCGCCCCGGGTGCCTTCCTCGCCCGCTACGAGTGGGGCTACACCGGGGTCGACGACCTCGACACCGCCCTGTTCGACCGTCGCGAGGTGGCCTGGCGCCCGACCGTGCCGGCCGGCAGCCGCCCCGCCCACAACGAACTGACGGCCGTCGACGTCGGGATGAACGACGGGGCGTTGTCACCGGCGGCGACCGCGGCCCACCTGGCGTTGTTGGGCGTCGATGACGTGCTGGTCCGGGCCGACAGCCGCAACGTGGTCGACGGTGCGCGCCCGGCGGACGAACTGCTGGCCGCATACCGAGCCGTCGGCGGGGCGACCGTGGCCGGCACGTGGGGACCGGCCACGGTGCAGCGGGACGCCTTCGGCACCGAAGTCGCTCGCCAACCGGCGCTGGTGGACGTCCGCGTCCCCGGCAACCAGCCCGCGCGCGTGACGCCGCTGCGGGATGCCCTGGTGGCCACCGGGGACGCGTTCGCGATCGCGCCCATGGCCGACGCCGGCCTCGACCCGGCTGGTCGCACGCTCGCCTGGCTCGACGAACTGGGGCCGAGCGACCTGGGCGGGCTGCTCGACGACGGGGCGCGGCTGGTCCTGACCGACACCAACCAGCGTCGTCGGTGGGACGTCCGCGGTGTCGGGCGCAGCCACTCGATCGTGTTGCCGCCCGACACCGAGGTGGACCCCGCCACCACCCGGATGCGGGACCTCGACCCGGCCACCCAGACGACGGCGTTCATCCAGGGTGGCGTTGCCGTGACGTCCAGCGACGACGACCCGCAGTTGTTCCGGATCGACGCCACGACGCCTGCGACCTTCGCCTCCGACGGTGACCCGGGGACGGCCTGGCTCACCGGGGCGTTCGACACCGAGGCCGACTCGTGGATCCGGTTGGACTATGGCGACCCCGTGGCCCTCGACGACGTCTCGATCGTCGTCGACACGTCCGGGTCCCGCCGTCCCGGCACGTTGCTGGTGGAGGTGGCCGGCGCCGACCCCACGATCGTCGACGTTCCCGACGACGGCGTGGTCGAGCTTGACCTGCCGGGCCGGTCGCCGTGGATCGAGGTCCGGATCGCCGAGGCCACGCGCTCCGGTGACAGTCCGGTGGGCATCGTCGACATCAGCGTCGGCGGTCGCTTCCTGCGCTGGGGGATGCGGTTGCCGGATCCCGTCGCGGACGGGTTGACCGGCGACCGCGCCGCTGCGCTGTCTGCGGCCCCGACCACGGTGCTGCTGACCCGCCAGCAGGGGGATCCGACCGATCCCTTCGACGACGAGGAACGGGGGCTGCTGCGCGCCTTCATGCTGCCCGGGGCCCACGACGTCGACGTGACCGCGACGGTTCGTCCGGCCGGGCCACCCGACGCCCTGGTCGCCGCGGCCGCCGACGTCCGGGGGGCCGACCTGGCCACGCTCGACCCGACCGAACTGGGGGCGCTCGGCCGGGCCAGCCAGGCCTTCGACGGCGACCACGACACGGCCTGGCGCCCGGCCGGGGCCGGCGGTCGGCTCGCGATCACGCTCGAGCGCCCGACCCGGCTGGCACGACTGGTCGTGCGACGGCCCGATGACGCCACCGAGGTGCTCGCCCGCCTGCAGGTGGACGACGTCGAGGTGGAAGCCCCACTGGTGGGCCCGGCGACCACGATCGACCTTCCCGAGCCGGTCGTCGCCCGCACGATCACCCTCGACCTCGCGGCGCCGGGCCTGGTCGGACAGGTGGCACCCATCACCGAGCTGGAGGTGCCCGGGATCCGTTCGACGTCGTTGGACCTGGCGACCCGGCTGACCGGGTGTGCGCCGGTGGGCGTCGTCGACGACCAGCCGATCGCCGTGGCGGTGGACCTGGCCCTGGGCGCCACGCTCGACGGCAGCCCCCGCGAAGTCGACGGCTGCAGCCCGTTGACGCTGGCCGCAGGTCCCCACGTCTACGACGCCGGGTTCGGCTGGACGATCGACCGGTTGGCGTTCGCCAGCGACGGTCCAGACGGTGACCAGGCCGCGACGATCGGCCGGGTCACGGTGGCGCCGAGATCGGGGCCCGAGGACCCAGAACGGATCCTGGAGGTCGAGTCGTCCGCGCCGGGCATGCTGTCCACCGGCATCGCGTGGGATCCCCGCTGGCGCGCGACCGTCGACGGGGTGGACCTGGGAGCGCCGCGACAGGCGGCCGGCTACGCGGTCGGGTGGCCGTTGCCGGCCGGGCGGCACGAGGTGGTGCTGACCTACGGACCCCAGCGCGCCGTGGACGTCGGCTTTCGCCTGTCTGCCGTCGCGGTCCTCGTCCTGGTGGTCGTGGCCGCGTCCGGCCTCCGACGACGGTGGCGCCGATGAGTGTCGTGACGATGGTGCCGCGCCGCCTGGCCGCCGCTGCCGCTCGCCTCCGTCCATGGGGAGGCGAACACGGTGGCGGGGTCACGACGGGCGACACGTGGCCGTGGGTGGCGGCCTGCCTGGTGGCCTGGCTGCTGCTCGGTGGCGCCGGTCTGGTGGCGATGCTCGCCGCGTGGGCCCTGCACATCGCGGTCGACCCGGCGCCCCGGTTGGTGGCCACGCTCGGGATCGGGACCCTGGTCGTGGCCGCGCTGGCGTGGCTGGCCGGGGGGCTGGCGGTGCTCGACGAGGTCTACACGATCAGCCAGCGCTGGGTGGCGTCTCGATTCGCCGTGGCCGGGGTGGTGCTGTTGGCAGTGGCAGCGTGGCGAGCCGGTCCGCGCGAACGGCTGGCTCGGGACCTGGGTGCGGGCGCGGCCGACCTGCGGCGGCTGGGCAGACGTCTCACCCGTCCCACGGCCCCGGTGGGGCGAGCACCGGAAGTGGCGCTCCTGCGGGCGGTCGCGATCGTGGTGGTCGTCGCGATCCACGTCATCCCGGCCGAGTTCGCGACGGGACGCACCGACCTCGACCGGTGGCTGGGCGACGTCAGCCGCTTCGCCGTCCCGGCGTTCTTCCTCGCCACTGGCCACCTTGCCGCCCGCCGACCTCCCGGGGACGGCTGGATCCCTCGGCGACTCCGTCGGCTGCTGCCCCCGTACCTGGTCGCCGCCGCCGTCGCGATCGCGCTGGGGTGGACGTCGTCGGCCTTCCCAGTGGTGGCCCGACCGCTCCGGGCGGTGCTGCTGGGCGCCGCGTTCGGCCCGCACTACTTCGTGTTCGTCCTGCTCCTGCTGACGCCACTGGTGCCGTGGCTGGTGCGACTCCGCGGTCGCTGGCTGCTGCTCGCGGTGGCCGCGACGGCGATCGTCGAGGCCGCCCTGGCGACGACCGACGCGAGCCTGTTCTGGCAGCTGCGGAACCCGCTGTCGTGGCTGGCCTTCCTGGTGGCGGGGATCGCCACGTGGGAGTACCGCCACCGACTGGCACGGTGGCAGCGGGCGTGGCCGGGCGTGGCCCTGGCCTGGGCCGTCGTCGCGGTCGCGCTGGTGGTCGTCGCCGACGACACGACCGCCCGCGAGCTGCTGACCTCGGCCGGCATCTGGCTCGCCCTGGGCACGTGCTGGCTGGCCGGGCTGGAACGTCGGACACTGCCACGGGTCGCGTGGTGGCTGGACGAGGCCACCTACGCGCTCTACCTCCACCACCTACCCTTCGCCATCGCGTTGACCAGCGCGATCGGGGCCCCGTCACTGTCCGTGTCGGCGCCTGCCGCGCTGGGGTCGAGCCTGATCGGAGCCTGCAGTGTCGTCGTGGTCGCACGCCACCTCCTGGGCGCGCGCTCCCGCCTCGTCGTCGGTGCCTGACGACCGGCCGGCATGGTGGTCGTGGGCGGTCGGGGCGACCTGCGTGGTGGTCGCCCTGGGCCTGTGGCTGCTGGTCCGCGACGCCGGCCTGCAGTTCGACGACTTCGGGAACCTCCGGCTGGCCGGTGAACTGGGGACACTGGACTTCGTGTTCAACCCGGTCTTCGACCACTTCGCCCCCGGCCACCGCATCCTGACCCTGTTGCAACTCGCGCTGGGGCCGACCGACGTGGCCGACATGCACGCCGTGCTGGTCGTGGTGCACGTGGTGGCCCTGGGCGGACTGCTCAGCATCCTGTCCCGGTTCTACGGTCCCCGTCCGTGGCTGCTCCTGCTGGTGCTGGTGGCGATGTTCGCGACCGTGTCGCTGGCCGTGGACCAGTGGTTCGCGGCCGCCCTGCACCAGGTCCCGGCGCTGGCGGCGTCGACCTGGGGGATCCGGACCTGGATCCACCACGTCGACACCGGCCGGCGACGCTGGGCGGTCGCGTCCGTGCTCATGCTGACGGTGGGGCTGGCGTTCGTCGGCAAGGCCCTGTTGGCGTTCGGCCTGGTGTTCCTGCTGGACCAGTTGGTGTTGCGGCCAACGCACCCGTCCCGGCTGCTGTCGCGGGTCGGACGGGAATGGCAGAGGTGGTCGCTGTTCGTTGCGCCGGTCGTGGTCTACCTGTTGGTGTCAACCGAGGCAGTCACCCCGTTGCACCCGCTGGCCAGTCCGGGCGTGCTGGCCACGGCCGTCCGCGAGACGTGGCTGACCCGGTTCACGCCGTCCCTGTTCGGCGTCGACCTGGTCGAACTCGGCCTCGACGCCAGCGCCAACACCGCGGTCCAGGTCCTGTTGCAGGGCGCCCTGCTGGTGGTCGTGGCCTACACCCTGTGGCGACGACCCGACGCCGCCCGTCCGCTCGCGATCCTGGTCGCGGTCGTGGTGGTCAACGCCGTCCTGGTCGCCAGCAGCCGCGTGACGACCTTCGGCGTGGCGTCGGCCAACTCCCATCGGTACTGGTTGGAACCGCTGTGGTACGCCACGTTCCTGCTCCCGTGGGCGTGGTCACGACCGGACGCGGTCCCGGCCGTGCCGTCCTCGTCCACCGACGGCCCACCGGCGGACGGCCCACCGGCGGACGGTCCGACGGCGGACGGTCCGCCGCAGCGGTGGCCCCGCGGCCACGGCATCGTCGGAGCCGTGGTGCTGATGGCCGTGCTGGTGTCCACGGGCGTGTTCGCGGTGCGCCACCAGGACCAGACCGTGGCGTTCGAAGCGCGCGCGTGGCTCGAGTCGATCCGGGCCACGACCGCGACGGCAGAGCCAGGCCTCGAGGTCGTCAACGACAGCATGCCCCCGGCCTGGTCACCGCCGTGGAGCCTCGAGGACATGGGCTACCTGTTGCCGAACGTGACCTTCACCGGCTCCGGGTCGGCCCGCCTGGTCACCGACGGGATACTCGCCGAACCCGACTTCGAGCCCTTCTACGACACGACCGGCGCGTTGTTCGCCACCAACACGCTCACGACCTTCGGCGGCACGATGCAGGTCGACGGCACGCGCCTGTGCACGATCTCGCACCTGGACGCCGACGTCCTGCTTGCCCCGCCCGACCAACGACGGTTCGTGCGCCTGCGACTGTCCGGTGGCCGCGCCCGGATCAGTTCCCGCACGATCGGGGCGGCCGGTCCACCGGGCGTCACCGAACACGTCTATGACACGCGCACGGCCGGATCGGAGGTCCTGTTCCCCATCGACGTCCTGCCGATCACCGCCACCGGGATCACCGTGACGGCGCTGGGCGGCGAACCGGCATGCATCGACGAGATCGCGCTGGGGACGTTGGCCAACGCACCCGTGCTGGCCCGCTGATCACGCCTGGGCGGGACGGGTCACGACGGCGAAGAAGTCCAGGCAGGTGTCGAGGTCACCAGCCCGGACCGAGAAGTCGTCGACGGTGATGGGGGCGTCGGTCGTCCCGGACGACGTGCTGGCGCGACGACGGACCAGGGTCGACAGGCCGGCAAAGGCAACCCCGACGAGACGCCGCGGCAGGCGGTCACGCAGCCCCCACGGGTCCAGCCGCAGCCACTTCGTGACCTCGGCCCGCCGGGCGGCGTCGAAGGCGGCCACGCGCTCGTTGCCGTGGACCCCGCGGAGGTCGACCTCGTCGGCGTGGGACGACAACAGGGCCCGTAGTTCGGCGGACACGTACTCGCGCACGTGCCACGGGTTGTCGCTGAACGTGGTCAGTCGGTTCGGGGTCGTCAGCACCACCCGGCCACCCGGTTGGACGGCTGCCAGCGCATGGTCCACGAAGGCGTGGTCATCCTCGAAGTGCTCCAGGATCTGGAAGGCGACCACGACGTCGGCGTCGTGCACCGGCCAGGGACGCGAGAGGTCGGCCACCTCGAACGCCACCGCCTCGGTGCCATGGGCCGCACGGGCGGCCACGACCGACGGTTGGTGGTGGTCCAGGCCGGTCACGGACGCGGCCGACGAGGCGAGCATGGTCGTGCCGACGCCGTCCCCGGACCCGGCATCGACCACCCGTCGACCGGCGACCAGTGGATCGGCAGCGAGGTAGGCCACGCGATGGCGACTGTCGTCGTAGTCGTAGCCAGGACCCCGTCCCGGCCGCTCCCCCGTGAAGCCGCCCACCATGCCTCCGTCGCCGCGTCGGTCGGACGGTAGGCGGTGCGAGGTGGCTGCGTCCGGTCCGTCCGCGACCGCGCAGCCGACAGGTCGGCGAGACCGTCCCGCCCAGGGCCGGTGCCGCTGGGGACGGCCCCACCGGCAGTAGCCTGCGCGCCATGGCCGACACCGGGATCCACGCCGAGGCACGCCCGCGGGCGCTGCCGGCACTGCTGGTGGCGACGCGGCCCGCGCAGTGGCCGAAGAACATGCTCGTGCTCGCCGCGCCCGCGGCGGCCGGGCGCCTGCTCGACCGCGACGTCCTGGCCCCGGCCCTGCTGGCGACGGTGGCGTTCGTGCTGGCCTCCGCGGCGATCTACCTCGTCAACGACACGGTCGATCGCCATCGCGACGCGGCCAACCCGCGCACGTCCGACCGGCCGCTGGCGACCGGTGCCGTGAGCCCTCGCACCGCCATCGTGACGGCACTGGTGCTGGCAACGACGGCGGTGGGCCTGCTGGCCGCCACCACCCCGGTGGCCGCCACGATCGTGCTGGTCGGCTACCTCGGCCTCAACCTGGGCTACAACCTCGGGCTGAAGGCCATGCCGCTGGTCGAACTGATGATCGTGGCGTCGGGCTACGTCCTGCGTGCGACCATGGGCGGGGTCGCGACCGGGGTGCCGCTGTCGGCCTGGTTCCTGTCGGTCGCGTCGTTCGGCGCGTTGTACGTGGTGGTGGTCAAGCGCGTCAGCGAACGCGAAGCCGTGGGCCACCGCCGCGTGCTGGAGGCCTATCCCGCCGGACTGCTCGAACAGGTGCGGTCACTCGCACTGACCGCGACCGCGCTGACCTACACGCTGTGGGCCTTCGAGACCGGCGAGACCGCCTCAACCGGCGGGGTGCTCGTCCGGCTGTCCGTCGTCCCGTTCCTGCTGGGACTCCTGCGCTACGCACTGGTCACGATGCGCGACGGCGGCGCGAGCCCCGAGAAGGTCGTGGCCGGCGACCGCACGCTGCAGGTCGTGGGCCTGGCCTGGCTGGTCCTTCTCGCAGCCGCGCTCGATGGCTGACGTCGTGGCACCCACGATGCCCGGGGCGGTCCCCCCCGGTGCCGACCGCGTGACGTCCTTCGGTCGTGCCCTGCGCGGACGCACCACGGTGGCGCCGCTGGACGCCGGGGCGGTGGCCACCACGCGCGGGATCACGCGTGGGTCGGGCTGCAGCTACGGCGACCAGGCGTGGTGTTCGGGCGGCCTGTCCTGGACGGCACCCGTCGACGTCCGGATCGGGACCGACGAGGTCGACGTGGGCGGCGGCGTGGTCCTGCGCGACCTGCTGCGGGACCTGTGGCCGCTCGGCCGGACCCTGGCCGTACTGCCCGGATCGCTGGCAGTGACGGTCGGCGGGGCGATCGCCGCCGACGTGCACGGCAAGAATCACGCATCCGCCGGGACGTTCGGGCACCACGTGCTCGGGTTGGACCTCGTCACGCCGTCGGGTCGTCGTGCGGTGGGCCCCGAGGACGAGGCGTTCCGGGCCACGACCGGCGGCATGGGCCTGACGGGGACGATCGAACGGGCCCGACTGGCCACGGTGCCGCTCGCGTCGACCTGGGCCACGCACACGACCACCCCGGTCACGGGCGTCACCGACCTGCTGGCCACGATGGAAGCTGCGCGGGCCGACCACGAGCACGTCGCCGCGTGGCTGGACCTGGTGGCCCCGCACGTTCGCGGGATCGTCGAGGCAACCACCGTCGACGTCGACGGCCCGCGCACGGACGCCATGCTGCCGAGCCCACCGACAGTGCGGGTGCCGCCGCTGCCGACGTCGCTGGTGCGCCGTGGCTCCATCCGCGTGGCCAACGCCGCCCGTTTCCGGTTGGCACGGTCGGCGACCACCCGGGTGCCGCTGACGTCGGCGCTGTTCCCGCTGGAGTCGGTCGGTGGGTTCCCGCACGTGTACGGGCCGACCGGCTTCGTGCAGCACCAGGTCGTCGTCCCGGACGGTCACGACGACGTCCTGGTGGACGTGGTCGCGTGCCACCGGGAACTCCCGATCGTGCCCGCCCTGGCCGTGCTGAAGTGGCTCGGCGACGCGGGGCCCGGACACCTGTCGTTCCCCCGTCGCGGCTGGACGCTGGCGGTCGACCTGCCGGCGTCGGGTCCGGGACTGGGCGACCACCTGGACGCGATCGACCAGCGGGTCGCGGCCGTCGGCGGACGGGTCTACCTCGCCAAGGACGCAACCGCCGCCCCGGGGGCCATCGCCGCGATGTACCCCCGGCTGGCGGAGTGGCGCCGGGTCGCGGACGACCTCGACCCCGACCACCTCGTGACCAGTGACCTCGACCGGCGACTCGGACTGCGTCGCCCCGGCATTGAGGTGGCCGATGCGTGACGGCGTGGGACGACTGCAACGGGTGGTGCTGTTGGGCGGCACGTCCGACATCGGGCTGGCCATCGTCGAGCGCCTGGTCCGTCGCCGCCGCGCCGCGGAGGTGGTGCTGGCCGGACGCGACGCCGACGCCCTGGAGGAGGCGGCCGAGCGGCTGCGGACGTGTGGCGCGACGGTGGGCATCTCGCCGCTGTCGGCCACCGCCGCCGGACCGGAGGTCGCCGCCGCGGTCCGCGCGACCCTCGACGTCCGCACGGACGTGGTCGTGCACGCGGTGGGCGTCCTGCCACACGACGACCGGGACGGCGACGACCCGGGCCTGGCCACCGCGGTCTTCGACGTCAACACGACCGGCAGCGGCGTCATGCTGTTGGCCGCCGCGAGGACCCTGCAGGCCCAGGGACACGGCACGCTGGTGGCCCTGTCCAGCGTCGCCGCCGTACGAGCCCGGCCCGACAACCTGGTCTACGGGGCAGCCAAGGCGGGCTACGACGCGCTGGCGTGTGGGCTGGCCGACCAACTGCGCGGCACCGGCGCCCGCGTCCTGGTGGTTCGCCCCGGGTTCATCCACTCCCGCATGACCGCGACCCACGACGAGGCCCCGCTGGCCCGCCACCCGTCAGACGTGGCCGTCGCCGTCGACCGCGCGCTGGACCGCCGCGACGGCCCGACCGCGCGCCGGATCGTGTGGGTCCCGCCGGCCATGGCCGTCGTCGCGGCCGGCATCCGCACCATGCCGGGACCGGTGCTGACGGCCGTCGCCCGGCGCCTGGAGGAACGCGGTGGCTGACGTGGCGGCCTGGCCCGCTGGCGGCGGAAGACCGGACGAGCCGACCCCCGCTCCCCGGACGGCGGACGAGCCGACGCCGGACGGGGCGGCGCCGGACGGGGCGACCCCGGACGGGTCGATCCCGTCGTCGCGACACGGGTGGCGACGGATCGTGGTCCACCCCGTGCTGGCGGCCACGCTGCCCGTGTTCGTGGCCTGGCGCGGGGTCGTCGACGGGCCGTCGTCGACGCCGCTGCTCGCCGTGGCCGTCGGCGCGGGGACCGCGGTGGTGGCGTGGGCGATGCTGGTGCGTGCCCTGGCTCGCCCGACGACGCGTCACGGGGTGCTGCGAGGCGCCCTGGTCGTGACGCTGGTGGCGGTCCCGTTGCTGACGGCAGGTGGGCTGCTGCCGACGAACCAGCCGGTGGTGGGTGGCGCAGCCGTGGCCGCACTGGTGGTCGCCGCCGTCGCGGTGGCGTGGTTCCTCCCCACCGCAGCCCTGGTCCGGGCGACCGGCGCGCTCAACCTGCTGGGCGTGGTCCTGTTGGTCCCGGCGATCGGCGTCGTCGCCCCGGCGCTGCTCCCCGACGGCCCCCGCCCGACCCTCGACCTGCCCGGCGCGGTCGCCCCCGCCCGGGAGATCTTCTACATCATCCCGGACCGCTATCCGCGGGCCGACACCCTGACCGACGAGTTCGGTTTCGACAACGGCCCGTTCCTCGACCACCTCCGCGAGCGCGGCTTCACGATCCAGGACCGGGCCCGGGCCAACTATCCGCGGACGGCCGGCTCGCTGGCCGCCACCTGGCAGTTCCAGTACATCCAGGACCTGCTCCCCGAGACCCCTTCCGGGACCGAGTGGGGACCGGTCTACCAACTGATCGGCGACCAGCGGCTGGGTCCGACGCTGGTCGGCGCCGGCTACGACTACGTCCACGTCGGGACGTGGTGGCCGCCGACCTCGCTGGCGCTCTCGGCCACCGACAACCGCACGCTCGACTCGGCCACGGACGTCGCGATGCGCCTGGCCGACCAGTCCGCGTGGCGCTGGTTCCGCCCCCCCGACGCCGTTGCCGGAGCCCGGGACCCGGGCCCACTACCGGGCGGTGTCCGACTTCCAGTTCGCCGAACTCGAGCGGCTCGCCCGCGACGTCGGACCCCGGCCTCGACTGGTCGTCGCGCATGTCACGGTGCCACACGAGCCCTACGTCTACGCCGCCGACGGCTCCTACGTCACCGCCGAACAGGAGGCGGCGCGGTCGCGTGCCACCAACACCCTCGACCAGGTCCGGTTCGTCAACGACCGCCTCGAGCACCTCGTCGACCTGCTGGTCAGCGGCGACCCCGCCACCGACCCGATCATCGTCATCCAGTCCGACGAGGGTCCCCACCCGGCCCGCCAGGAGGAATTGGGCCCGGCGATGGACTGGTTCACGGCCACGGAGGCGGAGCGGGCCGAGAAGTTGCGCACGCTGTCGGCCTGGTACCTGCCGGGCATCGACGAGGAACCGCCCGAGGACATCACCGGCGTCAACACGTGGCGCTGGATCCTGGACCGCTACCTCGGCACCGAGTTCGGGCTCCTGCCCGACCGCGTCTGGGTCTACCGGGACCAGGACCATGCCTACGACTACCGCGAGGTCACCGACGAGTTCGAGTGACCACCCGCGGGGAGGTCTGCCAATGGTGTCCGACCAAGCCCGACGTGAGCCCCACCTGGTCGTCAAGACCTGGCGGGACCGGGACAACCCCGACGCCGGGGGTGCCGAGGTGTGGCTGCACGAGGTGTTGTCGCGCCTGGCCACTCGTGGGTGGCGGGTCACCGTCCTGACGATGGGGTACCCCGGCTCGGCCGACGACCAGGTCGTCGACGGGATCCGCCACGTGCGGCGCGGCGGGACCGTCACGCAGTACGCCCGGGCCCACCTGTCCCAGTGGCGCGTGAGCCCGCCGCCCGACGTGGTGCTGGACGTGTTCAACGGCGTGCCCTTCCTGTCCGCGCTGTGGCCCAGGCCGCCCGTGGTCGTCGTGGTCCACCACGTCCACCGCGAACAGTGGGCGATGGTCTTCGGGGACACGGTGGGCCGCCTGGGCTGGGCGGTGGAACGCTGGAGTGCCCGACGCCAGCGCGGGCGACCTCACGTGACGGTCTCGGAGGCGTCGGCACGGGCTCTCACGGCCGCCTACGGCGTCGCCGCCGACCGCATCGCGATTGCCCACAACGGCTTCACGGCAGCTCCAGACGGCCTGCCCGTGCCCGACCTGGTCCGCGCCGACCACCGCCTGGTCGTCGTGGGTCGACTGGTGCCGCACAAACGGGTCGAGGTGGCGATCGCGGCCCTGGTGGCGGCTCGGGCGGCAGGGCTGGACACCCACCTCGACGTCGTCGGCGAGGGCGAATGGCGTACGGACCTCGAGGCAGAGGTGGGCCAGCGCGGGCTGGACGAGCACGTCACGCTGCACGGGTTCGTCGACGACGCCACCAAGCACGCGATCCTCGCGGCGGCGGACGTGCACGTGCTGGCGTCGGTGCGCGAGGGCTGGGGCATCGTCGTGGCCGAGGCCGGCCAGCACGGCGTCCCGACCGTGGCGCTGGCACGCGCGGGCGGGACCCGGGAGTCGGTCGTGGACGGTGTCTCCGGCGAACTGGCCAGCGACGACCGGGACCTTGTCGAACGCGTGGTCGCGCTGCTCACCGACCCGGCGCGCCGCGAGCGACTGGGGGCGGGTGCCCGGGACATGGCGGGCCGGTTCTCCTGGACACGGGCCGCCGACGTGGTCGAGCAGACCCTGGTCGCGGCGATTGCCGACCACCGGCAGCAGTGACGCGGCGACCGGGACGACGACCGGGCATCCTGCCGGAGGGACGTCGTCGGCTCGACGCGACCCGCCGCACCCGACGATCCACCCCACCCCGCCACCACCCCACCGCCTCGCCGACCAGGAACCGCCATGGCCACCGATCCCTCGCCCACCGAACTCTTCGCGGCCGACGCCTACCGCCGCGAGGCCGAGGCCACCGTGGACCAGGTGGACGGGGCCCGCATCACCCTGTCCCGGACCGTGTTCTTTCCCGGCGGTGGCGGCCAACCCGCCGACCGTGGCGTGCTGGAGTGGGACGAGGCCGACGGGGGTGTCGGCCGTGCCGAGGTGGTCGGCGTCAGGCGACGGGACGGCAGCATCCAGCACGAACTGGCCGTCGACGACGACGCCCTGCCGACGCCCGGGACCCTGGTGCAGGCCGAACTGGACTGGGACCGGCGCTACGCCCTGATGCGCACGCACACCGCCCTGCACATCCTGTGTGGGGTGATCTGGGATGCCTACGGCGTGGCGGTGACGGGCGGGAACATGAAGCCCGGGTCGGGCCGGTTGGACTTCGCGTTGGACGCCGTCACCAGCGAACTGGGCGAGCGCGTGCAACGACGCATCAACGAGGAGGTCGAGAAGGCACGCGAGATCGCGGTCGAGTTCGTCGACCGCAGCGAGGCCGACCTCGACGAGGCGCTGATCCGCACCAAGGCGAACCTGATCCCGGCCAGCATCAACCCGTTGCGGGTGATCGACATCGTCGGACTGGACCGCCAGGCCGACGGCGGCACCCACGTCGCGTCGACGGTGGAGGTGGGCCGGGTCTAGATCACCAGGACCGAGAACAAGGGCCGTGACAACAAGCGCATCCGCCTCGCCCTTCACGACGCCTGATCTCGCCTGCCTCGAAACGGTGGAAGTTGAGAGCGCAGCGAGCAAACTCCAGTGCGACCGAGCGCAGCGAGGACGAACGCGCTCAGCAGGTTCGAGAACTCGCCCAGGGGCTCGTTCTCGGCCTCGCAACGGTGGACGTTGGGAGCGCAGCGAGCAAACTCCAGGGCGACCGAGCGCAGCGAGGACGCGCGTCAGAAGGCGCCGAGGGCCCAGGCGATCAACACCACGACGATCACGACGGCGGCCACCAGCAGCCAGACGTCGTTGTTCCTGCCGTCGCGGTAGCGGCGGGTGGCGTTGAACCCCATCGAGATCCGTCCTCGTCGTTGACGTGTCAGGGTACGACCCCGACACCGGCGCACCCACTCGCCGGACCGTCGGTCGTCCTCGGCCCCGACCGGTGGCGATAGCGTCGAGATCGACCGTTCCCCACCTTGGAGACCCACCATGGAGTACCGCCTGCTCGGCCCGACCGGCCTGTCGGTGTCTCGCCTGTGCCTCGGAACCATGACGTTCGGCGACGAGACCTCCGAAGAGGACTCGCACCGCCAGCTCGACACCTTCGTCGACGCCGGCGGCACGCTCATCGACACCGCCGACGTCTACTCGGCCGGCACCAGCGAGGAGATCGTCGGCAGCTGGCTGGCGGCGAGCCCCGGCCGCCGCGACGAGGTCGTCGTCGCCACGAAGGGTCGCTTCCCGATGGACGACTCGCCCACCGGCGTCGGCCTGTCCCGCCGCCACCTCAGCGATGCGCTGGACAACTCGCTCCGTCGCCTGGGCGTCGACACGATCGACCTCTACCAGATGCATGCCTGGGACCCCCACACCTCTATCGACGAAACCCTGCGGTTCATTGACGACGCCGTCAGCGCGGGCAAGATCCACTACCTCGGGCTGTCCAACTTCACTGGCTGGCAGATCGCCCAGGCGGTCGAGCGTTCCGGCGGGATGACCATGCCCGTCAGCCTCCAACCGCAGTACAACCTGCTGGTCCGCGACATCGAGTGGGAATGCGTCCCGGCCTGCGAGGAGTACGGGCTGGGCATCCTGCCGTGGTCGCCGTTGGCGGGTGGTTGGCTGACCGGCAAGTACGAGCGCGACGAGGTCCCCACCGGCGACACGCGACTGGGTGACGATCCCGAGCGCGGCATGGAGGCCTATGGACCTCGCAACGAGCAGGAGCGGACCTGGAACGTCGTCGACGCCGTCAGGGCCGTCGCCGAGGAACGCGACGAGTCCATGGCCCAGGTCGCGTTGACGTGGGTCGCCGACCAGCCCGCCGTGACGTCGGTGATCCTGGGGGCCCGGACCGTCGAGCAGTTGGAACAGAACCTGACCACTGCCGACCGCCACCTCGACCCCGACCAGCACCAGCGCCTGACCGACGCCTCCGCCCCACCCATCGCCGACTACCCCTACGGCGAAGCCGGCGTCGACCAACGCTCCCGCAGCATCGCCGGCAACCGCTGACCCGACGCCCCCCACCCATCGAGTGTGCGGATCAGCCCGACATACCGGGCTGATCCGCACACCCGACGTCGTCGTTGGCCTCTGGTCGACTTGTCTCGTGGGGAGGGTGGCCTCAGCCGTCGCCAAACATCGCGGGGAACTCGGTGTCGTCGTGGGAGAGTTCTTCGACGTTGACGTCGCGGAAGGTCAGGACGCGGACCTTCTTGATGAAGCGGGCGGGGCGGTACATGTCCCACACCCATGCGTCGGTGAGGTGGAGTTCGAACCAGACGTCGCCACCCTCGTTGTGAGGGGTGACCTCGACCTCGTTGGTGAGGTAGAACCGGCGCTCGGTCTCGACGACGTAGGTGAAGGTGCGCACGATGTCGCGGTACTCGCGGTACAGCGACAGCTCCGCCTGGGTCTCGTAGCGTTCGATCTCGTCGGGGTCCATGCCGGCCGAGCCTAGCCGTCGGCCGCCGCCAGAGACCTGGGGCCAATCACCGGGTCACGCCTGGTCGTGGTCGACGAGGAGTGCAGGCCCGGCGGCCCGACCAGCCCGGACCTCCAGTGCCAGGTGGTCAGGCTCCCTCGCCCCCTCGTCCTCGGACGCCGTGTGGCCATTGACGTGGTCGATGGCGCCCCGCGCGCGGGCGGCGATGACCTCGTCGACACCGGCGGCGACTCGGGCCAGGCGGCGCAGGGCTGCGACCTGGCCGGGACGGTCGTGCTGCACCACCGCGATCGCGACGGCCTCCCGGGCCAGCGACACGGCCCGGTGGTGGTCGTCGGTCGTGTCGGCCAGCAGGCCGAGGCTGCGACGCAGGCACCGCAGGTCCCCGACCCGGCGGAAGACCGCACCTGCCTCGTGGGCCAACGATTTGCTGCGGGACGGATCCGTCGACCAGACGAGCCTCCCTTCGGCCAGCATCGCGTGGGCACGGTCGTGGACCAGGTCGTGGGTCTCTGCGAAGTCTCGGCACGCGTCGAGCCATGCAACGACGACCGGGTCGGGCCGTCCGGCCTCGTCGGCGCGCCGAACCAGCACCAGCCGCGCGCTGTTGGCGTGCCGGGTGGCCCCGGCGGCCAGGAATCCCACCACGGCCCCTTCGAGATCGTCGACAGCACCCTTGGGATCGCGCCGGGCAAGTCCGCGGGCGAATCGGCAGTGCGCTGCCATGAAGTCGTCGCCAGTGGCCGCGAAGTGTCGCTCCGCCGTCGTGGCGGCTGCCAGCGCGTCGTCCTCGTCGCCCCGGTAGCCGGCCACGAAGCCTTGGGCCCAGTCCACCATCGCCCGCTCGTCCGGGTCGTCGGCGCCCGCGCGGGCGGCCGTCACGGACCGGGCGGCGAGTGCCAGGTCGACGTAGGTGAGCACGACGCCGGCCCATGCCAACGCCGGAACCGGCCACCGGTCCGGGATCGCCTGTGCCGCCACGACCGTGCCCATGGCGTCGAGCAGGACTGGTGAGGGATCCAGTTCGAACCGCTGTGCGCCGGCCACCAGCAGGTCGGCGGCCAGCTCGGGCTCCGTTGCCGCCGACCAGGTCAGGGCGGCGGCGAGGTGGTCGCGGTCGACCGTGACCGTGGTCGCCAGCCACGCGGCCCGCGGCGTCGCGACCAGGCGCGCGAGGACCGACCGGGCGAATCCGGACCGCACGACGGTCGGCTCGGCGTGGGGGCGGTCCGATCGACGGACCAGGGCACGAACCGGGGTCGAGACGGACACCCGGACCACGTCGTCGGGTCCGGATCGCGCGACGACCAGCGATGCGTCGACGAGGTGACCAACGGTCCGGACGACGTCCCGGACGGGGGCGGCGGCAAGGTTTGCCATGGTGGGCAGGTCGGCGACGGCGAGGTCGTCCGGCACCACCGCCAGGCGTGCCAACAGGGCCTGCTCGCCCGCGTCGAGCAGCGACCACGAGCCAGCCAGGGCGGCGTCCAGTGACCGGTGGCGTGGGTCACGCCCGAGCGGTTCCGGGAGCCCCCCGACGGTCCGGCCGCCACCGCCGTCGGCTGCAGCGCCACCCGGGTCCAGGGCCACCGCGACCCCTGCCAGGCCCAACGGCCGCACGGCGGCGGCCGCCAGTTCGATCCCCAGCGGCAGCCCGGCCACGTGTCCACAGACCCGGGCGATGGCGGGCGCGGTGACGTCGTCCACCACCAGGCCGCCACCGGTCGCGGCGGCGGCCCGGTCGGCGAACAGGCGTCCCGCCGGACTGGCGAGCACGGCCGCCCCGGTGTCGTCGCGCGGCAACGCCAACGGTGCCAGCCGAACCACGAACTCTCCATCGCTCCCCAACGGCCGTCGGCTGGTCGTCAGCACCCGCAGTCCGCTGGTCACGCCGACCAGGCCGACCACGGACAGGGCCACCTCAGCCGCCACGTGTTCGGCGTCGTCGAGCACGACCAGCACGTCCCGCTCGGCCAGGGCGACACGAGCCTGGCCCAGCAGGCTGGTGGCCGTCTCCGGGACCAGGCCGAGGGCGGTGGCCACGACGCCGGGTACCTCGGCCGGGCTCCGGTCGGCCACGCTCGCCACGCAGACCTCCCCCTGCCATCGGGCAGCGACCTCGTGGGCGAGGCGGGTCTTGCCACACCCGGCCGGTCCCACGACGGTGACGAGGCGATGCTGGACCAGGTGACCGGCGACGGCCGCAAGCTCGACGTCCCGACCCACGAAGCTGGTCCTGGCACGCGGGACGGCGGCACGAGCGGCCGATGCCGTGGCCGCGTCACGAAGGGTCGCGCGATCGGGCGCGTGCAGCTTGCGCCGCAACTGGGCGACGTGGCTCTCGACCGTGCGGACGCCGATCGACAGCAGGTCGGCGATCTCGGGGTTGCGGAGGCGTCGGCCGATGGCGGCGAGCACCTCGGCCTCGCGGCCGGTGACACCCGCCGCGGTCAGCCGGGGATCGTCGCGGAGGTCCATCACGGTCATCATGCCATGCGGAAGTCCGTGCACGGCACGGATGCCCTCGCCGTCCGGGTCGGCCACGGTGGTGTGGGCGAGGGCCACGACCGCGGAGGATCCACGATGACGACCACGACGAAGGGTTGGCAACTCGACCTGGACGGTGCCCGCGGCTACGAGGCGAACCTGGTACCTGCCGCAATGGACCCGTGGGCAGCCGACCTGGTCGCGGCGGTCGGGCTGGCACCGGGCGACGGTGTGCTGGACCTGGCGTGTGGCACCGGGATCGTGACCCGGCATGCCGCCGGGCGGGTCGGGCCCGGGGGCGGACTGGTCGGTGTCGACGCGAACCCGGCGATGCTGGCGGTCGCACGGGAGGTCACGAGCGACCTGGTCCCGGCCGCGACCTGGCACGAGGCCACGGCTGAGGACCTGCCCCTTGGCGACCAGGCCGTCGATGCCGTGGTGTGCCAACAGGCCGTCCAGTTCATGGCCGACCCGATCGTCACGCTGGTCGAGGCACGACGCGTCCTGGCACCCGGTGGTCGGCTGGGGGTCGGCACGTGCGCGAGCCTGGTCCGGCAACCGGGCTACACCGTGCTGGTCGAGGTGGTGGCCCGCCACCTGGGTGAGGAGGCCGCGACCGTCCTGGCCAGCCCCTACGGACTGGGGGAAGTCGACCGGCTCCGCGCGGTCATCACGGCGGCCGGGTTCGCGGGCATCCACCTCCGTCGCTCCATCACCCCGTTCCGGTTCCCGTCCCCGACGGCGTTCCTGGCGGCTGAGTCCGCGAGTTCGCCGCTGGGCGACCTGACCGCACGCCTGCCCCCGGCCACGCTGGACCCGCTGCTGGCCGACCTCGCCGACGGCCTGCGCCCGCACCGCGACGACGACGGCATCGTGTTCCCGTTCGAGACCCTGGTGGCCACCGCCGACCGGGGGTGACCCTCTCGCCCCCGCGAGGCGAGGGCGCGCGCCGTCACTCGCCCGGCGTCCAGTCGCCCAGGGCGGCATCTTCCCACAGGCTGGGGGTGGTGCGGCGCAGGATGGGGTCCCACGAGTGCCGGTGGAGGTCGCAGGGCCCGACGTCGTCCAGGGCGGCGATGTGGGTGGGCGCGGGGTAGCCCTTGTTCCCGTCGAAGTCGTAGTGGGGGTGGTCGGTGGCGGCCGCCACCATCAGCGCGTCACGTGCCACCTTGGCGACGATGGACGCGGCGGCGATGGACGCCGAGTGGGCGTCACCGTGCACGATCGTCGTGACCTCGGCGAGCCGATCGGCGTCGCGAATCGGCCGATGCCCGATGAAGTCGAAGTTGCCGTCCAGCAGGACCGCGTCGACGGCTGCCCCCAGGTCGTCGAGCGCGCGATGGGCCGCCACCCGCAGTGCCCGGGTCATCCCCCACCGGTCGATCTCGGTGTTGTCGGCATGACCCAGTCCGACGGCCACCGCGCGGGCCCGGATGCGGTCGTCCAGCACCTCGCGTGCCTCGGCGGTCAACAACTTGGAGTCGCGCAACTTGTAGATGCGGGAGTCACGGGGCAGCACCACCGCGCCACAGGTCACTGGACCGGCCCAGGCCCCGCGACCGACCTCGTCGACCCCGGCAACCACCAGGTCGCGATCCCACCAGGCCTGTTCGTGGGTGATGCCGGGCACCATCGGCAGCTTGTGTCGTCGCCCTCGCCGGTCCACCCACGTCCCGCGCGCACGGCTGGCCCGTGGTTTCCGCGCGGGAGGCGTCACGACCCGGCGTCCACCGCCGCACCGTGGTCCAGGCCCGGGATGGAGCCGGATCGATCGAGCGGCCAGATGGTGACCACCGCCCGGCCCACGACGTCATTCACCGGGATGTAGCCCAGGCTGGAGCGCGAGTCGCCCGAGTTCGCGCGATTGTCCCCCATGACGAACAGCGACCCGTCGGGCACGACCCATTCGCCGTTGTCCTGGTCGAGGTCGGCGTAGGGCTCGTCCAACTGGACCCCGTTGACCGTGACCACGCCGTCGGTGAGCACCACGGTGTCACCGGGCAGCCCGATGACGCGCTTGACGAAGTCCTTGGCATCGACCGGCACGACGCCCAGGAACTGGCCGACGCCCGTCATGACCCGGTCGGCGGTCGACGCGCCGGTCGGCTCGGCGAACGGGTCGTCACCGGCGAACACCACGACTTCGCCCCGCTGCGGGTCACGGGCGATGTAGGACAACTTCTCGACGGCGATCCGGTCGTTGATCTCCAGCGTGGGGATCATCGATCCCGACGGGATGTAGAACACCTGGACGACGAAGGTCCGCAGCAGGAACGCCAGGGTCAGGGCGATGAGGATCATCAGCGGGACCTCGTACCACCGACCGCCCTGTTCCTCGCGATCGAGCGCCACGTCCTCACGGTCGTCGAGGGCATACGGACGATGCATCGCACTGTCCGCCGTCCGTGTGCGGTTGTCGGTCATGCTCGAATCCCAGCGTCTGATGCTGCCAGTGTCCCACACCTCCGGGGAGGTGTCGTCGGAGCTCGGTGGGGTGGACCGAACGGCGGCCGTGGCGAGCGGGATCACCGTGGTCGCGTCGTGCTCGAGTTCGTCCCGCCAGGACACCGGCCGCGCGAGGTCGCCCACCGCGAGGTCCTCGGTGTCACGAGCGTCGCTCGGCTCGTCCACCTCGTCGCCCGAGCGCTCCTCGGGCGCACCGTCGGCCTGGTCGTCGTCAGTCGCTGTCACGTACGGGACGGCCTCGACGTCGGGCTCGGGCTGCTCGTCGGGCTCGGCGTCCGCGGCGTGCTCGACTGGCTCGTCGGCCTCGGCGTGCTCGGACTCGCTGCTGCCGTCCGGGGGATCGACCTCGATCGGGTCGCCGCCGGTCGGAGCCGACCCGGGGGTGCTGACGTCGTCATCGACCGGGGCGGACTCGTCGCCCATCGGCGGGCCGGGCGGCGGCCGGCTCGAAGGTGGTGGGAGTGGTGGGGGTGGTGGCGGGATCAAGCGCGCGTCGTCGGGTTCCGTCGACACCGCGGACGGGGTGGCCCCGCCCGGGTCCGGCTCGTCCTGGGCGTCTGGGTGGTCGGGATCGACCAGCCGTCGCAGGCGATGGCCGGAGAACAACTCGTCGCTCACCGCAGCCTCCCGCGGGACCGCCCGACATGGCCGGAGGGTGCCCGTGGTGGGCACCCTCGCGGTGATCGGACGGTCATCATCGACGACCCCACTGGACGGGCCGTCAGTTCTTCGCGGCCGGCTCGCGCTTCTCGCGGATGCGGGCCTTCTTGCCCACGCGGTCACGCAGGTAGTACAACTTCGCGCGACGGACCTTGCCCCGGCGGGTGTTCTCGATGTGATCGATCACCGGGCTGTGGACCGGGAAGGTGCGTTCGACGCCGACGCCGAACGAGACCTTTCGGACCGTGAAGGATTCGCGCAGCCCACCACCCTGTCGGCGGATCACCACGCCCTCGAACACCTGGATGCGCGAGCGGCTCCCCTCGATCACCTTGACGTGCACCTTGACGGTGTCGCCCGGGCGGAAGTCGGGGATGTCGTCGCGCATGCGTGCGGACTCGACGAGGTCGACCTTGTTCATGGGACTGCCTTCACGGTGCAAGCGGTGGTGGGGCCGGCGCAGGGTGCGACCCGTG
The DNA here is from genome assembly GCA_024637135.1 of Nitriliruptorales bacterium. Taxonomy (GTDB): domain Bacteria; phylum Actinomycetota; class Nitriliruptoria; order Nitriliruptorales; family Nitriliruptoraceae; genus Salsipaludibacter. The sequence goes on along the minus strand of JAGXFT010000011.1, from coordinate 22,542 downwards.
CGCGGTGCGGGAGTTCGTCCGCGGCAGCCGCGAACTGCGTCGCTGCCGAGGTGCTCACCCGACCCATGGCGGCCGGGAAAACGCGACGACGGCCGGCGAGCGGGTGCGAACGGCGAGGATATGCCATCGCCGCCACGCTCGCCAACCACACGTCGTCCGCCCGGTCGGGGTCCGCGGGGATCCTCAGTCGTCGGTGTCGCCGTGGTCGTCGAGCCAGCGTCGGTGGAGGTCGGGGCGGACCGCGCGCGTGTGGGCGATGCGCTGGTCACGTTGCCAGGCGGCGATCCGGGCGTGGTCGCCGGAACGCAGGATCTCCGGCACCTCGTGGCCGCGCCAGTCGGCCGGCCGCGTGTACTGGGGATGTTCCAGCAGTCCGTCACCGAACGACTCCTCCTGCGGCGACGCGGCATTGCCCATCGCGTCGGGCAGCAGCCGTACGACCGCCTCGAGCAGCACCAGTGCCGCCACCTCCCCACCGAACGTGACGACGTCGCCGATCGAGACCTCGTCGGTCGCGACGTGGTCGTGGACCCGCTCGTCGATGCCCTCGTAGCGCCCGCAGCACAGGACCAGGCGATCCTCCGTGGCCAGTTCGCGGGCCAGTGCCTGGTCGAGCGGCCGCCCACGAGGGGTGAACAGGATCGTGCGCGGTCGCGGTCCCCCGGCCCGGATGTCGAGGTCGTCGGTCCCATCGACGTCGGCCGCCGGCAGGTCGTTCCAGACCGCCTCGGCCGCACGTGCCCACACGTCGGCGCGCATCACCATGCCGGCGCCGCCGCCGTAGGGCGAATCGTCGACGCTGCGGTGGCGGTCGACGGTGGCCTCGCGCAGGTCGAACGTGCGCAGGTCCAGCAACCCGACCTCCTGGGCCCGTCCCAACAGGGACAGGCTCGCCGGGCCGGTCACGTAGTCCGGGAAGATGGTGAGGACGTCGATCCGCACTCAGGTGCCCCCACGGGTGTCGTCACCGGACGACGCGACGTCGTCGGGGGTGACCGCCGGCGACGGCGCCGGATCACGGGGTACGTCGACGGCGTCCTCGGCCTCGTCCGGCAACAGCCCGGGTGGCGGGTCGACCACGACCAGCAGGTCCTCGCCGGTCTCGGTGTTGGTGGCGACGTCGACCAGGTCGTCGTCGGACGGCAGCAACCAGCGCTGGCCGTCGCGGTCGACCTCCAACAGGTCGTAGCCGGCGACGCTCGGCAGGTCGAGGACGTCGACGACCTCGCCCAGCCAGTCGCCGTCGCCGGTGACGACGTCCATGCCGATCAGTTCGTGCACGTAGTAGGTGTCCTCGTCGGCGAGGTCGACGTCGGGCCCGAACACGTCCAGGCCACGCAGGCCCTCGGCGGCGGTGCGGTCGGGGATCCCCTCGAACGCCACGAGCAGTCGCCCCGCGTGGGGACGACTGCTCGCGATGGTGCGCGTGGTGGTGCCGACCGTGACGACCGAACCGGGCTCGAAACGACCGGCGACGTCCGACAGCGAGCCGATCGCAACCTCCCCACGGATGCCGTGGGGCTTGACGACCCGCCCGATCAGGGTCTCGTCGGTCACGCGAACTCCAGGTGGCGCCGATGCGGGGGCCGCTTGATCAGTCCTCGATCTCGACGTTGACGTTCACGTCGTCGAGCGACCCGGCGGCACGGACCAGGGTCCGCAACGCCTTGGCCGTGCGGCCGTGGCGACCGATGACCTTGCCGACGTCGTCGGCGTGGACGTGCAGGTGCAGCGTGGTACCACGGTCGTCGGCATCGACCTCGATGCGGACGTCATCGGGGTTGTCGACCAACTGCCGGGCAACGAAGTCCAGGGTGTCGGCGGCGCGGTCGCTCATCCCTCGTCCTCGGTCTCGGCGTCAGTCTTGGCGTCGTCCGGGGCGGCGGCGGGGGCGTCGTCCGGGGCTGGGGCGGGCTGGGCGCTGGCCTCCGGAGCCGGCTCCGACGCGGCCTCGGGAGCCGCGGGTGCGACCGCGGACGAGGGGTTGGGGACCGGCGGGGCGTCCGGGCGCACCCGCGACGGCTCGTCGTCCGGCTTGAACTCCTGCCAGATGCCCTCGATGCGGAGCAGCTTCTTGACCTGCAGGGACGGCTGGGCGCCCACGCCCAGCCAGTACAGGGCGCGGTCGCGCTCGATGCGGATCGTGGAGGGGTCGTCGAGGGGGTGGTACTCACCCAGGATCTCGATGAACCGACCGTCGCGCGGGGCGCGGGAGTCGGCGGCGACGACGCGGTAGTGCGGCTTCTTCTTGGTGCCTTCACGACGAAGGCGCAGCTTGACGGACATGGTGGGACCTCGGTGCGATGGCCGACTGCCCGTCGACCGGGGGGACCGACCCGGACCTGGCATGGCCGCGCTGCGAGGTGCTGCATGCAGGCGACGACGAGGCAGAGGACGGTGACATGGGATGGCCGTCGAGGCGAACGGATCGCGAGGACGGCTGCGGGAAGTGTACCGAACCGCTCGTCACGCAGGTCAGCTGGTGCGTGTCGACACGAACAGGCCGGTGATCCAGCCCACCACCAGGCTGCCCAGCACGACGACGACGGCCGTGAGCCAGCGTTCCGGCTTGGCTGACATGATCCAGATCAGCCCGACGCCGATGCCGACCAGTCCGTGGACGGGCCCCCACAACGACGGCGACCGTGCATCGACGACCAACCGGGTGTCCTCGCCGCCGAGCGCCCGGTCCACCAACCGACGCAGGCGCGCGTTGGCCAGCCACCAGACGGCCCCCGCGAGCACCAACGCGACCACGCCGACGGTGATGAACGGGAGGCTGAACCCCGACACCTCGTCGCTGGACCACACCGCGCCGGCGAGGTGACCGCCGGTCAGGAAACTCGTGACCATCGACACCAGCACCAGCGTGCTCGCGGTCAAGGCGAACTGGCCCCACAGGCCGATGGAGGTCACCGTCGTCGCCGCGCGCAGCCGCCCACCGACCAGCACCTGCATGAAACCGCCGCCGACCAGCCCGACGGCGGCCAAGACGTGGAGGAACAACGACACCTGGTCGATCACGCCCAAGCCTCCACTACTTGTTACCGCGCTTGGGGGCCTGCTGGAGCCCCGGGAAGCCACCGAGGCCGCCGCCCGTGCCGGGACCGCCCTGGCCCGGCAGCTGCCCGGACTGCATCATCTTGCGGGCAGCCGCGGCCTGGGCGCGCTTGCCCTTGCGACCCTGCGGCTTCATCGAGTCCATGCCGGCCATCTTCGACACCGACTTCATGACGGTCCGGGCCTGGTCGAACTGCTTGAGGAGGCGGTTGACCTCCTGGACGCTGCGGCCCGACCCCGCCGCGATCCGCCGACGGCGGCGCGCGCCCCCCTTGGTCAGCAGCCGCGGGTTGCGGCGCTCGTCGATGGTCATCGAGGTGATGATCGCCTCGACGTGGGCCAACTGCTTGTCGTCGACGTCGACGTCCTTGAGCGCCTGTCCCATGCCCGGGAGCATCCCCAGCACGCCCTTGAGCGGCCCCATCCGCTTCACCATCTGCATCTGCTTGAGAAAGTCCTCGAGGGTGAAGTCGCCGGACAGCAACGCCGCCTCGGCGTCCTTGGTCTCCTCCTCGGTGAAGGTGTCCTCGGCCTTCTCGATGAGCGTCATCATGTCGCCCATGCCCAGGATCCGGTCCGCCATCCGGTCCGGGTGGAACGCCTCGAAGTCCTCCATCTTCTCACCGACGGAGGCGTACACGATCGGTCGCTCGGTGACCTCGCGGACCGACAGCGCGGCCCCGCCGCGGGCGTCACCGTCGAGCTTGGTCAGGATCACGCCGTCGAAGCCGACGTCGTCGAGGAACGCCTTGGAGACGTTGACGGCTTCCTGGCCGATCATGGCGTCGATCACGAACAGGGTCGCAGTCGGCTGGACCGCCTCGCGGATGTCGCGGGCCTGGGCCATCAGGTCGACGTCGATGTGCAGGCGGCCCGCGGTGTCGACGATCACCACGTCGCAGCCGGTGTCGCGCGCCTTGGCCAACGAGTCGCGGGCGACGGTCACGGGGTCGCCGGACTCCACGGGCGCGTAGACGTGCACGCCCACCTTCTCGGCGTTGACCCGCAACTGCTGCACGGCGGCCGGACGTTGCAGGTCGCAGGCGACCAGCATGGGCGTGCGGCCCTTCTTCTTCAGCTGCTGCGCGAGCTTGCCCGCGGCCGTGGTCTTGCCGGACCCCTGCAGGCCCGCCAGCATGATCACGGTCGGCTTGCCCGTGAGGTCCAGCGACACGGACTCGCCCCCCAGTGCCCGGACCAGTTCCGCGTGGACGGCCTTGACGACCTGCTGGGACGGATTGAGTGCCTTGCTGACCTCCTCCCCCACCAGGACGTCCCGCAACCGCGAGACGAAGCCCCGCACGACCTTGAAGTTGACGTCGGCCTCGAGCAGGGCCAAGCGGATCTCGCGGAGCGTGGCATCGACGGTCTCGTCGTCGAGGCGGCCCCGACCGCGGACACGGGACAGGGCCTCGTCGAGGCGCGTGGCGAGGGCATCGAACACAGCAGGGACCTTTGTCGAACACGGTGGCCGGGCGACGACCCGCCGAAGACGGGCAACGACGATTCCCGGCCGGCTGGGGGTCGTCGCCCGAGAGTAGCGGCCGGCGGTTTCGGGCCTCGGGGCGGACCCCACGCGACGCCACCGACCCCGGGTGCGACGGCCGGTCGGCGGACCGCGGGCGGACAGGGCGTGCTCCGGGCTGGCAGACTGGCGGAGAACCGACCCCTCCGAGGTGCCGCGATGTCCGATCGGCCGTCCGCCGACGACTCGTCGCGCTCGGGGTCACCGACCCCGATCGCCCCGGCAGCCGAGGGCGCGGCCGCCCTCCGGTGGTGGTGGGAGACCACATGGTCCACCACGCCGCTGGCCGGGGACGAGTGGCGGCTGGAACGACACCTGGGCTGGAGCCGGGTGGTGGCGGGCATCGCGGTGCTGGCGTCGTCGTGGCGGGTCGTCCCTGGACTGCCGGACTGGGCGATGGTGCTGGCCACGGCCAGCGGGATCGGACTGTTGGTCACCGGGGTCGTCACCTGGACATCGGTGCCCGTGGTCCGCCGACCGCGGCGCCTGCTGGAGGTCCTGAGCCTGCTGGACGCGATCCTGCTGTCCATGGTGCTGCCGTTCGGCGCGGCCCAGGACAGCCCGTTCGTGATCTTCCTGCTGTCGGTGATCGCGATCCTGGGGGCACTGCGGCTGGGCCGACTGGGGGTGTTCCGCAACCTGGTCATCGCCGCACCGTTCGAGACCGTCCGACTGGTGCTGGGGGCCTCGATGTTCGACAACCGCTTCGTGGAGGACACCGTGATCGCGGTGGTCGTGGCCGCGGCGCTGGGCTCGCTGGTCGCCGACGTCGCCACGACCGGCCGGCAAGCCAGCAGCCGTGCCGCGGACGAGTCGAAGGCCGCCCACGGCGACCGCGTCCGACTGCGACGGTTGCGGTGGGAGGCCGACGTGCTGGACGACATCGTCCGCACCGCCGGGACCGGTGCCAGCCGCGATGCGCTCGGGGCCGCGCTCGGCCACCTGCGCGTCCACCTCCACCTCGGCGACGTGCACCTGTTCACGGCGGGAGCGGGCGGTCAACGGCTGACCGTGCGGGCGTCGACCGATCCCGACCTCAAGCCGGGCACCGACGTGGACCTGTTGCCGGGCGGTCCCCACGACCGGGCGCTCAGCCTGGGCACCGTGGCCGCCGCGACCCACGACGACCTCACGACGCTCGCCGGCGACGGCCCACGATCAGGCTCGATCGTGGCCGCACCCCTGCCCATCGGCGGGCACCTGCTCGGGCTGGTGGTGGCCCACACGCCGGCCGGCGACCTGCTCCACCATCGCGACGCCCACGTGCTGGGCCAGGTGGCACGCGCGCTCGCGCCCTTCGTGCGGGTGGCGATGGTCGACGGCAGCCGCGACCAGGCGATCACGGTCACCGGATCGCCAGACCGCTCCCGCGACCACCGGTCGCCGGCCCCGGATGGCGACGATGGCCGACCCGTCGCACCGGCCCATGACGGCACCGCCGTGGGGGCCGCCGCGGCCGACCCCGCGCCACCGGCGACCAGCTCAGGCGAAGAGCGAGTCCACGAAGGCAGCGGGCTCGAAGGCGGCGAGGTCGTCGATGCCCTCCCCCAGTCCGACCAGCTTCACGGGTAGCCCCAGTTCGCGCTGCACCGCCACCACGATGCCACCCTTGGACGAGCCGTCCAGCTTGGTCAGCACGATCCCGGTGACGTCCACCACGTCGACGAACGCGGCGGCCTGGGACAGGCCGTTCTGGCCGGTGGTGGCGTCGAGCACGAGCAGGACCTCGTCCATCGGGCCCGACTTCTTCTCCACGACGCGCTTGACCTTGCCGAGTTCGTCCATCAACTCGCGGCGATTGTGCAACCGGCCGGCGGTGTCCACGATCAGCAGGTCGGCGTCGGTCGCGACCGCCGCCATCCATCCGTCGAAGGCCACCGACGCCGGGTCCGCACCCTCGTCCTTGCGGACCAGGCGTGCGCCCGTCCGGTCGGCCCACAACCCGAGCTGGTCGGCGGCCGCCGCGCGGAAGGTGTCGGCGGCGGCCAGCACGACGGACCGGTCCTCGCGCTGCTCGACGGCCGCGAGCTTGCCGATCGTCGTGGTCTTGCCGGTCCCGTTGACCCCGGTCAGCATCCAGACGGTGGGCTCGTCGTCGTCGGCGCGGGCCAGCGACCGGTCCCCGACGTCCAGGGCGCGTCGCAGTTCGTCCTTGAGCAGCGCGACCACGCCGTCGGCGTCGGTGACCCCCTTGGCGCGAGCGGCCGACCGGACTTCCTCGACGATCTCCATCGTGGCCGTGACGCCGACGTCGGCCGAGATCAGGAGTTCCTCCAGCCCCTCCCAGGCCTCGTCCGACACCCCGCCACCGAACAACTCGGCGACGGACACGCCCAGCACGTTGCGGGTCCGGACCAACCGGTCGCGGAAGCGATCGCGCAGCGACAGCGGCTCGGGCTCGGGTGCCCGTTCCTCGACTGGCGGGGTCGTGGTGGTGTCCGGTCGCGGCGCGGTCGTGACGCCGCCCCCGCCGCGCTCGTCCTGACCATGCTCGTCCTGACCACGCTCGTCTGGGGCGCGCTCCTGCGACGGTGGCGTGCGTCGTCGTCCACCACTGCGCATCAATCCGAGGATCGTGCCGAGCACGACCACCAGGATCGCGCCGGCGGCCAACAGCAGTTCGAGGGTGTCCATGGCAGGGGTGCCGTTCTGCAGCGACGAGGTCGGCCGCCACACGGGTGGCCGGAAAGGTCAGGGTGCCATGCCGGTCGGCCCGTCACGCACCACGGTCACGGTCGCGCGAACGACCTGACGTGTCAACCGGCGGCCTCCAGCACACCACTGGCCTCGAGGTCGTCCAGGCGCTGGGCCACGACCTTGGTGACGGCGTCGGCGCCCATCGTGATGCCGTACAGGACGTCGGCGATCTCCATCGAGCGCTTCTGGTGGGTCACCAGGATGATCTGGCTGGAGCCCCGGAACGACTCCACGACCGTCAGCAGGCGCTGGAGGTTGACGTCGTCGAGGGCGGCGTCGACCTCGTCCAGGACGTAGAAGGGGCTGGGCCGGGCGGTGAAGATCGCGAACACGAACGCCAGCACGGTCAGCGATCGTTCGCCGCCGGACAGCAGGCTCAGGCGAGACACCTTCTTGCCCGGTGGGCGGGCCTCGACCTCGACGCCGGCAGTCAGCGGGTCGTCGTCACCGACCAGTCGCAGGCGACCGTGGCCACCCGGGAACATGACCGCGAAGATCCGTTCGAACGCCTCCGCCACGTCCTCCCAGGCCTCGGTGAAGACCTCGCGGATGCGATCGTCGACGGCGTCGATGACCCCTTCGAGGTCACGTCGGGACTCGCGCAGGTCGGCGACCTGTTCGGCGAGGAAGGCATGGCGTTGCTCCAGTGCCTCGAACTCCTCCAGCGCCAGCGGGTTGATCTGGCCCAGCAGGCCGACCCTGCGCACCAGGTCGTCCTCGCGCTCGACCAGGACGTCACGGTCGTCGTCGGCCGCATCCGCGTGTTCCTCCAACACGTCGTCCACCGACAACTGGAATGCACTTCGGACCCGGGCCGCGATCGCCTCGATGCGATGGTCGAGGTCGGCACGTTCGAGGTCGGCGGCGTGGCGACGCTCGCGGACGTCGGACAGCGCTCGGTCGGCCTCGTCCAGGCGCTCGCGCGCCGTGCCCAGGTCGGTCCGTCGGGACGCCACCATCGCACGCAGGGTGTCCCGGTGGTCGGCCGCCTCGGCCAGGGACCGGGCCAGTTCGTCGCGCGCCTCCGCACACACCGTGGCCAGTTCCGCACACCGCGCGATGCCCAGGCGGCGGCGCTCGCGGCGGCGGGCAGCCTCGGCCAGCGCCGCCTCGACCTCGACGGCCTCACGACGCAACTCGTCGGCCTGGCCCGCCAGCGTGCGGACCTGTTCGGTGGTTCGCTCGACGTCGACGCGGGCATCCAGTTCGCGCTCGCGCACCACCCCCACCGCTTCGTCCAACTCGGTGCCGCGGTCATCGGACTCCCAGTCCTCGCCGTCCTCGTCGGCCAGTTCGTCGACGGCCGGCGGTCCACCGGCGCGGAGGTCGACCAGCGACGAGCGGTCGCGGTCCAGCCCGCCGGTGATCTCGGCCAGGTGCGACGCGACCACGTCGTGCTGGCGGGTGACTGCCTCGGCCTCCTGGGTCAACCGGGCCAGGCGCTGGCGGGCACCGTCGGCCTCCGCGCGCGCCCGGTGGCGCTCGGCGGTGGCGTCGTCATGGGCGGCTCGGGCCTCGACCAGCACCCGGCGGGCGTCGGCCAGGTCACGTGCGAGGTCGTCCAGGCGGACGGCCAGGTCGCGCGCGGCCTGCTCGGCGTCGTCGGCCTGGGTGGCGACCACCACGGCCGAGGCGTCGGCGTCAGCGGTCGCGATCCAGCCCCGCGGCGACGCGAGGTCCCCGGCGGGCGTCACCACGGTGAGGTGCGGGTGGGCCGCGTACAGCCGGACGGCAGTGGGCCAGTCGGCGACCTCGACGGCATCGGCCAACGCCCGGCCAAGCGCGTTCCCGACGGCGTGGCCGGCGTCGCCGTCGGCGGCGACCAGGAGGTCTGCGAGCCACGTTGCCCCGGCATCGGCGGCGGCGGCACGCACGTCGTCGTGGGTCGTCGGATCGGTGGCCGGCGCGCTGTCCACGGCCGGAACGACGGTCGCGCCCGACCCGTCGCGGTCACGCAGCCATGCCACGGCCCGAGCCGCCGCGGCGTCGTCGGCGGCCACGACCGCGTCGGCGAGAGTGCCGAGCACGGCCCCGACGGCCGCACCATGCCCGTCGGCGACCCGGACGTGGTCGGCGACCCGGCCCAGCAGGTCCAGGCCCTCGTCGACGGATGCGTCCAGCAGGCGGGCGGCCCCGGCGCCGGCCTCGGCCATGGCCGATCGCAGGGCCTCGGCGCGCGCGTCATGCCCGGACCGTTCGCGTTCCAGGTCACGTTCGCGACGTCCGAGGTCGTCGACCGCGGACTGCGCCTCGGTCACCGCTCGGGCCGTGTCCACGACCTGGTCCTCGGCATCGGCGACCGCCTGGTCCAGTGCCTCCTGGTCGTCGCCCAGGCGGGACGCCTCGCCGTCGACGGTCTCACGACGGGAACCGATGCCGTCGAGTTGGTCGCGTGCGCGACCCAGTTCGGCCTCGGCGGCCTGGATCCCGCCGGCGAGCGCGGCGACCTGGCCCTCCCAGCGGACGTGGCGCTCGCGTGCCTGGGCCCGCTGGCGGACGGCGGCGGCCCGCTCGCGCTCGTGGTCCCGACGGCGTGCCTCCACCTCGCGGCGGTCCTCGGTGGCCGTGACGAGCCGACGCTGTTGGTCGGCCAGGGCGGTCTCGCGCTCGGCGCGGGCCTCGTCGGCACGTTCGGCGGCGGCTCGCAGTTCGTCGGGCGGACGTCCGGCCAGCGGCTCCTCCACCCAGTCGGCCAGGTGACGCCGACGGGCGGCGACCAGTTCGGCGGTGCCGCGGAGCCGCTCACCCAACGACACCAGCCGGTGGTGCGTGTCCTGCGCGGCCTCGGCACGCGGCCCGAGCGTCGCCAGGGCCGCCTCCAGGTCCTCGACACCGGTGCGCAGGGTCGTGACCTGCTCGGCCGCGACCCGCTCCCGGTCGCGGGTGGCCTCGTCGGTGTCGGCCGCAGCGGCCCGGCGGCCGGTCAGGTGGGCCAGGTCGTGCGCGGCCAGTCGGACCTGCACGGCGCGCAGGTCGGCCTGCAGCGCGCGGTGGCGATCAGCCTGTTCGGCCTGGCGCTGGAGCGGCCGCAACTGGCGTCGCAGTTCACGCAGGACCAGGGACAGCTGGTGGATGTGGTCGTCGACCTGTTCGAGCTTGCGGACCGAGCGCTCGCGCCGACGGCGGTGCTTGAGGATCCCGGCCGCCTCCTCGATGTAGGAGCGGCGGTCCTCGGGGCGGGCGTTCAGGATCTCGTCGAGCTGGCCCTGGCCGACGATCGTGTGCAACTCGCGGCCCAGCCCGGTGTCGCTGAGCAGTTCCTGCACGTCAAGTGCACGCACGACCTCGTTGTTGATCCGGTAGGTCCCGCTGCCGTCGAGGTCGATCTCGCGCGCGACCGTGACCTCGCTGAACTCTTGGGCCGACCCGGCCGTGCCGACCGCGTGGGAACCGAGCACACCGGCCGAGTTGTCGATGGTGATCTCAACCCGGGCGGAGGTGGCCCCGCGCCGATCAGGGGATCCGGCGAAGACGACGTCGGTCATGGTCCCGCCGCGGACCCGGGACGGGGCGGCCGTGCCGAGCACCCAGGCGAGCGCGTCGACCACGTTGGACTTGCCGGAGCCGTTGGGCCCGACGATGACCGTGATGCCCGGCTCGACCTCCAACGACGTCGCGTCGGCGAAGGACTTGAAGCCACGCATCTTCAGTTGGTTCAGGAACACGGTGAGGTGCACTTCCCCGGAAGGAACCGGTCGATGGTGGGCCCGTCACCCAGCGGCGCGGATGACGACGTCCACCGCGCAGGGTGCCGACCGCTCGTCGCGACCGCCACCACCCGCGACGCCGGCCCGGCCGAGCGACGCGACAGCCAGGCGCTGACCGGATCCGCGAGTCCGAGCGGGGCGAGGACGCTCGTGATCAGTACTGGGACTGCGGGTCGTAGTAGGCGACGACGCCGTTGCCCAGGTCGGCCTTCTCGATGGGCTTGCGCGAGCGCAGGCTCGGCAGTCCGTCGCGTCCGTACACCTTGAGGTGCTCGACGGCCTCGCCATCGTCGTCGATGGCGTCGTCCGGGTCGGTCTCGTCCAGCGACGAGCCACGGAACTTCATCGCGGCGGCGATGACCTCGTGCATGGCGCGGAACAGCCGCCGCACTTCCTGGGACGTCAACGAGTCCGACTCGCGGTCGTAGCGGAGGCCGGCCTCGTACAGGATCTCGTCGGAGTAGACCGGTCCGATCCCCGAAATCACGTTGGGGTCCATGAAGGCCAGCTTCAGCGGCTTGTCGGCGTCGGCCAGCAACTGCTGGAACTCCATCCACGTGACGTTGTCCTCCAACGGGTCGAAGCCGCGGCCGGTGAAGCCCACGGCCTCCATGGACTCCTCGGTCGGCACCACGCCCGTCGACACGTCGGGCTCGGTGTCGTGGTCGGACAGGTGGATGGCGCCACCGATGGTGAAGGTGACCACCAGGTGGGTGTCCGGTCCGGGGTCCTCGTTGGCGGTCTGACGGTGCAGCGACGCGCTGCCCCGGGCGTCGATCACCCACGTCATCTCCTCGTCGAGGTCGAGGAAGATCGTGCGGCCGCGGCGACGCGCCCCCTCGATCTTCTTCCCCTCGAGGGACTTGATGAAGTGCGGACGCGTGTGGTGGAACGGTCGCACGATGCTGGTGGTCTCGACGATCACGTCCTTGACGCGCTTGCCCACGACCTCCTTCTCGAGGTCCTTGCGCAGGACTTCGACTTCGGGGAGTTCGAGCACGTTGGTCTCCTTCTGGGTCCGGCCGGCTGACTGGCGTGAGCTCGGGGCGGGCGCGGGACCGGTGGTTGGGCGGGGGCGGTACGGGTGGGTGGCTGGGTGCGTCGAGTGGCAAGGCGGATCGTGCGATCGGGGGATCGGGCGGCTCAGCCGGTGGGGACCTCGCTGTTGGGGGGCGAGTCGGCGTTTACGGCAGCCGACCCGGTCCCACGGCCACCGGTGCCGGCCAGCTCGGCCGGCCCGGCCATGACGATGTCGAGCAGCGGTTCGTCGGAGAGGCCCTGCATGGCTTCCAGCGCGGCGGCCCGCTCGGCGGCCTTCTTGGTGGGACCGGTGCCGCGACCGACGACCTCGCCGTCGAGGGACACCCGGGCCGCGAAGGTGCGTTGGTGGTCGGGACCGGAGCCGGTCGTGTCGTAGCGCGGCAACTGGCCCAGCGCGGCCTCGGAGTGCTCCTGCAACGCGGTCTTGGGATCCGTGACCGAGCGTCGGGCCAACAGTTCGCCCAGTCGCCCCGCGAACAGCTGCTGGGTGACGGCGTAGGCGACCGCGAAGCCCTGGTCGAGGTAGATCGCCCCCAGCACGGCCTCCAGCGTGTCAGCGAGCAGCGAATCCTTGTTCGCCCCCCCGGAGTCCTTCTCGCCCACCCCGAGTTGCAGGTGGGCACCGAGGTCGATGCCCCGTGCGACACCGGCCAGGGAGGCCTCGCTGACGGCCGCGGCCCGAAGTTCGGCCAGTCGACCCTCGGGGTGGTCCGGGCGGAGGTGGTAGAGCTCGTCGGTGACGACGACGTCGAGCACGGCATCACCCAGGAACTCGAGCCGCTCGTTGGACGGAACGTGCTGCTCGAACGACCACGACCGATGGACCAGCGCCCGCGCGAGCAGGGCTGGGTCGTCGAAGGCCACGTGCAACGCACCCGCCAGGTCCGCGGGATCGGGACGGTCAGGGGCGTGGCGGCTGCCGACGAGGGCCTCGGCGTGGTCAGGGCTCACTCGACGTCGAGCACCTGGACGCCCTTGTAGGTGCCACAGACGGTGCACGGGATGTGCGGACGCATCGTCGACTTGCAGCGAGGGCACGTGGTGGTGGTCGGCGCAGCGGTCTTGAGCCACTGGGCCTTGCGGTGGCGCGTGCGCGACCGGCTCATCTTGCGCTTCGGGACGGCCATGGGCGTCTCCTGACGGTCAGGTGGGAGGGCAGGTGGGATGTGGTGTGAGGAACGGGGGTTGATCGACGTGCGCGGGCGGGGCTGCTGCCGCGGCTGCGATCGCGGAGTCGTCGTCGAGGATACGGGGTTGCACGCCGAAGGGCCATCGCAGCCGGGTGGGCGGACGCGCGGCCGACCCGTTCGGTGGGCCGTCACGCCGGTCGTGGGTCGGTCAGTCGTCGAGGTCGAGGTGCATCAGGGCCGCCCAGCGCGGGTCGGGGACACGTTCGTCCCCGTGGCCGCAGTCGACCTGGTTGCGGTCGGCACCGCAGACGACGCAGAGACCGGCACAGTCGGGTCGGCACAGGGGCCGACTCGGGATGATCAGGGTGGTCGCGTCGCGCAACGCCGGTCCGAGGTCGAGGTGCATCAGGTCGCTGTCGACCAGGTAGTCCTCACCCTCGGTGTAGTCCTCCACCTCGACGCGGCGCGGGTCGTGGAAGAGTTCGGCGACACCGAGGGTCGCCTCGTCCACGATCTCGTCGAGGCAGCGCGCGCAGGGCATCACCAGGTCGACGTCGACGGTGCCGCGCACCAGGATGCCGTCGACCACCGACTCCAGGCGGACGTCGAGGTCGAGGTCACCACGGATCGTCGCGCCGGGAGGGTCCCAGCGCAGGTCGTCGTCCCCGGCCGGCACGAGGTCGGCAGGGCTGACCGCCCGTTGCAGTCCGTCGGACTGCCCGGGTCGGCCGATGAGTTCCTGGACGCGAACGAGCACGCGAGATCACCTCGAGGACGTGATTGCGGCGATGGCATGGAGCCGGGCACGTGACGCGCCCGGCGGGCCAGCCTACCCCATCGACCTCGCTGCCCGGCCCAGCCGTTCCCGTCGTCGACCAGCCCGCGGCGACCGACCGGTGCACCGAACGACGACACCGTTCGCGGGTCGTCCGAATCGACGGACAACGCCTAGTCTTGGGTGCATGGAGACACTGACGGATGTGCGCGCCCGACTGACCTCGGCCACCGAACAACTCCCGGTGGTCGCCCCATGGTCCCCCGGGGTGACCATGGCCCACTGCGCCCAGAGCATCGAGTTCCTGCTGGACGGGTTCCCGCAACTGCGCAGCATCGTGGTCCGCCGGATCGTTGGTCCGCTGGTGGCACGCCGGTTCCTGCGGACCGGGGCGATGTCACACGACACCGACGAGCCGATCCCCGGGGCGCCGCCCATCGACCCCGACACCACGTGGGAACAGGGCCGCGACCTGCTCGTCGCCGCCATCAAACCGCTACGAGGCCCACAGCGGCCCCACGCAGGAGCACTTCGCGTACGGACGGTTGTCCAGGCACGACGGGGATCGCCTGAACGCCCTGCACGTCAAGGACCACCTCGACGCCTGACGGTCAGTGTTCGAGGGTCCTTCCCCGACGGGTCGCACCTCGGCACTCGCCGCGGCCGACCGCTGGGACGTCCACGCCGCCCCTGACGGCCGCCGGTCGGCGTGTCCGACCAGTCACGCGCAGTGATCGCCGAGTTCCATGTCCGGCAGGAACCGCGGCTCGTCCATGGGTTGGGTGCTGACCGGGCCGGTGTACACGCGGGTGCCGCAGCCCGTCGCGGCGACCTGGGCGATCGCGACGTCGTCGACGGCAAGGTTCCACGTGATCGGCTGCGTGGCATCGCAGCCGGCAACGCCGGGCGTGCAGGTGACTCGCCCGTCCAGTGGCTGGGCCACGCTGACCGCCACCACTATCCCGGAGTCGGCCGCCACGGCCGTGGCCACGGCGGCGGCCACGTCCGATGACCGCCCGTCCAGCGACCACACCTGGTCGGGGTCGTGACACGGCTCGAGCGTGTGCGAGGCCATGGCGCCCCGGACCTCACCCTGGGCCGAACACACGCGTCTTGCACCCAGGCCGTCGAGCACGCCCGGGAGCGCGCGCTCGACCTCGGCACGGAGTTCGTACCCGTACGGCGCACGAGTCGGGACCGCGAGGGCGAGCGCCAGCCCGACCACGGCGGCCACGGCCCCCACCCCCAGCGCCGACCGTCGAGGCGGTGACTCGTCCCAGTAGGCGAGCACGGCTGCAGTGGCCGCGACGCCGAGGCCGATCGACGGCCCCAGCACACCGGCCGGGGCCGGCTCGGCCAGGGTGGACGAGACGGTCGCCGTCAGCGCCGCAACCAGCGCGAGCGCGATCCATCGACCCAGGCGCGCGGCCGCGGCCGCCGGCCCGGACACGCCGTGGTCGGGACGTGCGAGCCGGTCCCCTGGACTGCGGCCGCGCGCGGTCGCGACCAGCATGACGACGGCCGCGACGAGGGCGACGACCGTCCCCACGCCCGCCCCCACCAACAGGGCCCCCAGGTCGCCGAACAACTGCCCGGGTGCCATGGTCGCGACCGTGACGGCGTATCCGAGCAGGCCAGCCACGACCGCGAGCCCGGCCACGATCGCGGCGTCGACGAGGTCGGCGGCCAGCACCAGCCCCCGCACCCGTCCGGGTCCGGTGGGCGCTGTTGGGATCGCAGCGGTCGGCTCCATGTGGTCCTCCCTCGATGTCCGAGCGTGCCGCGACCACCGGTCGGTCCACCTCAGGGATGACCCGGACGCCGGAGCAGCGCCCGCACTCGGCCAGGTTCGTGGCATGGCCGGTTGCCACCACCCCGTGGCGCGGGCATCATGGCCGGTGGGCGTCGACCCGTGCCAGCCCGGCCCGGCCTGCCCGCTCTGGCACCCCGTCGCCCGCCGGGTCCTGCCGTCCGACTCGGTGGGTCAGGAACGAGTCCGCCATGGTCCAGGTCGCCCTCACGGTGTTCCCCGGCGTGTCGCTGGACGAGTGCGAGGCATTCTCGTTGGTGCTCGGACGGATCCCGGAGGTCGAGTTCATCGGGGTCGGTGCCGAGGTCGGCACGGTGGCGGGCATCGGCGGGATCGAGCACGTCGACCGGACCTGGGACGACGCGCTGCGGCCGGACGTGGTGCTCGTGCCCGGGGGGCTCGGTGTCCGCGAGACGGCCCGGGACGGCGACCTCGCGCACTGGCTGCGCCGGGTCGAGCCGACCTGCCAGTGGCTCGTCGCCAGCTCGACCGGCACGGTCGTGGTGGCGGCTGCGGGACTGCTGGACGACCGCCTCGCCACGACCCACTGGCTGGCGACGCCGCTGCTGGAGTCCTACGGGGCCGAGGCCTCGACCGAGCGCATCGTCGAGTCGGGCCACATCATCACCTGCGAGGGCAAGGTCACCGCGGTCGACGTCGCGCTGCTGTTGACCGTCCGGCTGTTCGGCCGTGACACCGCCCGTCGGGTCCGCGAGGAGGTGCGACGCCCGGACGGCCGTCGGGACCGCCGTGACGCCAGTCGGCGGGCGGAACTCGCGGCCCGGGGACCGGCGCGGACCCCGCAGCGGTGGTGGCGCCGGCTGCTCGGACGCCGGGGACCGCTCGGCCCCGGCGACCCCCGCAATCCCGAGCTCGCCGTGTCGGATTGGGTCGAGCTCGAGTTGGTCGAGATGAACGTCGACGACCCACCGGACCCGTGACGACGTCGCGGTGGCTCCCACACGTGGACACCGGCCCGACGCGACACTCGCCGGGTTCGGCCGTGGCGTAGCCTCGCATCGCGTCCACGCACGTCGCCCGGGCGAGAACGGACCGGCCACGGCCGGTGACGGCCCCACCGCAGGAGGACCGGATGGACCTGGAGTACACCGCGGAGGAACGGGCGTTCCGGGACGAGGTGCGCGATTTCCTCGCCGACGAGTTGCCCACCGACATCAGCGAGAAGGTCCGCACCGGGCACGAGCTCGGCAAGGACGACCACGAGCGCTGGCAGGCGATCCTCCACGAGCGCGGCTGGCTGGCCCAGACGTGGCCCGCCGAGCACGGCGGCCCCGGATGGAGCCCGGTGCAGCGCCACATCTTCGACGAGGAGGCGGCGCTGGCCGACGCGCCACGGCTCGTGCCGTTCGGGCTGAACATGCTCGGACCGGTGCTGATCGAGTTCGGCACGCCGGAACAGCGGCGCGAACTCCTGCCCCGGATCCTCGACAGCACCGACTGGTGGTGCCAGGGCTACTCGGAACCGGACGCCGGCTCCGACCTGGCGTCGCTGCGCACCCGCGCCGTCCGCGACGGCGACCACTACGTCGTGAACGGCCAGAAGACCTGGACCACGCTCGGACAGCACGCCGACCGGATCTTCTGCCTGGTCCGGACCGCGGCCGAGGGCAAGCCCCAGGCCGGGATCAGCTTCCTGCTGATGGACCTCGACGACCCCGGCATCGAGATGCGCCCCATCCGCCTGATCGAGGGCGGGCACGAGGTCAACGAGGTGTTCCTGACCGATGTCCACGTCCCCGTCGCCAACCTGGTCGGCGAGGAGAACCAGGGCTGGACGATCGCCAAGTTCCTGTTGACCCACGAACGGACCAACATCGCCGGCGTGGGCTTCGCCACGCGTGGCCTGGCGCGCCTGCGCCGGTTGGGCACCCAGGTCGTGCGCGGGGGCGCGCCGCTGGGCGAGGACCCCGTCTTCGCCGCCCGCCTGGTGGAACTCGAGGCCCGACTCGAGGCCATGAAGGTCACCAACCTGCGGATGCTGTCGGCCGTGCAGGCTGGCGGATCCCCGGGCGCGGCGAGCTCGATGCTCAAGATCACCGGCACCCAGTTGCGCCAGGACATCAACGACCTCAGCCGCCGGGCACTCGGTCCGGGTGCCGCGGCGATGCCCCATGAACTCGACGGGGACCTCGCGATCGTGCCGGACGGGGCCGAGGCCACCGCGGCCCACTACTTCAACAATCGCAAGCTGTCGATCTACGGCGGATCCAACGAGATCCAGCGCAACATCCTCGCCCGCCAACTGCTGGGAGCCTGAGCCGATGGACTTCACCACCAGCGATGACCGCCAGATGCTCGCGGAGGCGCTGCGTCGCCTGTTGGCCGACACGTGGGATCCCGAGACCCGCGCGACGGCTGCCTACACCACGCCGTACCACCTCCCCACTGCCTGGAAGGCGCTGGCCGAGATGGGCGTGCTGGCGGCCATGGTGGACGAGGACCACGGCGGCTTCGGCGGCACCGGGTTGGACCTGTTGGCCATCTTCACCGAGGTCGGCCGCGCGACCTGTCCCGAGCCGCTGCTGGCCACCCTGCTCGCCCTGCGGTTGCTGTCGTCGGTCGACGCCGGCGACGACCTGGAGACGGTGATGGCCGGCACCCGCGCGGTCGTGGCCTTCGCCGAGCCGGACGATCCCGACGCCGTCCACGACCTCGCCACGACCGCCCACGGGGGCGGCGGGGGCTGGCGCGTCACGGGCCGCAAGTCGGTCGTCCACGGCGGCCCCGGCGCCGACCTGCTCGTGGTCACCGCCATGGCCGACGACGTGATGGTCCTGCTCGCGGTCGACCCGTCCGACGCCGCGATGCACGACTACGGGCTGATCGACGGGGGCGGTGCGAGCGAGGTGGTGCTGGAGGACACGCCGGCGCGCCTGCTGGGAACCGACGTCGGTGGCGCGCTGGACGCGGCACTGGACGCGGGCCGGGTGGCGCTGTGCGCCGAGGCCGTCGGCGCGATGGACCGGCTGGTGGACATGACGACGGACCACCTCGGCGCCCGCAAGCAGTTCGGACGGCCGCTGGCCAGCTTCCAGGCGTTGCAGCACCGGGTCGTGGACCTGTCGCTGGAACGCGAGCAGGCGCGATCGATCACGATCCGCGCCGCCGCCGACCTCGACACGCCGGCCGGTCCCCGATCCGTGGCACTGGCCAAGCACCTGGTCGGACAATGTGCCCGCAAGGTCGCCGAGGAGTCGATCCAACTGCACGGTGGCATCGGGATGACCTGGGAGTACCCGGGTGCCCACGTCGCCAAGCGGCTGGTGATGCTTGACGCCCAGTTGGGCGACAGCGACCACCAGGTCCAGCGTGTGGTCGCCATGGACGCTGCTGACGCGTGACGACGTCGGTGGCCGACATGCTGCGGGCGGCGTGACCGCCGCAGGGCTGGGCGACGTGACCCAGGTCGACTCGCGCGATGACGGGGCCATCGCGGTCGCCGGCATCGTGCACTTCGACGACGGCTCGACGGTGTTCGCGAAGGCGCTGCCCGAGGCGCCAACAGGGCTGTTCGCCGGCGAGGCGGACGGCCTGACCGCGCTGGCCGACGCGGACGCGACGACCCCCGCGATCCACCGCGTGCTGGTCGACCTCCTCGTGCTGGAAGCCCTCGACCCCGTACCCGATGGCGACCTGGCGTTCTGGGTCCGGCTCGGCCGCATGGTTGCACGCGTGCACACGGCGACCGAGATCGACGTCCACGGGTGGCACCGCGACAACTGGCTACCCGGCGGGGCCCCGCACTGGTCGATCCTTCCGTGTCCCTCACCTGGGCCGAGGTCGACCTCGCCATGATGGCCTGGTCCGGGCCCGAACCCCTCGCCGGCGCCTTCCTGGACGGCTACCGCGACGTCGCCGCCGTGCCGGACGGGTGGCACGAGCGTCGCGAGGTGATCCTGCTCAACGAGTGGCTGTGCCAGCTCGCGCACGACCGTGGCGTGTGGGACGGGCGGGGCGCGATCCGCCGGACCCTCGACCCGTTCCGCGCGACCTCACGACGGTGAGGCCCGACGCGTCCGCCAGCACGTCCGTGGCCGACCTGGTCAGACGCCGTTGCCGTCGTCGTCGGCCAGTTCCTGGACCAGTTCGTCGCCGTGCAGGCGACCTCGCAACTTGTCCCGGCCGTGCTCGACCGCCGTCAGGGTCTTGTTCAGCACGATCTCGAAGTTCGCGAGCTTGCCGTCGACGTAGTCGTCGGCGTCCAGGCGCATCTGCCGCGCCCGTTCCTGGGCGTCGTCGACGATCCGACCTGCCTCGCGGTTGGCGGCCTCGACCACCTCGGTCCGCGAGATCAACCTGGCCCGCTCGGAACGCGCCTCCTCGATGATGCGGGTTGCCTCGGACTGGGCCGACTCGAGCACCTCTTCGCGCTCCTTGACCACCCACCGTGCCTGGCGCAACTCCTCGGGCATCGCCGAGCGCAGGTCGGCGACCATCCCCTGCGCCTCCGCCTTGCCCAGCATGATCGACGACGACAGCGGGACCGGCTTCGCCTCGGCGATCATCCGCTCGAGCTGCCGCAGCCGGCTGTCCACGTCGATGGCGTCACCACGTCCGGCACCGCGCTGGGGCTCGTGCCGATCGACGACATCGGGGACTTCGAAGTCGGACATCGTGGGCGGCCTTGGCTCGGGCGACAGGATCGTGGTGCAGGATCGTGGTGCGGCAACGTGATGCAACGGCACGGCTCGCCGGTGCGAGCACGGGCATGATCCTACAACGCCACGCGTCGGAACCCACGGCCCCACCACGGGCCACAGGACATGGGTGTCGACGCGTCAGTCGGATTCGGCCAGTCGCGCCAGCAGGGCGTCCTCGACCACGGCGGGCACGGTGCCGGTGACCGTGCCACCGAAACGTGCGACCTCCTTGACCAGCGAGGAGGACAGGTACGACGACGACGGACTGGCGGGGACGAACATCGTCTCGATGTCCCCGATGCGCGCGTTCATCTGGGCCATCTGCAGTTCGTACTCGAAGTCGGCCACCGCACGCAGGCCCTTGGCGATGACGCCGATCCCGTTGGCGTTGCACCAGTCGACCAGCAACCCCTCGAAGGCATCCACGGCGACGTTGTCGAGGTGGTCGAGGCTCGCGCGGATCAGGTCCATGCGCTCGTCGACCGAGAACGTGCCCTGCTTGGCGGGGTTCACCAGCACCGCGACCACGACGTGGTCGACCCGCCTCGCGACCCGTTCGACCACGTCGACGTGGCCGTTGGTGATGGGGTCGAAGGACCCGGGCACGACGACCCGCATGGTCATGCCTCCCGCTCGGCCTCGACGATCCGGGTGTCACCGTAGCGACGGACGCGCGTCACCAACAGCGACTCGGGCCAGTGGGCGTCGGGGCCCTTGGCCGCCTCCTCGAGCCGGACCCGGCCCCCGTCGGCGAGCACGGCCGGGAGGCCCGCGAGGACCTCGCGCAACTCGTCCGGGTCGACCTGGTACGGCGGATCCAGGAACACCAGGTCGAAGGCCTCCCCCGCGTCGGCGAGGTCCGGCAGCGCCGAGCGGACGTCACGGACGACCACGGTGGCGCCGGCGTCCAGGCGAGTGGTCGCGAGGTTGTGGCGGATCGTGGCGCAGGCCCGACGGTCGCGTTCGACGAAGGTCGCGGCCACGGCACCTCGCGACAGCGCCTCGATCCCCAGGGCGCCCGATCCGGCATACAGGTCCGCGACCCTGGCCCCCCCGACGACCGCCTGCAGCGACGAGAACACGGCCTCGCGGACGCGATCCGCCGTGGGGCGGGTGCCACGTCCGGTCGGGGCCACCAACGGGTGTCCCTTGGCCGTGCCGGCGATCACCCGCATGGGGATCCTCCCGTTCGCGTCGTCATCGCTTCCACGTCGAGTGTGCGCATCGGCGCCGAATACCGCGCTGATCCGCACACTCGATGGTGGTGGGCGGGCTGGATCGGCCGGGTCGTGGGCAGGGTCAGGTGGTGGGCAGCGTCGAGGTGGCGTGCAGGCGGTCCAGGACGAACGCCAACTCGAAAGCCCGTTCCTCCCAGGCCCGGTAGCGGCCGGACGGACCGCCGTGGCCCGCACCCATCTCGGTCCGCAACAGGATCGGGCGGTCCGACGTGGTGTGGTCGCGCAGGCGCGCAACCCACTTGGCGGGTTCCCAGAACCCGACACGGGGGTCGGTGAGGCCGGCGGTGACCAACATCGCCGGGTACGCGGCGGCGGTCACGTTGTCGTAGGGCGAGTAGGCCCGGATGACGTCGAACCAGGCCTCCTCCAGCGGGTTGCCCCACTCCTCGTACTCCCCCACGGTCAGGGGCAGGGTGGGGTCCGACATGGTCGACAGGACGTCGACGAACGGCACCGCGGCCACGACCGCCGCGGCCAGGTCGGGGCGGGCGTTGACGACGGCGCCCATCAGCAGGCCGCCGGCGGAACCCCCCTCGATCGCGAGCCGGTCGTGGGTCGTGACGCCGGATGCGACCAGGTGGTCGGCGACCGCGACGAAGTCGGAGAAGGAGTTGCGCTTGTGGTCGAACTTGCCGGCGAGGTACCAACCCCGGCCCATCTCCCCGCCACCACGGACGTGGGCGATGGCCACCACGCAGCCGCGGTCGAGCAGGCTCAACCGTGACACCGAGAACCCCGGATCGAGCGAGATCTCGTAGGCGCCGTAGCCGTACAACAGCGTCGCCGCGGGCGACTCGACCCCGACCCGATGCACGATCGAGATGGGGATTCGGGCGCCGTCGGCGGCGACGGCCCAGTCCCGACGCGAGGTGTAGTCGGATGGGTCGTAGTCCCCGCC
>JAGXFT010000127.1 GCA_024637135.1 Nitriliruptorales bacterium | reverse complement strand
TGCACACCTCCTCGTCGTGGCCGCCGTCCGGCGCCCAGGCCCACGCCAACGTCGTGCCGGAGACCACGAACGCGCCGATCACCGGTCGGATGCGGATGGTCAGCCCGGCCTGGGTGGCCGCGTCGAGCATGGCGTCGACGTCGAAGTCGTTGAGGTGGCCCGACCGGGACGCCGGCACGGCCACCACGTCGTCGGGCAGTTCCACCTCCTCGGCCTCGTCGTCGCCGAGCCGGGCCGGGCGGTAGTTGGACTCGATGGCCTCGATGGTGTCGTCGGCCACGCGCGCCATGACCCGGTCGATCCGCAACTGCTGGGTGAGGTGGTGGATGAAGTACACCAGGGCGATGATCGACGCGAGCACGGACACGATCGCCAGGCTCACCCCCAGGATCGGCACCTGCAGGCGGAACTGCTCCGTCTCGGCCTGGACCGACTGGAGCAGGACCATCGACAGGGTGAACGTCCCGAGGAAGATCGCCAGGACGACCTTGTTGCCCCGGTCCGACAGGAACGAACGCATCAGCCGCGGGGTGAACTGGCCGGAGGCCACCTGGAGCGCGACGACCGTCAACGAGAACGTCAGCGACGTGACCGTCATGGTCGATCCCGCGATCACCGACAGCACGCTGCGGGCGCTGTCCGCCGATCCGGTGAACAGCGGCAGGACGCCGGCACCGGTGTCGCCCAGCGGGGCCAGCAGGAACGCGGCCGCGATGCCGATGCCGACGCCGATCGCGGGGATGACCCACAACGACGACCGCAGCGTGTCCAGTTGGTGGCCGAGCCACAGGCGCAGGGTGTCCATGGCCGGCGACGCTATCCGTCGTGCGGTCGGGGCACTCCCGGATGCGCACCGCGCTTGACATCGCGCACGGCGAGGCGGAGAGTTGGATCGGGACGACGGGGGGGCCAGCCGGACCGGTCGCAGGCCATGTCACCCGGATGGCCTCGTCGTTCGTCTGTAGGGGTGGAGGCACCTGGAGCGGACGAAGGCGACGTCATGGCGTGGTGGCAACTGGAACTGGTCACGGCGGCGGTGCTGGTGGTGATCGTGGGGGTCCTGGGACCGCTCATCAGGCGGTTCGGCCGGGCCTACGCCGGCGACGTGTTCCGGGCCAACCCGCGGACCGGGAAGAGCTACCTCGTCCTGATGGACTTCGCCTACTACCTGGTGTTCGGGGCCTATGTCCTGTTCGTGGTCCAGTTCACCAGGGACCACCTGTGGACGACGACCGTCGGAGGCGCCCAGTTGCAGGCGTCCACCCTGCGCGTCGGTGGCCTGCTGCTCCTGATGGGGCTGTTGCACGGCTTCAACGTGCTCACGCTGCCGATCGTGGGACGGCTGCTCGGCCTCGCCGGGCACGCCGCTGCTGACGGTGTGGCGACTCCGGACTGACCTCCGACCGGGGCCGAGCACGGTCCCGGACCCGTTGGTCCCGCTGGGGGCCACGACCGCAAGGACGACCCATGGCACGCACACGACGATTCCTCGCCGCCACGCTGGCAGCCGGGCTGCTGGCCCTGCCCGCGACCATCGCCCAGGCCGACCCGGCAACGGTCACCAGCGGGACCTTCCGCACCCTGCCGGGGGGGACCGACCTCGGCTACGACATCACCGGCCACGCCACGATGGTGCGGGTCGCCCGCACCGACACGACCCGAGTCCGGGTCCACGTGCAGGGACTGGACGCCGACCAGGTGTACGGCGTGCACGTGCACAACGCGCCGTGCAGTGCGATGCCACCGGGCGGTGGCCACTACCAGCACGAGGTGGGTGGGGCCGTCGACCCGGTCAACGAGATCTGGCCCACCATCACCACCAACGCCGCCGGTGCGGGTGCCGGCCATGCGCTCCACCACCACGTCGCGCGTGCAGACGCGCAGGCGATCGTCATCCACTGGCCCGAGAACTCGTCGGTACGACTGGCCTGTCTCGATCTCGACTGAGGACGGTGGGGGATGGTCGGAGCGGGGGCAGGGGCCGCGGAGGTCGATGCGTCGACCACTGCGCCCGCTGCCCCCACCGTGGAACGGCTGTTCCGGGACGAGGGAGTGGCGTTGGTGCGCCTGGCCCGCATCTTCACCGACGACCGCAACGCCGCCGAGGACCTCGTGCAGGAGGCCTTCATCCGGTTCCACCGCGCGCGGCATCGCATTCGCGACCCCGACGCCGCGGCGGCCTACCTGCGCTCCATCGTCCTGAACCTGTGCCGCGACCACAACCGCCGAGGACTCATGTCGCGCCGACACCTGGTGGCCCGACCGGCCGATCCCGCGCCCGTCGCCGTGGACGTGCAGGTCCTCGACCGCGTGACGGCGTCGCGTGACGCCCAACGCGTCGTGGCGGCGCTGCAGGCCCTCCCGCGTCGACAGCGGGACTGCCTGGTGCTCCGGTACCACCTCGACCTGTCCGAGCGGGAGATCGCCCGGACCCTGGGGATCTCACACAACACGGTGAAGACCCACGTCCGCAGGGCCATGGACACCCTCCGGCAACGACTGGGAGGAGGCGATGACGATGGCTGAACCCGGCGAGCACTCCCGGGCGGTCGACGATCGGATCCACCGGGCGTTCGACGAACTCGTCGAGCCTCCCGCCGGTGACCTGTTCGACCGACTGGTGACGGCCATCGCCCGCGACGAGGCGCGACGTCGTCGACGGCGGTGGCTGGCGACGGCGGTGGCGGCGGTCGCCGTGGTCGCCGGATTCGCGCTCGTGGAACCCGGTGCTGCCGGGAGGTCGGTCCTGGACTGGCGGTGGCTCGAGGTGATCGAGACGATCGTGATGCTGGCGCTGGTCCTCGGGCTGCGACCGCTGCTCGACGGGGCCGGACGCGACTTCCTGGCGGCTGCCGCCGGCGGATCCCCACGAGGGGCCACGGCGATCGCACCCCTGCTCGACCTTGCGTGGAACCTGGTGTTCGTGGGCCTGACGATCATGACCGTCGAGTGGCGACCAGTTGGTGGCAGTGGCCTCGCGATGCAACTGGACCACTCGTTCGAACGGGTCGGCCTGTTGCTGCTCGTGATGGGCATCCTGCACGGCGCGACGTTCCTGGCCCTGCCGGTGGTGGGCGTCGTGTGGCGCGCTGCCAGGACCGGCCGGCCGATGCCTCGATGGGTCCTCGTGCTGCTCCTCCTCGCGGGTGTGCCCGTCGTCCTCCTCCTGGCCAACGCCCTGGTCGGACTGGTGCTTGTGGGCATGCCCGGATGAGCGACGTGCCTCATCAGTCGTGGAGTGGCAGCCTCGCGGCCAGGTCGTCCAGGTCGACCCGGTACTCGGCGATCCGGCAGCCGAGGCCGTTGGCCTTGCGCTCGATGCCCTCGTCGTCCCAGTGCGGCCAGGCCCGGTCACGGAGGTGGGCAGGCACGTCGCCGTAGGAGCTGGTGACCCGCCACCACGGGACGAACCGCCCGTGGCTGCGCATGATGGCACCCACGCGGCGCGGACTGGTGCCCACCAGGTCCGCGATGTCGCCGTAGGCGATCACCCGGCCCGCAGGGACCTGTTCGACCGCCGCCAGCACCTGTTCGATGAGCAGTTCCGGGTCCATGGCGGCCATGTGGTCAGACCTCCGTCGGACGGGCCGGTTCCAGTGCGATCGTGCGCCAGGCCAGCCCCACATCGTCGCCGACGACCTCCAGGCCGCGGTCGGCGAACCGGTCCAGGACCGCGTCGACTGGGTGGACGTGGGTGCGGAAGTCGCCTCGCCGAGCAAGCAGCCGGTTGGCGACCGCCATGAAGGCGCGGGTCCGACGGCGGTCGACCGGCAGGGTGACGACCAACCGGCGCCGCGTCAGCGCCGCGAAGGCGTCCACCATCCGCTCCCAGTGCGGGTAGCAGCACAGCACCCGGTGGCCCACGACCAGGTCAGCGGTCGGCAGGTCATCCACGTCGTCGACGACGTCCCCGATGCGACGGTCGACCCGGTCGGACAGGCCGCGCTCGTCGAGCAGTTCGTCGGCCCGCCGTTCCCACCCTGTCGACAGGTCGACGTTGGTGGACGTCGCCGCCCGGTCGTCCTCCAGCAGTCGGATCTGGATCTCGCCCAGCCCGCCACCGACCTCCAGCAGCGTGGCCCGGGGGTCGCCGGCGTCGGCGGCCAGGGCGGCGGCCCGCCGTGCCGAGCCGTGCAGCCCCAGCCGACGGAACACCCACGAACGGACCGTCGCCTCGCCACCACCGAACAGCGACGAGTACTCGTCGGCGTGGCAACACGACACCGCTCGTCCTCCCCTGTCCGGCTGCGACGGCACGCGACCACTCTACGGATGGCGACGCGACGTGGCACCGACAGTGGAGGCGACGGTCGTCGACCCGGGTCAGCGGGCGCCGACGCCGGTCTCGGGCAGTCGCAGCGACACCGGCACACCGGCGGCTCCCAGCAAGGCCAGCGCGACCAGGGCGAGCTCGGTGCTGAGCAGGGCCAGCACGGAGGTGATCGCGCCGACCGCCAGCAGCAGCAGGCCCATCACGGTGTTGGACACCGCCACGTAACTGGTGCGCGCGCCGCGGTCGCCGAGTTCCACCACGTAGGTCGAGCGCCCGACCCGCGCGCCGGTGTGGATCAGCGACAACACGAAGTACAGCACGACCCACGGCCACAGCGTGTCCGCACCGACGACAGCGACCGCGACGACGACCAGCACGACCGCCGACGCGGTGCCGGCCGCCGCGGCCATGACGCGCCGACTCGACCGGTCCGCGAACCGTCCCCACGTCCGACCGCCCAGCAGCGCCGCCAACCCGGCCGCCACGACGAAGGGACCCAGTCCGGCGATCTCGCTGCCGGTCGCCTGCGCCGCCAGCGACACCACGAACGGCGGGGTCAGTGCGGACGCGAGGAGCAACGTGCGCGCGATGACGAAGTGGCGGAAGTCGTCGTCGTGGCGGAGCAGCCCGACGGCATCGCGCATCGACTCGATGTTGCGGTCGAGTTCGGTCGCCGCCGGCTCGTCGATGCCTCCCAGCACGGACACGGCCAGCACCCACATCACCGCCCCGCCGGCCAGCAGCCAGGCGAACGTCGTGGCCGGTGCGCCGTCGACCTGCTGGAGGCCGAGACCGACCGTGAGTGCGACCAACCCCGACGCCGAGTCCGACCAGCCCGTCACGCGCCCACGTCGGCCCGCGGGGATGGTGCGTCCCATGACGTCCTTGATGCTCAGGCTGCACAGCGACCGGGCCAGTGCGAAGATCGTCAACAGGATCAGGATGGCGACCCCGGCCACCACTCCCGACATCGTGGCGGCGACGGCCGCCATGCCGGAGGCCGCCAGCGACTGGCCGACCGCCCCGATGACCCACACGTTGGTGCGACGCACGTGGCGGGCGACCCACGGCGAGATCGCGGCCTGGGGGAGCAGTGCGCCGGACTCGCGGATCGGGACCAGCAGCCCGGTCAGGGCGACCGGTGCCCCGGCGGTCTCGAGGAACCATGCCAGCACGGTCTTGGGGTCGACGATGCGGTCGCCGACCTTGGTCAGGGTCAGGCCACCGACGAGCCGCCGGCTGGCCGCGGACACCTGGCCGTCGTCGCGGGTGGAGGCGTCGACGCTCACGGTCGGTCGGGGGTGGGGCGGGGGCGACGGTCCATCGGGGACTCCGGGTGGTGGGGATCGCGCGTGTGGCGTGTTCGGCGGGCGTGGTGGGTCGGGATGGGGCATGCTGGGGCCATGGTCACCGCCCTGGTCCGCCGCCCCGGCCCCCGCCTCGACGAGGGGCTGGTGACGCACGTCGAGCGCGTGCCGGTGGACGTCGACCTGGCCCGGCGACAATGGGAAGGCTATGTCGACGCCCTGGCGTCGGTGGGCTGGTCGATCGTCGAGGTGGACCCGGCCGACGACTGCCCGGACGCGGTGTTCGTGGAGGACACGGCGGTCGTGTTCGACGACGTCGCGGTCCTGGCCCGCCCCGGCGCGTCGTCGCGCGCCGACGAGGTGGCTGGCACCGAGCGGGCATTGCACGACCTCGGGATCACCGTGACCACCCTGCCGCGTGACGCCACGCTGGACGGCGGCGACGTGCTGAAGGTCGGCCGCGACGTGTGGGTCGGCTGGGGCGGTCGCACGAACCTGGTCGCGATCACCGCCCTGCGCAACCTGCTGGGCCCACGCCGGTATCGGGTCCACGCCGTGCCGACCACGCGCGTGCTGCATCTGAAGTCGGCGGTTACGGCCCTGCCCGACGGGACCGTCATCGGTCACCCGCCGCTGGTGGACGACCCGTCGGCGTTCCCGACCTTCCTGGCCGTGCCGGAGGACGAGGGCGCGCACGTCGTGGTCCTCGACCCCGAGACGGTGGTGCTGTCCAGCAGCGCCCCGGCCACCGCCGACCTGTTGCGCGAACGCGGCCTGGACGTCGTCACCGTCGACCTGACCGAGTACGAGAAGCTCGAGGGCTGCGTGACCTGCCTGTCGATCCGCCTGCGCGACTGACCGGCAGCTCACCGGCGACCGACGGGGGGCGACCCCGGATCCTGTGGGGCGTTCGTGCCCCGGACGCACGCGCGCCGCAGGCTCGCAGGGGTGTGCAACCTCGGTACCGTCCGCGCCGTCCGACGGGTCCGAGACCGGGGTGGTGAAGGCATGGCCCGAGCACACGGTGGCGTCGATGCCGCTGCCCCCGCCGTGCGCAGGTCCGCAGGGCCCGCCAGCGGCCGGGCGCCCCGAGTGTGGCCGCTGGCCCTGTCGGTGGTGGCCGTCGCGGCACTGCCGGGGTTGAGCCTGCTGGCGGTGAACGTCGGCGAGCAGGTCCGGGTGGACACGGTCGTGGCCTGGCTCGGGATCACGGCCGTGGCCGGGCTGGGCGTCGTCACGATGGCCCGAATCCGGGGCCCGATCACCGCGCGTCGCACCGCAGTCGTGGTGGTGGCGCTGGTGGTGCTCGCCTATCGGTTCCCGGCCACGTCGGCGCTCAACGAGGCCCTCGGGCTGTCCCTGCTCGACACGGCGTGGTGGGTGGTCGTGGCCGTGGTCGTGGCCGCGCTGGCGTGGTGGCTGGCTCGGCGACACGGCATCCAGGTGTTCGTGGCGATCCTGGGGCCGGCGCTGCTGATCCAACCGCTGACCCAACTCGTGCTGGCCACTGCGGGGTCGCCGGCGAGCGCCGACGAGGAGGGCGTGGACGTCGTGGTTGCCGACCTGCCGGTGTTGGCCCGGACCCCGAACGTGTACTTCTTCGTGCTCGACGGGCACGCCGGCCCGGAGTTCCTGCGCGCCCGCACCCACGTCGACCCGGACCCGTTCCTGGCCGCCCTGCGCGCCGACGGCTTCCGGGTCTCCGAGCACGCCGAGTCCAACTACCCGTTCACGAACCTGTCGGTGTCGTCGACCCTGGAGATGGACTACGGCTACGAGGGTCGCGAGGAGCCATTCCCCGACCCGTTCTTCGCCCGCCTGCAGGGCGACAACCTCACCAGCGACATCTTCCTGGCCAACGACTACGCCTACCTGCACACCTGGCCCGGGTTGTGGAGTGGCAGTCAGTGCTCCGGCCGCGAGGACTGGTGCCTCGGTGGCAACGGGCCGGTGGACGACACGACCGTGGCGCTGGCGTCGATGACGCCGCTGGTCGACGTGGTCGTGGACGACTCGTCGTCGGCGGCGGTCGCCACCGCCAACGACCCGTTGTGGGTGACGCGCGAGGTCCTGGCCAACCAGCCGGGGGACCGACCGACCTGGAACTTCATCCACCTCCTCAACCCGCACCCGCCGTTGCTGCGCGACGCCGACTGCGAGCTGCGCGACGTCGACATGGAACTGTCGGGATGGGGGGAGGGGCCCGAGTACGGCGACGCGGTCGCCTGCCTGGACCGACGCCTCCAACAGTCCGTCGACGCCATCCTGGCCGTGGATCCGGACCCGGTGATCGTGATCCAGGGAGACCACGGCCCCCGCCTGGGCATCGACTACGACGAGGACGGCGGGGTGACGCTGGACGACGACATGTACTTCTCGATCCTGAGCGCGATCCGGTTGCCACAGGCCTGCGACGACGTCGAGGTGCCCGACGACCTGACGTCGATCAACACCTTCCGGATCGTGTTCGCGTGCCTGGAGGACCGCCCGGTCGACCTGCTGGACGACCGTCGGTTCCCCATCCACCGCGGCGGCTGACCCGTCCGGGGCCTGGCCTGGTGGCCGCATGCCGTGGCGCCGAACGATGGACGTCGGACGTGCCGCCGAGGTGGTCGTCGCGATCGGCGAGCGACTCGCTCAGACCAAGTCCTGCCACTCGGTCAGGGGTGGGCAGGCACAGATCGGGTTGCGGTCGCCCGAGGCGTTGTCGATGCGGCCGATCGGGGGCCAGTACTTGTCGACGCCGCCCGGGCCCACGGCGTCGCGGCCGGCCGGGAACGCGGCCTGCGAGCGTGGGTAGGCCCGGTCCCAGTCGTCGGCGGTGACCACCGCGACCGTGTGGGGAGCGTGGCGCAACGGCGAGTCCTCGACCGCGATCCGGTCGTCCGCGACTGCGTCGATCTCGGCTCGGATCGTCGCCATGGCGACCACGAACCGGTCCAGTTCCTCCAGCGACTCGGACTCCGTGGGTTCGACCATCAGGGTCCCCGGTACGGGGAACGACATGGTGGGGGCGTGGAAGCCGAAGTCGATCAGGCGCTTGGCGACGTCTTCATTGGTGACACCGGTCGCGGCCGTGATCGCACGCAGGTCGAGGATGCACTCGTGCGCGACCCGGCCGTTGCCACCCCGGTACAGCACCGGGAAGTCGTCGGCCAGTCGGTCGGCGAGGTCGTTGGCGGCCAGCACGGCCACGGCGGTCGCCGCCTGCAGTCCCTCGCGGCCCATCATGGCGATGTAGGCCCACGAGATCGGCAGGATCCCGGCCGAGCCCCACGGTGCCGCCGAGATCGTCCCGGCGTCACCGACCGACGGGGCCACCACCGGGTGGGTGGGGAGGTGGTCGACGAGGTGGTCGGCGACCCCGATCGGGCCGACGCCCGGGCCGCCACCGCCGTGCGGGATCGCGAAGGTCTTGTGCAGGTTCAGGTGGGCCACGTCCGCGCCCAGGTCACCCGGGCGGACCCAGCCGACCAGGGCGTTGAGGTTGGCGCCGTCGAGGTAGACCTGACCACCGGCGTCGTGGACCAGGTCGATCACGTCGGTGATGGCGTCCTCGAACACGCCGTGGGTCGACGGGTAGGTCACCATCAGGGCGGCGAGGTCGTCGCGGTGGGCGTCGCAACGGGCCCGCAGGTCCTCGACGTCGACGTTGCCGGCGTCGTCACAGGCCACGACCTCGACGTCCATCCCGGCCATGGCCGCCGACGCTGCGTTGGTGCCGTGGGCCGAGGCGGGGATCAGCACGACCGTGCGGTCGTCATCGCCGTTGGCCTCGTGCCAGCGCTTGATCGCGACCAGCCCGGCGAACTCGCCCTGGGACCCGGCGTTGGGTTGCAACGACACCCGTGCGAACCCGGTCAGCTCGGCCAGCCAGGTCTGCAGGTCGTCGATGACCTCGTGCAGCCCGGCGGCCCGCTCGCGCGGGACGAACGGGTGGAGGTCGGCGAAGCCGGGGAACGAGATCGGTTCGAGTTCGGCCGCGGCGTTGAGCTTCATCGTGCACGACCCCAGCGGGATCATCGTCCGGTCCAGCGCCAGGTCGCGGTCCGACCAGCGTCGCAGCAGCCGCATCAACTCGGTCTCGGACTGGTGGTCGTTGAAGATCGCATGGGCGAGGACGTCGCGCTCGGACAGGTCCGCCAGCGGCGAGTCCGCGACGACGACGTCGGTCGGGACGTCGCGGCCCAGCCCGGTCGCGACCGCCGCCACGACCCGGTCGACCAGCGTGGCCCCGGCGTCCTCGCCGAAGCTGATCCCGACCCGGGTGTCGTCGACCTCGCGCAACTCCAGGTCGTCGGCCCGTGCGGCGGCGTGCACGGCCGCCGCGTCGCCGACCTCGACCGTCACCGTGTCGAACCAACGCGTCGTCTGGACGGTCAGCCCCATCGCCCGGAGGTTCGCGACGAGCACGGTGGTGGTGTCGTGGACCCGACGGGCGATCGCGGCCAGCCCGGCCGGGCCGTGGAAGATGGCGTAGGACACCGCCGCGATCGCCGGCAGCGACTGCGCGGTGCAGATGTTGGAGGTGGCCCGCTCGCGGCGGATGTGCTGTTCGCGGGTCTGCAGCGCGAGCCGCAACCCGGCGTTGCCGTCGGCGTCCACCGACACGCCGACCAGTCGGCCCGGCAGGATCCGCCGGTGGGCGTCGCGCACGGCGATGAACCCGGCGTGGGGCCCGCCGTACCACATCGGCACGCCGAAGCGCTGGGTCGACCCCACCGCGATGTCGAAGCCGCGGTCGCCGGGGGCCTCCAGCAACAGCAGGCCCAGCAGGTCGCAACAGGAGATGGCGAGCGCACCGGCCTCGGCGGCGGCAGCGGTCCACGCCGACACGTCACGGACCTGGCCCGACGAGCCCGGCTCCTGCACCACCAGCCCGAAGGTGTCGGCCAGCACCGTCGCCGGGTCGTCGACGTCGAGGTCGACCGGACGCACCTCGATGCCCAGCCCGCGGGCGCGGGTCTCGACGACCGCCCGGGTCTGGGGGTGGACGTCGAGGTCGATCGCGACGACGTCACGCGCGCCCCGCAGCGCCCGGTGGGCCAGCCCGACGGCCTCGGCGGCCGCGGTGGCCTCGTCCAGCAGCGAGGCGTTGGCGACGTCCAGTCCGGTCAGGTCGGTGACCATCGTCTGGAAGTGCAGCAGCGCCTCCAGCCGACCCTGGGAGATCTCGGCCTGGTAGGGCGTGTAGGCCGTGTACCAGGCCGGGTTCTCCAGCACGTTTCGCCGGACGACGGCCGGCGTGGTGGTCGGGTGGTAGCCCATGCCGATCAGCGGGGTGCCGGGGCGGTTGCTGTCCGCGCGTGCACGCAGCAGGGCCAGGACGTCGGCCTCGGACCGGGCGTCGGGCAGGTGGTCACGACCCCGGTGGTCGATCCCGGCCGGCAGTGCCGACGTCATCACGTCGTCCAGCGACGCCAGGCCCAGGCGGTCCAGCATGGTGGCCACGGCATCGTCGTCGGGGCCGATGTGGCGGCGGGCGAACCCGGCCGGCACGGCGGTTGCCGTGACGGTGTCGCGCGCGGGAAGGGTGGCGGTCATCGGGATCTCCGGGATCGGCCGGTCAGGCGGCGGGGCGGCGTCAGCGGCGGTAGTGGTGGGGGACGTGGGGGAGGTCGACGACGGTCACGGCGACGTCGCGGCCGCGGACGTCGGCGACCAGGTCGGTGCCCGTGGGATGGTCGCCGGCGACGTAGCCCATGGCGACCGGGGCGTCGACGCTGGCCCCCCACCCCCCGGAACTGACGTGGCCGATCGGGTCACCGTCGCGCGACAGCGCGGCCCCGGGGCGGACGGGCCGTCGACCGGTGACGGCCAGGCCGACCAGCCGGCGGGGCGGACCGTCGGCGACCTGGGCGGCCAGGACGTCGCCACCGGGACAGGACGGTGCGCTGCGGGCGGCCTTCGGGATGGTCCAGATCAGGCCGGCCTCGATCGGGGTCGTGTCCTCGTCCAGGTCGTTGCCGTACAGGCACAGCCCGGCCTCCAGCCGCAGCGAGTCCCGCGCGGCCAGCCCGACCCAGCGGACCCGTTCGTCGGCCAGCAGCAGGTCGGCCAGGCGGGCCCGCGTGGGCCCGTCGGCGATGACCTCGATGCCGTCCTCGCCGGTGTAGCCCCCGCGGGACAACCACGCGTCGACGGGCTCGCCGGTCGGGGCGCCCAGCGTGGTCGGGCGTCCGTCAAGGAAGCGCAGGTCGTCGATGTCCTCGCCCAGGTCGGCCAGCACGGCGGCGGCTGCGGGTCCCTGCAGCGCGAGCACGCCCAGGTCCGGCCGGGCCCGGACCTCGACGTCGTCCGGGGTCGCGGTGGTGAGGTGGTCGAGGTCGACCTGGGCGCGCGCAGCATTGGCGACGACCCGGACGTGGTCGTCGGCCACACGGGTCGCGATCAGGTCGTCGACCACCCCGCCGTGGTCGTTGGTCAGTACCAGGTAGCGGGACCGCCCGGTGGTCAGCGAGGAAACCGACGACGGGGTCAGCGCCTCCAGCGCGGCCGCCGCACCGGCACCGTGCAGGTCGATCGGCAGCATGTGCCCGACGTCGAACAGGCCGGCGGCGGCGCGAGTGTGGAGGTGTTCGTCCAGCGCGGAGTCGTAGCTGACCGGCATCGACCAGCCGGCGAAGTCGACCATCCGGGCACCGGCCTCCACGTGGTGGTCGTGCAGCGGCGTGCGCCGGAGGTCGTCCGGGCCGTTCGGGGAAGAAGTTGGAGTCGTGTCGGTGGTGGCCATGGGTGCTCCGGACGACAGGTGGGTCCAGCGACGTCGAGTCGTGGGCCTCCCGCTCTGTCGTCACCCGTGTCGGTCGCCCGATCGTGGGGCCTGAGAGGTTCCCCGCCCCGCGGTGGTGCCGTGGGACGGGTTGCACCGTCGGCGGGCCACCGTGGTGGCCACTTTCCAGAGTTGCCGCGCCCACCCGGTCCGGGTGCCTGTGAGTTTGGTGGGAGGTGATTGCCCCTTCGGCGCCGGGGTCCGCCGCGTGTCGCGGATCGGCCCCGAACTCTCCCGTGTGAGCTGGCGTCTGCAGTTGTCGCTGCCTAGGCTACAGACCCCGTCCGGTCACGGGAAGGACCGGTCGCCGATCCGGTGGCAGGCATGATGCGGTCGCAGGAAATCGTGTTCCGCGTGATCGCCCGACTGCTGCTGTTGGTCGACTTCGTGCTGGGGTGGACCACGCTGCTGTCGTTCGGGGCCATGCTCTCGGCCCGCCGGCTGCCGCCGCTGGACAACGTGATGGGCATCGGGGTGACCGTGATGGTCGCCGAGGTCGCCCTGTGGTGCTGGTGGTCGGCCAACACGCTGGCCCACCTC
Organism: Nitriliruptorales bacterium; assembly: GCA_024637135.1. Lineage (GTDB taxonomy): Bacteria > Actinomycetota > Nitriliruptoria > Nitriliruptorales > Nitriliruptoraceae > Salsipaludibacter. The sequence continues at coordinate 8,377 of JAGXFT010000127.1, read as the reverse complement.
CAGCGGGTCCGCGATTCCATCGACGGCATCGATCGCAACCCGCGGCGTTCGTTCTGACCGGCCGCACGTCACGGCATCGCGCCCCCGTCGTGGCCTACCCTGACCGTCTCCCCGACTCCACCCGGACGCCACCATGGACACTCGCCGACGTGCCCTCGCCCTGCTCGCCGTCGCCGGCCTCGCGCTGACTGGCTGCGACGGGGTCGGTGCGACCGAGGTTGCCGCTCCCACCGTGACGGCGACGGCGGCATCGACCGCCTCGCCGACCATCGACGAGGTCGCCGAAGCCCAGTCCGAGGCCGACCGCCTCGCCGCCGAGGCCGCCGCGTCCGAGGCCGCCGCATCGGAGGCAGCCGCATCGGAGGCCGAGCGGGTCGCATCCGAGGCCGCCGCGTCCGAGGCGGCGTCCGAGGAGGCGGCCTCGGAAGCCGCCGCCACCAAGGCTGCGGAGGAGGCGGCCGCGGAGGATGCCGCCGAGCAGGAGGCGGCGGAGAAGGAAGCGGCGGAGGAAGTCGAGCGGGTCGCGGCCGAGGCGCGGGCGGAGCGCGAGGCGAACGAGGACCTGCAGGAACGCCTGGCGGAGTTGGGCTTCTACCGCGGATCGATCGACGGCGACATCGGGTCGGCGTCGCAGGCGGCCATCCGGGCCTTCCAGGCCGCCAACGGCCTGTCGGTCGACGGGGTCGTCGGTCCCCGCACCAGCGGGGCACTGGCCGACGACGACGCGGTGACGGCCGCAGTTGCCGCGAGCCGGGCCCAGGACCAGTCGGACGACGGCAACGACTCGGGGTCCGACTCGGCCGCTGACTCGGGCGATGGAAACACCGGATCGACCGTGACGATCAGCAGTTCACGCGCCGAACAACGCCTGCGCGACCTGGGTTACTGGGGCGGTTCCATGACGTCGGCCCTGATGGCCTTCCAGAAGGTCAACGGGCTGTCGGCCGACGGCCAACTCGGTCCGAACACCGCGGCCGCGCTGGCCGACCCGCGCAGCCCCATCCTGGTCGGGGGCAACAGCACCCGCATCGAGGTCGACCTCGACCGCCAGGTCGTGCACCTCATCGAGGGTGGCTCCCGCGTGCGGACCATGAATGCCAGTTCCGGCAACGGCGAGACCTTCTACGTCGACGGCGTGGGCGGGGTCGAGGCGCTGACGCCGCGCGGCACCTTCACGATCGAGCGTCGCATCGCCGGGCTTCGCGAGGGCGCGCTGGGCGGCATGTACAACCCGATGTACTTCTTCCACGGGTGGGCCCTGCACGGCTCCAACAGCGTGCCGTCGTACCCGGCCAGTCACGGGTGCGTGCGGCTGCCCCGGTCCGACGCCTCGTGGCTGTTCGACCGTGTGCCGAACGGGATCCAGGTGAAGCTCCACGGCGGACGCAACAGCTTCGTCCCCGGCGGCCCGGACCAGCCCCCGATCCTCTAGTCGCGGCTGCTGAAGTGGCGGCTCGCGGCAACGGCCGAGGTCGTCGACCGCGCAACGACCGTGGTCGTTGCGCGGTCGATATCCTCACTCGTTCCCGCCACCCGAGCTCCTGGCTCCAAGAGGTCCCGCCCCCATGTCGTTCACCTCGCGCCACGCGCCCAGCCTGCTGGTCGCGGTCCTGCTCCTGTCGGCCTGTGCACCGCTGTCGACGGCCACCGACGTCGATCCCCTGACCGCCGAGGAACCGGCCGTCGACGGGGTCGGGACGGATGCTGCCGCGTCGGCGTCCGCCGCCGCCGCGTCCGAGGCCCAGGCCGCGTCCGAGTCCGAAGCGGCTGCACGGGCGTCCGAGGAGGCCGCGGCCGAGGCGGAACGCCTGGCGGCCGAGGAAGCAGACCGCGAAGCGGCGGAGAAGGCGGCCGAGGAAGCCGCCGCGGAGAAGGCCGCCGAGGAGGCCGCCGCCCAGAAGGCCGCGGAGGAAGAGGCGGCCCGCGTCGCGGCCGAGGAGGAGGCCCGTCGCAAGGCCGAGGCGGCCGAGAAGAAGGCCCGCGAGGTCCAGACCACGCTCACGGACCTGGGCTACTACACCGGGGGCATCGACGGCGACGTCGGCCCGATGACGCTGGCGGCCATCAAGGACTTCCAGGCCGTCAACGGGCTGAAGGTCGACGGCAAGGTCGGTCCCAACACCACGGCCGCGCTGGCCTCCGACGACGCGCGCCCGAAGCCGCCGCCGCCCGAGCCCGCGGACGACGCCGACGACCTCCCGGAGGGTGGCGTGCTGTCGGTCAAGGCCGCGCAGCGGGTCCTGAAGGACCTGCGCTACTTCGGCGGCAAGGCCGACGGCAAGACGACCGACTCGTTCCGCACCGCCCTGACCGCCTTCCAGAAGGTGGAGGGCATCTCGGCCGACGGGTCACTGGGCCCGCAGACGTCGGCGCACCTGGTCAGCCCCGTCACGCCCACGCTCAAGGGCGGCAACGGCAAACGGATCGAGATCGACCTCACCCTGCAGGTCATCCACGTCGTCAAGGGCGGCGAGCGCATCCGCACCATGCCGACCAGCAGCGGCAACGGCGAGGAGTACGACCAGAAGGACGGCGACACCGCGACCGCGCTGACGCCGGTCGGCGACTTCGTGATCGAGCGCCGCATCACCGGCCTGCGCGAGGCCGACCTGGGCTCGCTGTACGACCCGCTCTACTTCTACAAGGGCTGGGCCATCCACGGGTCCAACAGCGTGCCGTCGTACCCGGCCAGCCACGGCTGCACCCGGGTGTCGCGTACCGACATCCTGTGGCTGGCGGACCAGATGTCCAACGGCACCCAGGTCCGCGTGTACGGCGGCGAGCACACCTTCATCGCCACGGGTTGACCTTCCCGGGTTTCGCCGCGCCCCGGCTTGCCCGAGTCGCCGCTGGCGGCGTCACGGGTCCTCGACGATGGACCCCGCATCGACTCGGACCTGCTCCTGGCCACCGACGACGCGTTCGGCGCCGGGATCGCGACACACCCGGGAACGCCAACCCCGGGTTGACCTTCCCGGGTTTCGCCGCGCCCCGGCTTGCCCGAGTCGCCGCTGGCGACGACGGAGCCGCGGCTGACTGGCCGGTCGGGCCATCGTTAGGCTGGGCGGTGGGCTGCTCGTCGGCGGTCCCATCAGCCTTCGAGGAGTCGTCCAGCATGTCCAACACCGTCAAGGGTGTCATCGCACGCGCCAAGGGTGAACCGGTCGAGGTGGTCGACATCATCGTCCCCGACCCGGGTCCCGGCGAGGCCCGCGTCACCGTCCAGGCCTGCGGCGTGTGCCACACCGACCTCCACTACCGCGAGGGTGGGATCAACGACGAGTTCCCGTTCCTGCTGGGCCACGAGGCCGCGGCCGTGGTGGAGTCGGTCGGCGACGACGTGACCAACGTCGCGCCGGGGGACTTCGTCGTGCTCAACTGGCGGGCCGTGTGCGGCGAGTGCCGGGCCTGTCGCAAGGGCGATGTCCGCAACTGCTTCAACACCCACAACGCCACCCAGAAGATGACCCTGGCCGACGGCACCGAACTGTCGCCGGCACTGGGCATCGGTGCGTTCGCGGAACAGACACTGGTCGCGGCGGGGCAGTGCACCAAGGTGCCGGAATCCCGGCCGGAAGCGGTCGGGTTGCTGGGCTGCGGCGTGATGGCCGGGTTCGGTGCCGCCGTCAACACCGGTGGCGTGACCCGCAACGACTCGATCGCGGTGTTCGGTTGCGGCGGGGTCGGTGACGCCGCCATCGCCGGCGCGGCCCTGGTCGGGGCCCACACGATCATCGCCGTCGACCTCGACGACACCAAGCTCGAATGGGCCAAGGGCTTCGGCGCCACCCACACCGTCAACGCCGGTGAGGGCGACCCGGTCGAGGCCATCCGCGACCTCACCGACGGCAACGGCGTCGACATCGTCGTCGAGGCAGTCGGCCACCCCGAGGTCCTCAAGCAGGCCTTCTACGCCCGCGACCTGGCCGGCACGGTCGTGCAGGTCGGCGTTCCCACCCCCGACATGGGACTGCCCGACATCCCGATGATCGACTTCTTCGGTCGCGGCGGTGCGCTCAAGCCGTCGTGGTACGGCGACTGCCTGCCCGAACGTGACTTCCCGATGCTCGTGTCGCTGTACCAGCAGGGCCGCTTCGACCTCGACGGGTTCGTGTCCGAGGTGATCGGCATCGACGACGTCGAGGAGGCCTTCCACAAGATGGAACGCGGCGAGGTCCTACGCTCGGTCGTGTCGATGCGTGAGGGGGCCTGACGATGCTGTCACGCGAACTGGTCGAGGTCGACGGGGTCTTCTCGCTGGACGGCGAGGACTTCGACGTCACCAACAACGTCTGGCTGGTCGGCGACGACACCGAGGTGGTGGTCGTCGACGCCCCCCACGACGCCGCCCCGATCATCGACGCGATCGGCGACCGCACCGTCGTGGCCATCGTGTGCACGCACGGGCACAACGACCACGTCAACGCCGCCGCCGACCTGGCCGACGCCGTTGGGGCCCCGATCTGGCTCCACCCCGAGGACCGGATGCTGTGGGACGTCGTCCACCCGGCCCGCGACCCCGACGGCGACCTGTCCCACGGGTTGGAGATCGACGTCGCCGGCGGGTCACTGGTCGTGCGCCATGCGCCCGGGCACTCGCCAGGATCGTGTGTGCTGGTCGACGGCGACGGGGGACAGGTGTTCTCGGGCGACACGCTGTTCCAGGGTGGTCCCGGCGCGACCGGGCGGTCGTTCTCGAGCAAGCCGTTGATCCTGGCCTCGATCCGGGACCAGCTGCTGTCGCTTCCCGACGACACCGCCGTCCACACCGGTCACGGCGACTCCACGACCGTCGGCGCCGAGCGCGCCGGCATCGACCAGGAACTGGCCGAGGCGATGGACGGTCGCGGCTGACCCGCCCGAGGTCGGTCTCGTCCGACCTGCCATTGCCCGACCCGGGTCCGCCTCGCCACGATGGACCGGTACCCCCGCCCCGACACGACCATCCACCGCGACAGGAAACGACCATGGACCTCGACGACGTCCGTACGAAACTGCCCGACTGGGAGGTCGGCGAGGACGGCATCAGCCGGACCTTCGAGGTGGACGACTACGGCACCGCGATGGCGCTGACCGTGCAGATCGCGCTGGAGGCACAGCGCCGCAACCACCATCCGGACATGACGGTCTCGTGGGGATCGGTCGCGGTGTCGCTGGTCACCCACGACGCCGGTTCCTCGGTCACCGACAAGGACGTGGACCTGGCGTCGTGGATCGACGACCTCGCCGGGTGAGTCCCGACGTCGGTCGACGCGGTCGTGCCGGCACGGTGGTACTAGCGTGGCGGCCATGATCGTTGCCTTCAGCATCTCCCCCTCCTCCGACGGCGACGGGTCCGTGTCCGCGGGCGTCGCCGAGGCGATCCGCGTCGTGCGCGCATCCGGCCTGCCGCACGAGACCAACGCGATGTTCACCAACATCGAGGGGGAGTGGGACGAGGTGATGGCGGTCGTCAAGCAGGCGGTCGAGGCGGTCGCGGTCACGTCGTCACGTGTCGGGCTGGTCCTCAAGGCTGACATCCGCCCCGGCCACACCGGGCAACTCCGCGCCAAGGTCGAGCGGGTCGAGCAACGGCTGCGGGAGTCGTGAGCGCGCCCGCCGCCGCCACGTCCGACCTGTCCGCGATCGAGGTTCGCGTCCTGGGCTGCCTGGTCGAGAAGGAGGCGACGACCCCCGGGGCCTACCCGCTGACCCGCAATGCGCTGCGCAACGCCTGCAACCAGTCGACCAGCCGAGTCCCCGTGATGGACGTCGGCGAGCAGCAGGTCGAGTCCGCGTTGCTGTCGTTGCGTGACCGGCGGTTGGCACGGCCGGTGCGCAACCCGGGGGACCGGGTCACCAAGTTCCGCCATGCCATGCCCGAGGTGTGGGACCTGGACGACGGCGAGTCTGCGGTGCTGGCCGTGCTGTTGCTGCGAGGTGCCCAGACCGTCGGCGAACTGCGCACCCGCACCCAACGGTTGCACGACTTCCCGGACGTGGACGCGGTGGCGACGGTGCTGTCCGCCCTGGCCAACCGTGAGCCGGCCATGGTCGCCGAACTGGGGCGGGCGCCGGGACAGAAGGAGGCACGGTGGCTGCACCAGGTCGGTGAGCACGACGCGTCGATCGCCGTTGCAGCGGCCCCGACGGCATCCACGGGCGACTCGCATGGTCCCGCCGGCGACGGCGCCGACGTGGCCCAGGCGTGGGTCGCCGGTGCCAGCGCGGTGGTGGAGGCACTGGCGGACCCGGCCGTGGCGGCCGCATGGGACCGGCCGTCGGTGTTGGCGGACCAGACGGTGTCGAGCCTGGCCGGCCACCTCGCCCGCGGGGCGGTGTGGGTGGTCGGTGACTACCTCGACGGGGACCCGGCCGTCGGGACGGCCGACTTCGCGAGCGCGGGCGCCTACTTCGCCGAACTGACGGACGCACTGGGTGACGACGACCATGCCGCGGTCCGCAACCGTGGTGCGGCCGTCGGGGCGGTGGGCCACGACCACCTCGTCCGGTCGGCGCGGGCGCGGTTGGCCGACCTGGCCGAACGGATCCCGGCCGAGGATCCCGATCGGCTGGTGGCGACCTTCGGCGGGTTGTCGATCCGGTTGGAGGACTACCTCGTGACCCGGATCGTGGAACAGGTCGTCCACCTCGACGACCTCCAACGCAGCGTCGACGGGTTGTCGGTGTCGGTGCCGGCCGCCTGCACCGACCTGGCGGTGGCGACCGGGCTGGACGTGCTGCGCCACCGCCACGGTCCCGCGGCACCCGTACGTGCCCTGTTCCGACGCGAGTTCCGTGAGTGGGTGCCGGTGCTGTGACCGGCCGTCGGGCGGGTGCAGGCGGGCGTATCGGGGGTCAGCGTGCCCCGGGAGGAATCGACATGGCGAGCTTCTTCGAGCGGCTGGGTGACGATCACCGCGACTTCATCGCGGCCCAGCCGATGTTCTTCGTGGCGACCGCGCCGCCCGACGGTCGCGTCAACCCGTCGCCCAAGGGCAACGACACGGTCCGGGTGGTGGATGCGTCCACGATCGCCTACGTCGACCTGACGGGCAGCGGCAACGAGACCGCGGCGCACGTCCAGGCCGACGGTCGGTTGACGATGATGTGGTGCAGTTTCGGGCGCAAGCCGCTGATCTTGCGTGCCTACGGTCGTGGCCGGGTCCTGCCGACCGGGTCGCACGGGTTGGACGTCGACCTCCCGATGCCGGCCGGTGCGCGCCAGGTCATCGTGTGCGACGTGGAGTGGGTACAGACATCGTGCGGGTACGCGGTCCCGGTCATGGACCTGGTGGAGGAACGTCGCACCCTGGTCGCGTGGGCCGACCGCCGTGGGCCCGACGGGCTGGCGGCCTACCGGGCCGATCGCAACCGCGAGAGCATCGACGGCCTGCCGATTCCCGCCCCGGACGACGCCACCGTGCGCGGCTGACCTGCCCCCGCACGAACCTGGGCCCGCCATGTCGGCGGGCCCGGGTCGGTGGTGCTGGTGGTGCGTGCGATCAGTTGCGACCGCCGCTGCGAGCCTGTTCCTCGCAGGAGCTCCAGCCCTGGTGATCGCCCTCGTTGTGGCCGTTGTTGCCGGCGTTCGCGCGGACGTGGGCGGCGAAGTCGGAGTTGCCCGGGCCGCCGTTGTCGGTGCAGTGCGCGGCGGAGGCCGGCATCACGTTGACGGCCAGCATCGCGGCGATCATGGCCGCGAGGGCGATCAGCAGCTTGGTGGTCGTGGTGATGGTTGCCATCATGGAGGTGCTCCCTTGTCCGTGGGCCGACGAGGTGCCGGCCACTGCACGGGTGTTCGCACGCACCCCCGTGGACGGTTCACCGCCGCGGAAACTCTTTTCTCGACGGCGTTCATCCGGGCGCGTGGGGGACCGCGGGTGGCTCGGACACGACCCGTCGGGTCAGGCGGTGCGGACGTCGGCTGCGTCGGTGGTGGGTGCGGGCCGGCGGGCACGGCGGCCACGGGCGACCTCCGTCGCCAGCGCGTCCAGCGGCTGCGTGAACGCGGCGAGTGGCTCGGTCAGGGCGGCCAGCCATGCGCGTGCGGCCGCCACCCCCGCCTCGTCCAGGGCGTAGATCCGACTCGTCCCCTGGGCACGCACGGTGACCAGTCCGGCGTCGCGCAGGACCTTGAGGTGTTGCGACACGGCCGGCTGCGAGATCGCCACCTGTTCCTGCACGGTGGCCACGACGGTGCCTGCCGGTTGTTCGCCGGTCGACAGTACCGCCAGGATGCGTCGTCGCATCGGCGCACCGAGTGCCTCGAAGACCCCGTCCACTCAACCCTCGTCGGGGGTGTCGGGGATCGTGGTGTAGAAGGCGACGGTGGCCTCGGCGGCTGCGTGGGCCGAGTCCGGGTCGTCCCCGTCGGCGATCGCGGCAGCGGCCCAGT
>JAGXFT010000126.1 GCA_024637135.1 Nitriliruptorales bacterium | reverse complement strand
GGTCCCGGAGGTGCTCGGGCTGGCCGACCGCGTCCTGGTCGTGGCCGACGGGCGCATCATCCAGGAGGCCGAGGCCGGCGTGCTGGAGGAGCACGACGTCCTCGACGTGATCATGGAGAACACGACCCATGTCCTCGACGACCCCGGCAGCGGCCTTGATACGAAGGCTCCCGCCTCACCTGACCCCGCACCTGACGAATCGTCCGACCCCGACGCCGCCGCGTCGACCCCGGGAGCAGCCAGCGATGAATGACACCGCCACCACGCTCGACCCGGAGAGCACCTCGGGCAGTTCGAGCATCTCGCTCGGGGATCGCCTGACCGGCCTCCAGAACCTCGGCCTGGTCGCCGTGCTGGTGCTGGCCTTCGTCACCGGCTGGCTGACGGCGCCCGAGAACTTCCTCGACGCCAACAACTTCCTGACGATCCTGAAGTCGGCTGCCGTCATCGGCGTCGTCTCGGTCGGCATGACCTTCGTCATCATCGGTGGGGGCATCGACCTGTCGGTCGGCGCGATCGTCGCGCTGGCCTCCGTCTGGGGCACCACCCTGGCGTCGCAGAACATGGGCCTTGGGGGGATGCTGACGGCCTTCATCCTGGTCGGGACGGCCACGGGCCTGGTCAACGGCGTCCTGATCGCCTACGGCAAGATCGTGTCGTTCATCGCGACGCTGGCCATGCTGGTCTCCGCGCGCGGCCTCGCCCAGTACATCTCCGGGGGCCAGACTCAGGTCGTCGAGGTGAGCGCGTTCCGCAGTCTCAACAACGGCGACGTGTTCGGTGTGCCCAACCTGGTCGTGATGCTGATCCTGGTCGCCGCGATCGGTTGGGTGCTGCTCAACCGCACCACCTTCGGCCGACGCACGTTCGCCGTCGGCGGCAACGGCGAGGCCGCCCGCCTGGCCGGCATCAACGTCAAGCGCCACACGATGTGGCTGTTCGGGCTGTCGGGCCTGGCCTGTGGCATCGCGGCGATCATGATCGTGGCCCGCACGACCACCGGTTCGTCGACCCACGGTGAGCTCTACGAACTGGACGCCATCGGCGCCGTCGTGATCGGCGGCACCAGCCTGGCCGGTGGTCGCGGCACCATCGTGGGCACCATCCTGGGCGTGCTGGTCTTCACCGTCATGACCAACATCTTCGTCCTCAACAACCTGACCACCGACATCCAGAACATCGCCAAGGGCGTCATCATCGTCCTGGCCGTGCTGCTGCAGGCCCGCGCCCAGCGTGGGTCCGACGCCGCCGCCCACTCGTGATCGCCGAACTCGTGGGGTTCGACACCCGACGCACCGACCGACCCACCCACACACACCTCCCGGCGACGCCGGGCAACCCAGGAGCACCTGAATGAGTGATGCACCACAGAACCTGTCCCGACGCAACCTCCTGCGGGGTGCGGGAGCCTTCGGCGCGATCAGCGTCCTCGCGGCCTGCACCAGCAACGAGGCCGAGCCCGAGCCCGCGGCAACCACCGCGGCCGCCGCCACGGGTGAGGCCACCGGCGACACGTCGACCGAGGCGGTGGCCCAGGATTCCGGGCCCGCCGTCACCATTGGCTTCTCTGCGCCGGCCGCCGACCACGGCTGGATCGCCGCGGTGACCGACAACGCGGCCAAGGCCGCCGAGTCCTTCGACGACGTGACCTTCGTGGCGACGGAGGGCACCAATGACGTCAACGACCAGATCGCCCAGGTGGAGACCCTGATCAACCAGGGTGTCGACGTGCTGGCCATCCTGCCGTTCGACGGCGCTGCCCTGACCGACGTCGCGACACAGGCGATGGAGGCCGGGATCCCGGTGGTCAACATCGACCGGATCTTCGACTCGCCCCAGGCCTACCGCTCCTACATCGGTGGGGACAACTACGGCATGGGTGTCAGCGCCGGCAACTACATCGGCCAGCGCCTGACCGACGAGGGTGTCGAGAACCCGGTGATCGCCGAGATCGCCGGCATCGACAACCTGCCCCTGACCCAGGCCCGTTCGCAGGGCTTCGCCGACGCACTCGACACCTATGGCTTCTCGGTGACGGCACGCCAGGCCGCCGAGTTCACCGTCGAGTCCGGCCAGCAGGTCACCGCCAACCTGTTGCAGGCCGAGGGCGAGATCGACGCCATCTGGAACCACGACGACGACCAGGGCATCGGCGTCCTGGCCGCCATCGACGAGGCCGGTCGCGACGAGTTCTTCATGGTCGGTGGCGCAGGTTCGGCCAATGCCATGCGAGAGATCCAGGAGGGCAACTCGGTCCTGGAGGCGACGGTGCTGTACTCGCCGACCATGGCGGGGTCGGGTATCAACATGGCCCGCCTGATCGCGCAGGGCAAGGGCATGGACTCGCTGGTGGAACTGGAGGTGCCGGCCTCCATCACGACCTTCTCCGCCGTGGTGACGGCCGACAACGTCGAGGAGTACCTGCCGCTGGGCTTCGAGTCCTGACGACCGGTCCGTCGTCCCGGAGCGTCATGACTCCCGGACGACGGACCACCGGTGTGGCCACGTGGCCACACCGGCTCCGCACGACCACGGCGACACCGTCCCGGTGACGCCGGCCACAGACAGGAGGCCGGATGCGACCCACCCTCGGCATCGGCATGGTCGGCCACGCGTTCATGGGCCGGACCCACTCACATGCGTGGCGCAACGTCGACGCGGTGTTCCAGCCTGCCCTCCGGCCCCGGCGGGTCGTCGTGGCGGGCCGCGACCCCGACCGCACGGCTGCCGCAGCCGAGCGCCTGGGATGGGACGAGTCCACCACCGACTGGCGTTCCCTGCTGACCCGTGACGACGTCGACGTCGTCGACATCTGCACGCCGGGGGACAGCCATGCCGAGATCGCAATCGCTGCGCTGGAGGCCGGCAAGCACGTGCTGTGTGAGAAACCGTTGGCCAACTCCGTGGCCGAAGCCGAGGAGATGGTGGCGGCCGCCACCGCCGCCCGCGCCGACGGCGTCCGGTCGATGGTCGCCTTCAACTACCGGCGCGTGCCCGCGATCGCGCTGGCGCGCCAACTGATCGACGACGGCCTGCTGGGGGAGGTCCACCACATCCGTGCCCGCTACCTCCAGGACTGGCTGCTGGACCCCGAGTTCCCGCTGGCCTGGCGCCTGCAGAAGGAGCACGCCGGGTCCGGGGCGCTGGGCGACATCGGCGCGCACATCATCGACGTCGCCCAGTTCCTGACGGCCGACACCATCGAGGGCGTGTCGGCGATGACCCACACGTTCGTCGAGCAGCGCCCGTTGCCCAGTGGCGCCGACGACGGGTTGTCGGGCACCGGCGGTGAGGAGTACGGCGACGTGACCGTGGACGACGCGGCGTTGTTCATCGGCCGGATGCATTCCGGTGCCCTGGCCAGCTTCGAGGCGACCCGCTTCGCCGCCGGCGCCAAGAACGACATGGGCATCGAGTTGTACGGCTCGAAGGGGGCCCTGCGCTTCGCCTTCGAGGACATGAACGAGTTGTGGATCCACGACGCGACGGCCGACCCGGCCACGGGTGGCTTCACGCGGGTGTTGGCGACCGAGGGCGCCGACCCGTACTCGGGGGCGTGGTACCCGCCGGGCCACGTGCTGGGTTACGACCACACCTTCGTGCACGAGATCGCCGACTTCGCGCGGGCGATCGCGGACGGGACCGACCCGCACCCGTCCTTCGACGAGGCCCTGTCCGTCCAACGCGTGCTCGACGCCGTCGAGCGCAGCGCCAGCGCCAAGGGGGCCTACGAACTCGTCGACAGCTGACGAGTCCCGGACCTGCCCGTCCCGGGGTCTCCCCCTCCCCGGGGCGGGGGGGCCGCGGCCCCGCACGGAGCGGTCGGCGACCTGCAACCATCGCTCCCGTCCGCCACCCTCGCCCCATCGCACATCCAGACTTCGCCCACGAAAGGACCACCCGATGTCCCGACCCGTGACCCTCTTCACCGGCCAGTTCGCCGACATGCCCTTCACCGAGATCTGCCGCAGCGCGGCCGAGTGGGGCTACGACGGCCTCGAGCTCGCCTGTTGGGGTGACCACTTCGAGGTCGACAAGGCCCTGGAGGACGACTCCTACATCGACTCACGCAAGGAGATCCTGGCCGAGCACGGCCTCGAGACGTTCGCCATCAGCAACCACCTGATCGGCCAGGCCGTCTGCGACGCCATCATCGACCAGCGCCACAAGAACATCCTGCCGCCCGCCATCTGGGGCGACGGTGACCCGGAGGGCGTGCGACAGCGCGCCGCCGAACGCATGCAGGACACGGCCCGCGCGGCCGCGAAGTTGGGCGTCGACGTCGTCATCGGCTTCACCGGGTCGGCGATCTGGCACTACGTCGCGATGTTCCCCCCGGTCGAGCAGGCCACCATCGACGCCGGCTACCAGGACTTCGCCGATCGTTGGAACCCGATCATCGACGTCTACGACGAGGTCGGGGTCCGGTTCGCCCACGAGGTGCACCCGTCCGAGATCGCCTACGACTACTGGACGACGGTCCGCACGCTGGAGGCCATCGACCACCGTCCCGGCTTCGGGTTGAACTTCGACCCGAGCCACTTCATGTGGCAGAACCTGGACCCGTTGGGCTTCCTGTGGGACTTCAAGGACCGGATCTACCACGTGGACTGCAAGGAGTCGGTGGTCCAGGACAACGGCCGCAACGGTCGCCTGGGTTCCCACCTCGCGTGGGGTGACCCTCGCCGCGGCTGGGACTTCGTGTCGACCGGCCACGGCGACGTCCCGTGGGAGGCCATCATCAGGATGCTGAACTCCATCGGCTACGACGGCCCGATCTCCGTGGAGTGGGAGGACGCCGGCATGGACCGTGAGCTCGGCGGCCCCGACGCCCAGGAGTTCATCCGCAAGGTCGTCGCCATCGAACCGTCCGAATCCTCCTTCGACGCCGCCTTCTCGTCGGAGTGACCTGATCCGGGGCGTTCATGCCCCGTCGTCGTGGGATCGACCGCACGGAGCGCGCCCGCACCCCTCGCGCCGGTGTCGCGGGAACCGGCCTCGGGGCCGCGACCAGCGGTCCCCGCGACGGGTCCACGGCCCCGGACCACGACGTGGCCGTGTTGCCCGCGCAGGGCCCCGGGTGGTCGTGGTGTCGCCCTGCAGGGTCGGAGCGCCCGTGGTCGGTCGGGGTGGTTGGGTGTTCCCCCGGTGGTCCGGCATGGTCCCGCGCGAATCGACGCCGGCGTGCACGCAAATGTTGCAGGTCACCCCAGTACGGACGCGTGGGCGAACGTTGGAGGGGCCACCCGGGCAGGGGGGTGCATCCCCGGGGTCGAGAACGTCGGTTCCCCGGGGTGGCGATGGGGCCAACACCTCGCTATTGTGCCGGCATCGACAACAAAGCCTCCCGACCGACGAGACCACATGTGGGCATGGCGACCGATGCCGTGCGTCGCAGCAACCTGTCGCAGGTGCTGCGGATGCTGCACATCGAGGGTCCGGCCACGCGTGCCCAGATCACCACGCGGACCGGGCTCAACCGCTCCACCGTCCTGACGCTGGTGCAGGAACTGGCCGACGTCGGACTGGTCGAGGAGGGCGAGCCCCAGTCGACCGGCGGTCGCGGTCGTCCCTCCCCGCTGGTGTCGGTGCAGCCGATGCGCACCACCGTCCTCACGATCGACGTCAAGGTGGACTCGATCGGGGCGGGCATCGTCGGCCTGGGGGGCCATCGACTGCCCTTCCACCGGCTCGAGCGACCCCGCGTGCGGATCGGGCTCGAGCCCACGCTGGACGACCTCGAGGCCCTCGCCCGCCACGCGCTGGACGACCTCGACCCCGACCAGCACCTGTCGGCGGTCGCCGTGTCGGTCGCCGGGCTGGTCCACCGCCACAGCCTGACCGTGTCCGAGGGCCCCAACATCGGCTGGACCCAGACCCCCCTGCCACGATTGCTGCTCGAGCGGCTGGGACTGGACGTCCCGGCCGTGTTGGCCAACGACGGCGACGCCGGCGTCTGGGCCGAACACCAGCGCGGGGTCGCCGTGGGCGTCGACGACGTCGTCTACCTGTCCGGCGAGGTCGGCCTCGGCAGTGGCGTGCTGGTCGGCGGTCGTCCCCTGGGCGGCGTGGTCGGCTACGCCGGCGAACTGGGCCACATGGTGGTGGACCCGGACGGACCCCGCTGCGGGTGCGGTGCCAACGGGTGCCTCGAACTGCTGGTGGGCGAGCAGGCGGTCCTGCGTCGCGCCGGCCATCCGGAGGACGGCGGGCGCGACGCGGTGCTGGCGCTGCTGGGCGAGCTCGAGCGCGGCGAGGCACAGGCGCTGGAGGCCATGCGGCGCACGGCCCACTGGCTCGCCATCGGCATCGCCAACATCGTCAACGTGTTCAACCCTCGGATGGTCGTGCTGGGCGACCTCCACGCCATGCTGCACCCCTACGTCGTCGACCAGGTCGACGTCCGGCTGGCGACCAAGTCGCTGGTGGGCCGTCGCAGCCCGGTCCGGGTGGTCGCGTCCCGCCTGGGTGACGATGCCTCGGCGGTTGGCGCCGCCGAGTTCGCGCTGGAACCGCTGCTGTCGGACCCCATGGGGGTCGACCTCGGCCGCGCACGGACGCCCGCGTGATGGCCCCACCCCGACCCACGCCGACCCGCCACGACCTCCAACCGCGACAACCCCACGACCCCACAACCCCACCACCCCACAACCGCACGACCCGCGGCCGACCGCTGCGGACAACCCGAGAGGAACGATGATGAGGAACACGTCACGCGCACTGCGCGGGCTCGCGCTGGGCACCACCATGGTGGTGGCACTGGCGGCCTGCGGCGGCGACACCGCGTCGGAAGGCGACGGCAGCGAGGCCGCGACCGATGCCACCACCGAGGCCACGACCGCCACGGAGGCTGCGACCGACGCCGCCACCGAGGCCCCGACCGAGGCCACGACCGGCGGGGGTGGGGCCGAGGGCGCCGTCGCCGTCCTCCTGCCCGACTCGGCGTCGTCGTCCCGATGGGAGACCGACGACCGGCCCGGCTTCGAGGCCGCCTTCCAGGACCTCGGCCTGACCGAGGACCAGTACCAGATCCTCAACGCCGAGGGCGACGCCACCAACCAGCAGAACCAGGCCGAGCAGGCCATCACCAACGGTGCCACCGTGCTGGTGATGACCAACCTCGACTCCGGGTCCGGCGCCACGATCATCGACAACGCCAAGGCCCAGGGCGTCGCGGTCATCGACTACGACCGGCTGACGCTCAACGGTGACGCGGACTACTACGTGTCGTTCGACAACGAGGCCGTCGGTCGCCTGCAGGGCGAGACGCTGGTCGAGTGCGTCGACGAGCAGGTCGATGCCGAGACCCCGGCGGTTGCCGTGCTCAACGGCTCGCCCACCGACAACAACGCCACGCTGTTCAAGAACGGCTACGACGCGGTCATCAACCCCAAGTTCGAGGCCGGCGAGTGGACCGAGGTCGACGACCAGTCCGTCCCCGACTGGGACAACCAGGAGGCGCTGGTGATCTTCGAGCAGATGCTGACCGCTGCCGACGGCGACGTCAACGCCGTGCTGGCCGCCAACGACGGGCTGGCCAACGCCGCCGTGCAGGCCCTGCTGTCGCGTGACCAGGCCGGTATCCCGATCACCGGCCAGGACGCCACCGTGGAGGGATTGCAGAACATCGCGCTGGGCTACCAGTGCATGACCGTCTACAAGGCCATCACCCAGGAGACCCAGGCGGCGGCCGAACTGGCCGTGCAGCTGATGAACGGCGAGGAGCCGGAGGTTGACGCCACGGTCGACAACGAGTCCAAGGAGGTCCCGGCCGTGTTGCTGGAGCCGACCGCGGTGACCGTCGACAACATCATGGACACCGTCGTGGCCGACGGCTTCCGGGCCGTGGAGGACATCTGCACCGGCCCGGTCGCCGACACCGACTTCTGCCAAGAGAACGCCTGACCGTTGGCTGATCCCACTCCCGCCATCCTGGAGCTCCGAGGCGTGTCCAAGCGCTTCGGGGCCGTCCAGGCCCTCCAGGGGGTCGACCTCGCGCTGCGTCCAGGCGAGGTCGTCGCCCTGGTGGGTGACAACGGTGCCGGCAAGTCGACCCTGATCAAGGGCATTGCCGGCATCCACCCGTTCGACGAAGGCGAGACCCACTTCGACGGACAGGCCGTTGCCATCCACGGACCCCACGATGCCGCCGTGCTGGGCATCGAGATCGTCTACCAGGACCTCGCCCTGGCGGACAACCTGGACGTGGTCGAGAACATGTTCCTCGGTCGCGAACGCACCAACCGCTTCGGCCTGCTGGTCGAGGAGGACATGGAGCGCGAGGCCGCCGACACGATGACCGGCCTGGCCGTCACCACGCTCAGTTCCGTGCGCCAGAAGGTCGCCGGGTTGTCCGGTGGCCAACGCCAGACGGTCGCGGTCGGCAAGGCCGTGATGTGGAACTCCAAGGTGGTCATCCTGGACGAGCCCACGGCGGCCCTGGGCGTGGCCCAGACCCGACAGGTGCTCGACCTGGTCGCCCGCCTGGGTGAGCAGGGGTTGGCCGTCCTGTTGGTCTCCCACAACCTGCACGACGTGTTCGAGGTCGCGGACCGGATCGTGGTCCTGCGCCTGGGACAGCTGGTCGGGGACCTCGACGCCAGCCAGGTCAACCAGCAACAGGTCGTCGAGGCCATCACCGCCGGCACGTTGACCAGCGTGCCGGACATGGCGCTGCACGCGACCGGTCCGGGCCTGGACTCCGACGACGACGATCCCGGGACGTCCGGGGAGGAGCACGCATGACGCCGCCGACCGCAACCACCCCGGAGGAGCTGGCCTCGGCCACCGCGGCACGATCGTCGAACCTGTCCGAGGCCCTGCAGGCCTGGTGGGTCGGCGTCCGCGCCGGCCAGTTGGGCAACCTCCCGATCATCGTGGGGCTGCTGGCCATCACGGTCATCTTCACCAGCCTCAACGAGCGTTTCCTGTCCTCGGTCAACTTCGTCAACCTGGTGGTGCAGGTGGCCCCGCTCGCGGTCATCGCGATGGGGGTGACCTTCGTGCTCATCATCGCCGAGGTCGACCTGTCCGTCGGGTACCTGTCCGGGGTGGCGATGGTCGTGCTCGGTCGCCTGCTGGGCGAGCAGGCATGGCCAACCTGGGCCGCCATCGTGGCCGTGCTGGTCATCGGGGCGATCGCCGGCTTCGTCCAGGGGTGGCTGGTCGCGAAAGTCGGGCTGCCGTCCCTGATCGTGACCCTGGCCGGGCTGGTCGGGTTCAACGGCCTCGTGCTGATCCTGATCGGTGGCCGCGGCACGGTCGTGATCCAGGACCAGGTGATCATCGACATCACCAACCGCTACCTGCCGGCCCTGGTCGGCTACGCGTTGGTCGTGGTGGCAGCGCTCGCCTACGGCGCGGTGAAGTTGGCACGGCGGCGCCGGCGTGCGGCGTCCGGGTTGGGCACCGATCCCGTCAACCTGGTCGTGCTGCGCGTGGTCGGGTTGGTGGTCGTGGGCGCGGGCGCCGTGTACTTCGCGTCGCTCAGCCGGGGCATGCCGCTGGTGGCGGTGCTGCTGATCGTGCTGCTGGCCGGCCTGACCGTGCTGTTGTTCCGGACCGGCATCGGACGCCACCTGTTTGCCGTCGGGGGCAACCCCGAGGCCGCACGACGGGCCGGGATCGGGCTGGTCCGAACCCGCATCACGGCGTTCATGATCTCGGGCACGATGGCGGCGATGGGCGGGATCGTCTTCGCCTCGCGCCTGCGGTCGGTGGACACCGGGGCCGGTGGTGGCCAGATCGAACTCAACGCCATCGCCGCCGCGGTCATCGGTGGGACCAGCCTGTTCGGTGGTCGCGGCACGATCTCGGCCGCGTTGCTGGGTGCCTTCGTCATCATGGGCGTGGACAACGGGATGGGCCTGCTGGGCCTGTCGTCGGGGTTCAAGTTCGTCGTCACGGCGATTGTCCTGCTGGCCGCCGTGCTGGTGGACTCGGTCGCACGACGGGGCCAGAAGCGGTCCGGACTGGCCTGACCCACCTGCACCACGACGCCGGCCAGGCCCTGGTGGTCCGGCCGGCATCGTGGTGGCGGTCGGCGGTCACGCGTTTGGCGGTCACGCGTCGGCGGTCGCGGGTGACGGTCGCGGGTGACGGTCCGGGGGTGGCGGCCGGGGGCGAACGAGCGGGGCAAGCGGGTGGGTACGAGCGCACGTGACGTAGCATCGCCCGCTGGACGAGGTTCGACACGGGGACCGACGGGAGCACGTTGATGGGGACCGGGAACATGCGCTGGGCCGCCTTCCAGGACCGGTTGCGCGACTCGCTGCTGCTGCGGCCGGTGCTGTTCGTGCTGGCCGGACTGGTGCTGGCGTGGTTGGCGCTGGCACTGGACGACGCCGCCCCGACGCTGTTGCCGACCGGGTTGCGGTTCGGGGCCGAGTCGGCGCGACTGCTGTACGTGACCCTGGCCGGAGCCTTGCTGACGGTCGCCGGCCTGACCTTCTGGGTGCGGTCGGCGTCGGTGTCCCTGGCGGCGTCGCAGTACTCCGCGCGGGTCGTGTCCGGCTTCCTCGAGGACTTCTACCAGCAGTCGATGATGTCCATCATGCTGGGCCTGTTCGCCTACGTGGTCGCCGTCTACCGCGTCCTGCCCGTGACCCGCGAGTCCAGTCCCGACGTCGCCGTCCTGCTGGGCATCGTGCTTGCCGCCGGGTCGATCGTGGTCGTCATGGGCGCCATCCGCAACGCGGTGCGCTCGATGCACCCGGGCCAGTTGGCCCAGAGCATCACCGACGTGACGTTGCTGCGCATCCGCTCGTTCGCCCCGCGCCAGCCTGGCGTCAGCGACTCTGCCGCGGAGGCACACGAGACCGACATCCCGGCCCGGGCCGGCCGACAGGTGCGGTCCGACCGGTCCGGGTTCGTGCAGTCGATCGACGAGCCGGCCATCCTCGCGGCCGTGCCGGCCGGTTCGACCGTGCTGGTGCGCGTGCGCGTCGGGTTGTTCGTGCTGGAACGCCGTCCGGTGGTGCGTGTCTGGACCGACGGGGAGGTCGACGTCCACGCCGTGCGCGACGCCATCCACGTCGGACGCCACCGCATCCTCGCCCTGGATGCCGAGTTCGGCCTCCAGCAACTGGTCGACATCGCCGTCGGGTCGCTGTCCAACCATGGTGACGTCGGCAGTGCCTTCGAGGTGTTGCAGCACATCGAGATGGTGCTGCGCGAACTGTCCCGGCGGGCGCTGCCCCGGACCGCCACGACGATGTCCGACGGTACGCGCATCATCCGCGAGCGGGCCTTCACCTTCGACGACTACGTGGCGGTGGCCTTCGACCGCTTCCGGCGCGCGGCCGCGTCGCACCCGTCGGCGCTGGCACCGATGATGACCTCGGCGGCCCTGCTGGCCGAGGACCTGGAGGAGGAGGGTCGACCCGGACGGGCGGCCACGCTGCGTGCCCAGATCCCGCTGATCCTGGCCACTGCGGAGGCCAGCCACGACCTGGTCGAGGCCGACCTCCAACGACTGCGCGCCCGCGCCGACCGCCTGCTGGCCAGCACCGAGACCGGCGCGGGCTGACCATCGGGCCCCGTCCGCGTCCGGCGCGGCCGCCGGCCCCGGCGCGACCCGGGGACGTGGGACCGGACCGGCACCAACGCATTCGGTCCGGTGCGGTGGTGGCCCCGTTGGGGCCGACCTCAACTGGCGATGCTGGCCTGCACCAGGCGGGCCCATTCGTCCAGTTCCGGTCGGTCGAGGACCGTGGCGATCCGACCGGCCTCGTCGGCGAGGTCACGGGGGTCCCGGGTCGTCGCGTACGGCGAGCCCCGCAGCACCTCCGCCCAGGCGGCCGCGGTCCCGGCGACCCGCAGGCTGGCCGACGCGGTCTCCCAGTCGCGGGCCACGGTGGCCAGCGGGATGCTGGTCGAGCGCTCCACCGCCTCGCCGCTGTCGGGGTCGAGCCAGCGCAGGTCGACCCGGGCAACGTCGACATCCACGTCGCGGTCGGCCAGCCGCGGGTCCAGCACGACCTCGTAGACGGCGGTGACCGTGTGACCGGCACCGATCTCGCCCGCGTCGATCGTGTCGTCGCGGAAGTCGTCGTCGGCGAGGTCACGGTTCTCGTAGCCCAACAGGCGGTAGTCCTGCACCACCTTGGGGTCGAAGACCACCTGGACACGGGCCTGGCGGGCCACCGTCTGCAGCGTCGCCGTCAGGTCCTCGGCGAACACCTCGTGGGCCCGCTCCAGTCCGTCGACGTAGACGGCGATCCCGTCCCCGCGGTCGGCGAGCTGCTCCATCAGGGGGTCGTTGAAGCCTTGCGAGCCGAAGCCGACCGTCAGTAACTCCACGCCGCTGCCGGTCCCGTCGGCGACCAGGTCGAGGATGCCCTCCAAATCCGTCACCCCGGTGTTGGCGATGCCGTCGGACAGCAGCACCACCCGGTTGGTGGCCGCGTCGCGGCCGTCGACCATCGCCAGCGCCTGGTCGTAGCCCAGCACCAACCCGTCGGCGAGGTTGGTCGAGCCCGCACTGGACAGCCGGTCGATGGCGCCCAGGATGGTGGCAGCCTCGCCCACGTCGGTCGGGGCCAGCAACGGCGTGGCGGTGGTCTCGTAGGTGACGATCGAGATCGTGTCACGACCCGGTTCGAGGCTCTCGACCAGCACCCCCAGGCTGTCCTTGACCAGCGGCAGGTAGGGCGCCATGGACCCCGAGGTGTCGATGACGAACGTGAGGTTGGCTGGCTGGCGGACGGTGGTCGCCGGTGTCGCCAGTCCGATGCGCAGGACCTCGGACTCGCCGTCGCGGCCCCACGGCCACCGGGCCCCGTCGGCGGTCAGCGTGAAGACCTCGCGGGGGTCGGTCTCGTAGCCGTAGCCCAGGGCGTTGACCACCTCCTCGACCCGCACGCCGGCGGGGTCGATCGCGGCGCCGGCCTCGATCGCCTCGCGGACCCGGGAGTAGGAGATGGTGTCGACGTCCAGGCCGAACGTCGAGCGCGGGTCGGTGGCGGCGTCCACCCACGGGTTGAAGGGGTGGGACACGACGTCACGTTCGATCGTGGACGCCGGTGGTGCCGTCGGGAGGGGAGCGGCGAGGTCGCCGGGCGCTGCTGCCGCCTGGTGCTCGGCGTCCGTCCCGGTCGTGACGCCGTCCTCCGCCATGGCCTCGCTGGACTCGTCGGTGGCGCGGGACGGCGTCGTCGCGCGTCCGCCGGCGGTCTCGGGCAGCGGTCCGTCGAACTCGCCGGGCTGACCGGGCCGCGTGCCCTGGGTGACCGTCGCCCCGTCGTTGGTCTCGGCGCTGCCGCCACAGCCGGCCAGCCCCAGTGCGGCCAGCAGCAGCAGCGTCGTGGTGGTTCGTCCCCGTGCCATTCCCATGTCCCTCGGTCGCGGTGTGGCCGGTCCGACGCGGGGGAGTGGGGCCGGGTTGCGGCGCCTACGACCGTGATCGCCGGGACGTGCGCGGTCCGCGCAGGAACGCCTGTCCGCCCGTGCCCCTGATCACGTCCCGTCGCGCACACGCCCGACCAGTGGGACCACGTCAGGCGCGGCTGGCACCAGTGGTGGCTCGGCTGGTGGTCGTGGTTGCACTCGTTCGAGCCGATTCGGACAGCGGTTGCCGGCCCACGGCGACGGGAGCCCCGCGGGGCTCCCGTCGCCTCGATCCGATCCGACTCAGTCCACCAGGTAGTCCATCGTGCGACCCATCACGGCGTTGCGTTCGCCGGACGTCGAGATGCCCTCGAACCCGAACCCCTGCAGGACCGAGTCCGGGGTCGACACGATCGCCCATGCGGTGACGAGGTTGGTCGACCGGGTCCAGTCGACCGCGTTGGGTGCGCTGCCCGCAGGTGATCCGGGAACGCTCCACCCACCGAGGTCGTCCTCGAAGGACGTTTCGCGCACCGTGGCACCGTCCACGATCACCGAGGTGTCGTCGACGAAGACGCCAGTGTTCTCCGTGCCCCAGTCGGTGGCGTAGCTGATGACGACCTCGACCTCGCTGCCGGCGTACGCCGACAGGTCGAGCTGCCAGGTCTCCCAGCCGTTGCCCGTGCCCGACACCGCGTTCCACTCACCCGTGGTGCCCGTGGGTGAACAGGTGCCGTCCGTGTTGAGCGTCTGGTAGCGCTCCATGGCCGGATGGAGCTGGGCCTGCCAGCCCGACGTGCCGGACTGGCCGGTCACCTGGCTGGTCAGGCCCGGCACCTCGAGGGTGGTCCAGTCGTCCTGGCCGACGGTGTGCACCTCGAAGAACAGGAAGTCCCAGTTCCCCTCGGTGTCGAAGATCGAACTGCCCGGCTGCATGCCGGCATTGTTCATCAGCACGTTGACCGGACCGAATTCCGTGGTCACCCGATCGCAAAGCGCACGCAATTGGGC
>JAGXFT010000125.1 GCA_024637135.1 Nitriliruptorales bacterium | reverse complement strand
CTCAACGAGCGCTCAGCGCGCGCCGAGGGGACGTTCGGGAACATCGTGGGACCTCGATGGCCGGCAGCATGGCTCGACGATCGTCACCCCGGGATCGTCCGGCCGGGCGCAGGCGGCGGACATCACCGTGCTGGCACCACCCTCCCCTGCGGGGTACCTCGGTGTGCATCGCCGTCCTGACGCCACTGGTGTCGCCTCGTGCCAAATGGAAAGTATGCAGAAATGCACGGCAAGCATGGATATCATGCCCGTTGCATCGTAGGCGGATCTGCGCTAGTGTCGGGGTCAACCCGCGTCATGCGATCCCCGGCCCCCCGCAGGGACAGGCAGGCACGTCGGCGCACCGTGCCCCACGCACGGACAGCGACCTCCTGCTGATCCATGACCCGACAGGAGCAACGCATGCCAGACGACATCGAGTGGCTCAGCACCAAGGAAGCCGCCAGCCGACTGGGACTCACCACCCGCACCGTCTACCGACTGATCGACGACGGCCAGATCCCCGCCTACAAGTTCGGGCGGGTCATCCGGTTGCAGGCAGACGAGGCGGACGCGTTCATCAACGCCGCCCGCATCCAGCCCGGTGACCTCGAGCACCTGTATCCCACCACGGCCGGCCAGGGCGACGCCGACGCCTGACCGACCTGCCGCATGCCCGACCCCGTGACCGCCATGTCTGCGGGAACGCGATCAGGCGCCCACGTGGGCGCCCGTCGCCATTCCGTGCTGGCGTGGCGGCGGTGAGTCGACGACCGGGACCGGTCGCGGCCGTCGCTACCGTGCCGGCCATGCCCACCTCTCACGGACGTCACTGTCGCGGTCGCGTCGTCGACCATGGCCCACCATGTCCGTGGCGATCGTGAACGCCGTCCCGCGGGACGGCGCGGTGCTCGGCCACACCGACGAGCCGCTGGCTGCCGACCACATCCACGAGGTGTCGGCGGCGCGACTGCGACAGACCCGCCAGCGCTACACGCGGGGTCGTCGAGCACTGGTCCAGCAACTGCTGGACCTGGACGGACCCGCCACCATCCAGGAACTCGTCGAGGGTGGGAGCGACTCCTCGACCTCGTCGCTGTACCGCAACCTCGCGATCCTCGACCAGTGCGGGGTCGTGCACCGCGTGGTCGCGGTGGACGACACCCGCTACGAGTTGTCCGAGGAACTCACGGGCCACCACCACCACCTGGTCTGTCGCGACTGCGGCCGCGTCGCCGACCTCACCCTGTCCGACGACGTCGAGCGCGCACTGACCCGGGCCGCCACACAGGCAAGCCGGACCAGTGGCTTCCGGGTCGCGGCCCACAACCTCGAGATGGTGGGGACCTGCGAGGACTGCGCCGTCTCCTGACCGGTCGTCTGCTCACCGCCCGTCCCTCGCACGGCCCGGGCCGTGGCTCGCGACTGGCCCGTCGGTGCCGGCTCAGGCCGTGGCTGCGGACCGACGTGCGGCACCGACGACCTCGCGCACCGACAGGACCACGAAGAACAGCCCCACGCTGATGACGGCGATGGCGGGCGAGGCGGCCACCCCCCAGTGGTACGACGCGAGCAGGCCGGACACCACGGCCACCATGCCGACGCCGGTGCCCGTCGCCATCATCACCGGGACCCGCCGCGACACCAGCGACGCCGTCGCCGGAGGGGCGACCAGCAGCGCGAACACCAGCAGGGTCCCCACGGTGCGGAACGACGTCACCACGGCCAATCCGACCAGGGCGAGCATGGCGAGGTGGACCAGGCCGGGTCGCAGTCCCAGGGCCGCGGTGCGGTCCTCGCTGAAGGTCAGGGCGAGGAAGGCGCGGTAGCCCACGACCGTGGCCACGACGACCACGACCGCCGCCACCAGCGTCACCACGATGTCCGTGCGGTCCACCGCGATCGCGTCCCCGAACAGGATCCCCGACAGGTCGGTCGCGTAGGAACCGCCCCGCGAGATGATGGCGACCCCGAGGGCGAGCATCCCGACGAACAGCAGCCCGATCCCGGTGTCGCCAGACAACCGCGTGCGGCGACGGACCAGGTCGATCCCGGCGACCATGATCGTCCCGGACACGGCCGCGCCCACGGTGACGCTCCCGCCCACGACCACGGCGATCGCGATGCCCGGGAGCACCCCGTGGGCCAGGGCGTCGCCCAGGAACGACAGGCCGCGGAGGACGACCCAGGTTCCGACCAGGGTCGTGGTGACCACGGTCAGGAGTCCGGCCGCGAGGGCACGGAGCATGAACTCGTGGTCGAGGAAGGGCGTCACCAGTTCCATCGTTGCCCCCGCTTCGTGGTGACGGCGGCCCGGCCCGTCGGGGAATGCGCGGACGGGCTCACGAGCAGTCCGCCAGTGCGTCGGCCAGGCCGGTCGCGACCGTCCGCATGAGGTCCGGATAGGTGTCGGCGGTCCCCGACGGCCCACCCAGGCCGGTCAGCGGCAGCGCCACGACCGTCACGGCACCGTGGGTGTCGGATGCCACGGCATCGGCAAGGCGCGTGCTGGCGGTGTCGGGCACGACCAGGACGCGGACCCCCGAGGACGCGATCACGTCCAGGCCGGCGGCGAGGTCGCGCGCGCTGGGATCGGCCTCGGTCGAGGTGCCCGGGACGACGGTCACGGGGATGTCGAGTCCGTAGCGAGCCCCGAAGTAGGCCAGGTCACCATGGTCGGTCGCCACCTGCCGACAGGCCGCGGGGACCGAGGCCATCGTCGCGGCCACCTCCTGGTCCAGGGCCAGCAGGTCGTCGGCGAGCACGGCCGCGCGTGCGTCCCACGGTCCCGACTCGACGGTGCCCAGCGCCTCGGCGATCACCGCCGACGCCCGCGACATCCGACGGGCATCGAGCCACACGTGGGGATCGAGCGGCCCGTGGTCGTCGTGGTCGTCGTCACCGTCGTGGTCGTCGTGGTCGTCGTCACCGGCCTCGAGCGGGTCCAGCGACTCCCCCACCGCGACGACCGGGATCCCGTCGGCGCGCGCCTGGTCCAGCGCGCGGGCGATGCCGGCCTCCAGGCCAAGGCCGTTGGCGACGACCAGGTCGACCGATCCCAACTCGGCCACCTGCCGCGCCGACAACTGGAACGTGTGGGGGTCCTGTCCGCCGTCCATCAGCACCGACACCTCGGCGGCATCGCCGACCACGCCGGTCACCAGGTCACCCAGGATCGACGTGGTGGCCATGACCTGCAACCCGTCGTCGCTGACCGCCCCGGCGGGCACCGACCCCCGGCACCCGGCCAGGACCAGCGCCACGCCGGCGACCATGGCCATCCCCGTCCGCGCACGCCGTCGCCGACGCATGGGCGCGGGGTGGGGGTCGGGCATCGGACGGGCTCCGCTCGGACGGGACTCGACCGGTCGCTGGGACGACGGTCGTCCGACGATCCTACCGGTTCTGGGAATCATTCCCAAAATGGTTCCGACTTCGGTCGAGCATCGATAGCATCGAGTCATGCCGATCCAGCCGTCCCGTCCGACCGTCGCCGTCGATGAGTCGAGGGTGGCCGCCACGGCCGAGGGTGTGACCGCGGCCTACGGCGACCACCTCGCCCTCGACCGGGCCGACTTCCGCATCCCCGCGGGGGCCCGCACGGCCGTGATCGGCCCCAACGGGTCGGGCAAGACCACCCTGCTGCGACTGCTGGGCCACCTCACCGACCCGGCCGCGGGCCGGCTGACGGTCCTGGGGGCACCCCCCGGTCGTCGCCGACGCGACGTCGCCCACGTGCTCCAGGCGACCCACATCAACGAGGGCCTGCCGCTGACCGTTCGCGAGGTCGTGACCATGGGCCGCTACCCGCACGTGGGCCTGTTGGGTCGCATGGGTCCGCGTGACCGACAGGCGGTCGACGATGCCATGGACCGCATGGGGATCGCGGAGCTGGCCGGCCGGCAGGTCGTCGAACTCTCCGGTGGCCAGCGCCAACGGGTGTCGGTCGCCCAGGGACTGGCGCAACAGGCCGACCTGCTGCTGCTGGACGAACCCGTGACCGGGCTCGAC
Source organism: Nitriliruptorales bacterium (assembly GCA_024637135.1). Classification (GTDB taxonomy): domain Bacteria; phylum Actinomycetota; class Nitriliruptoria; order Nitriliruptorales; family Nitriliruptoraceae; genus Salsipaludibacter. The sequence goes on along the minus strand of JAGXFT010000125.1, from coordinate 19,251 downwards.
GTCCCCAGCCTCGCCGCCGTGACCGGGATGGTCGACGACGAGGTCGAGTCCGGCCGCACGGTGGTCCTGACCACCCACGACATCGCGGAGGCGGCCGACGCCGACCACGTCATCCTGCTGGCCACCCGCGTCGTGGCCTCCGGTCCGCCGGACGACGTGCTGACCCACGACCACCTCGCGGCCGCATACGGCGCCGCCACCTTCACGACCGCCGACGGCACCGTGGTGATCGGCGACCCACACGTGCACCGGCGGGCCCACCGCCACTGAGCAGCCCGCGGGCGCGGCACCCAGGAGCGCTCAGGCCACCACCGCGACGACGCGCCGGTGATGCCTGGCCTGGTCCACGACAAACACCATCAGCGCCACCCAGATCACGACGAAGCCGACGACGCGTCCGGGGCCGAAGTCCTCACCGAGCAGCACCACCCCGACCAGGAACTGCAGGATCGGCGCGAGGTACTGCAGGAAGCCGACGACCGACAGCGGCAGCCGCCGGGCCGCCCCGGCGAACAGCAACAGCGGGATGGCCGTGACCGGTCCTGCCCCGATCGCCAACAGCATCGTCGTCGGCGGCCCGGTCGTCAGCGCCCCGTCCGAACCGACCACCACCAACCATGCCGCCGCCGGCAGCGCGACGATCGCGGTCTCGACGGCCAGGCCCTCCAACGCCGGGAGGCGGACCGACGACTTCACCAGTCCGTACGTGGCGAAGGTGCCCGCCAGCACCAGTGCGAGCCACGGCAGGCGTCCGGTCAGCACGGTCAGCAGCACCACGCCCACCGTGGCGGTGCCCACCGCGATCCACTGCAACCGCCGCAGGGACTCGCCCCGCACGACGACGCCCAGCACCACCGTCACCAGCGGGTTCACGAAGTAGCCCAGGCTGGCGTCCACGACATGACCGCTGCTGGTGGCCCAGATGAACAGGTACCAGTTGACGGTGATCAGGGCGGCCGCGACCGCCAGCAGTCGTACCTGGTGCCACCCGGGTCGCAACGCCCCTGCCAGCCGCCCGGTGACGGCCAGCACCACGACACAGAACACCAACGACCACACGATCCGGTGGGCCAGGACCTCGTCGGCGCCCTGGGTGTCCAGCGCCTTCCAGTACAGCGGGAACAGGCCCCACAACCCGTAGGCCGCGAGCCCGTACACCAGCCCGCGATCACGGCCGGGGGGGCCGCCTGCGGGATCGACCTCGCCGTGCGGCGCACCCGGGGTGACGGTGGACCCACCACCATCGACCCGGTCGCCGGGGACCGGTGCGCCGGTCGGCGCGGCCCGGTCCGTGGCCATCAGGCCAGCCGGAAGTCGGGTCGGCCCAGGGCGTCGAGGCGGTCCAGGCGCACCGACAGCCGCTGCCCCAGTCGGACGGCGCCGTCGGTGGTCTCGGTGCCGTCGCCGGCCACCGACAGGCTGCGCTGGTCACCGTCGAAGCGGTTGGCGGGCACCATGCCGGACACCCCGGCGGCAGGAATGCGGATCCGAGCCCCGTTCGAGGACAACCCGGTCACGACGGCCGTCGCCGGCCACGTGACCGCGCCGCGGTCGAGCAGGACGGCCCACAGGGCGTTGCGCTCGAGTGCCTGGGCGTGGCCCGCGGCGCCCGCCCGGGCGTCCAGCCAGCCGGCCAGCGCCGCCAGCCGCTTTCGGCCGTAGGGCAGCGGTTCCTCGGCCAGGGCGGCGCGGATCTGGCGGTGCACCACCAGGTCGGTGGCGCGGCGGATGGGCGAGGTGAACTGGGTGTAGGCGGCCGAGGCGAGCCCCGAGTGACCGGAGGGCTCGGCCGAGGTGTGGGCGCGCGCGACCGCACCGGCGGCCGCGGTGGCCAACAGGTCCGCGTCGGCGCCGCGCTCGGCGGCACGCAGTCGCGCCACCGCGTCCAGCACGTCGGCCGGTTGGAGCGGTTCCGGCAACTCGACGCCGGCCGCCTCGGCGGCCACGCGCAGTCGCGCGAGGCGCTCCGGGTCGAATCCCAGGTGGCTGCGGAACAGCAGCGGCACGTCGTGTTCCACCGCCCACCCCGCCACCGACTCGTTGGCGGCGACCATCAGGCGCTCGACGACCTGTTGGGCGGCCGGGTGGGGATCGGCCGGGATCGCCCGGATCTTGCCGTCGACGATCGCGGCCTCCAGCGTCGCGGGTTCGAACAGCGACTCCATGGTGTCGCGGGCGTCGCGCTCGACACCCAGGCGGCGGGCAGCCTCGGCCAGCGCGGCAACGGTGGCGGCCACCGGTTCGAGGTGTTCCTCGCTGGCACCGGACGGCCCGTGGGCGCCGGCCAGCAGGTCGCGTTGGTCGACCCCGTCGAGGAAGGCGTCGACGGCCGCGTAGGACAGTCGCGCGGTGCTGCGGATGACGCTCAGCGCCACCGCGACGTCCGACAGGCCGCCGTCCGGCGACACCTGGCAGGAGACGGTCAGTGCCCCGCGCTCCTGGCCGGGCAGCAGGCTGACGAGGTCCTCGGACAGGGCCGGGTCCAGCATCGGGGCGTTGCCACCGACGGCGAGGTAGGTGGTGGTGCCCATCGTCAGCGCGTAGCGGTCCGCCGGCGACCCGATGCCGACGACCCCGGCCGGGTCGGCGATGTGCACGAACAGGTCGACGGGCGAGTCCGGGGAGCCGTCCCACCCGGCCGACAGCGCGTCGTCGAGGTCGAGCGCCCGGTCGTCGTCGATGGTCACCGCGACGCTCTCGCGCCAGTCCAGCCCACCGAGGTCACGGCCGGGGATCTCGCCTTCGACGTCCAGGCCCGCGGCGAGCCCGGGGCGACCCGAGGCCAACTGCCCCTGTGCCCGCAGTGCCGTCCCCAGCGCCTCGGCCGGTGACAGGCCGACGTCGGCCGGACCCGGGTCGAGCACGTCGGGCGCCACCGCCCCGTGGGCGATCGTGATCGCGCGAGCGCGGATCGCGGCCGGCGCGCCGGGCGGCGTGGGACCTGCCACGAGGTTGGTCGCCCGCGCGCGGCCGTCGTCGTCCGCGCCCACCATCACCACGACCTGGCGACTGTCGACTCGGGTCAGCGAGGCGACCATCGAGGCTGCGACCGGCACCCGCCCGGAACCCAGGCGTGGGTCCGGCACGACCGTCACGTCGCCCGCGAAGGTCGCCACCGTGCCGACCAGGAACCGGCGCGGTCGCGCAACCAGTTCCAGCGCCGTGACGTTGATGCGCTCGCGATCGTCGACCTCGACCGTGGCGGTCACGCGGTCGTCCGCCAGCCAGCGCTGGCACAGTTCCGGCGGCACGAACCCGGAGTCGGCCGTCACCCGCACCCCCTCGGGGCCGGGCACGGCAACCTCGGCGTCGAAGTCGACGAAGCCGAACCCACGCGGATGGGGGGAGAAACGACCGGAAACCTGCACGGCGGGACACCTGGTGGGAACGGGACAGAGGAGGCCGCAACGGTATCGCCCCGGCTGCGGCACTCGGACGCCCTCCGGGCCCCGACCATGGCGCAGACAGCCCCTAGGGTGTGCGCCATGTCCCGTGCTGTCGACCACGCCGCCGCCACGCCTGCCGGACTGGTGTTGGTCGACGCGCCGCTGGTCGACCTGCCGGTCCCCCGGGTCTATGCCCTGCTGGCCCTTCGGGTCGACGTGTTCGTCGTGGAGCAGGAGTGTCCGTACCCGGAACTGGACGGACGCGACCTCGAACCGGGTGCCCGCCACCTCCTGCTGGTCGATGCCGACTCCGACGTCGTCGCCGCGGCGCTGCGATGCCTCGACGACGAGGTGGACGGCGCCCCGGTGCGTCGCGTCGGGCGAGTCGTCACCCACCCCGACCACCGGGGCCGTGGACTGGCCCGCTGGCTGGTGGACCACGTCACGGCCACCCAGGACCGGCCGGTCGTGCTGGACGCCCAGGCCCACCTGCGGGACTGGTACGGGTCCTCGGGCTTCCGCGTCGTCGGACCCGGCTGGATCGAGGACGGCATCCCCCATGTCCCGATGCGGCGCGATCCCACCACGACCTGACCCGTCGCAGCCCTACAGCTCGATGCGCGCACCCACCTCGACCACTCGTTCGGTCGGGAGCCGGTACCAGGTGGCGGCATCGGTGGCGTTGCGGTGCAGGCGGATGAACAGCCGCTCCCGCAACCGGGCGAGCGTGCCCGGTGGCGCACCCGGAACCAGGTACTCGCGGCCCAGCACGAAGACCGCGTCGTCGAGGTCGAAGACCGGGTCGTCCTGGTCGCGGATGACCCGGGCGAGGTCGGAGCGCTGCGCGAACCCGAACCGGACGTCCATCTGCAACAGTCCGTCACCGAGGTCGGTGATGGTCGCCTGGCGGGCGCGTGGCACCCGCGGCACGGACTCGACCTCCACGGACACCAGCACGACCTGCTGGTGCAGCACGTGGTGGGTCCGGAGGTTGACCAGCAGCGCGGGCGGGGTCTGGCCGCGGCGGGGATGGAGGTAGAAGGCGGTCCCGGGCACGCGCGGGACCCCGGACGCCACGGCCTGGCGCAGCACCTGTCGCGCCGGGAGGCCATCCGCACGCTGGCGTCGGGCGAGCCGGACTCGGCCCTCGTGCCACGTCCGCATCACCAGGAACACGATCGCCGCCACCAGCAAGGGGAACCAGCCACCCTGCGGGACCTTCAACAGGTTCGCCCCGAAGAAGGCGAGGTCCACGAGCAACAACGGCGTCGCGATCAGGGCGGCCTTCCGTCGCGACCACCCCAGTCGCTGGACGGCCACGACCGCGAACAGCAGCGTCGTGACGACCATCGTCGCCGTGACCGCCACCCCGTACGCGGCGGCCAGTCGCGACGACGACCCGAACCCGATCACCAGCGCGATGCAGGCCACCATCAGGGCCCAGTTGACCACCGGGACGTAGATCTGGCCGGCATGTTCACGGGAGGTGCGCCGGATCGTGACGCGGGGGAGCTGGTCCACCTGGACGGCCTGCATGGTCAACGAGAACGCACCCGAGATCAGCGCCTGGCTGGCGATGACCGTGGCAGCGGTCGCCAACACCACCAACGCGCCCGTCGCCCACGTCGGGCCCATCCGGTAGAACGGGTTGTCGATCGCCTCGGGCACGCGCACCAGCAGCGCCCCCTGTCCCAGGTAGGCCAGTGCCAGCGACGGCATCACGATCCCGAACCACCCGCGACGGATCGCCTTCACACCCACGTGGCCCATGTCGGCATACAGCGCCTCACCGCCGGTCACCACCAGGAAGACCGCCCCCAGGCTCCGGAAGCCCGCGAAGCCGTTGGCCGCGAAGTACCGGATGCCGTGGCGGGGGTCGACCGCGGACAACACCTCGGGGGCCTGGACCACCTGCCACAGGCCCAGCGCCGCGATCACCACGAACCACACCAGCATGACCGGGCCGAAGGCGGCCCCGATGACACCGGTGCCCCAGCGCTGGACCGAGAACAGCGCCACCAGGATCGCGATCGACAGCGGGATCACCCACGGTTGCAGCGCGGGTCGGACGACGCCGAGGCCCTCGACCGCCGACAGCACCGAGATGGACGGCGTGATGGCACCGTCGCCGTACAGCAGCGCAGTGCCGAACAGCCCGATGACGGCCAGCCCCGACAGGCGACGCGAGCCGCTGGAGCGGTCCAACAGGGTGGTCAGGGCGAGGATGCCGCCCTCGCCGTGGTTGTCCGCCCGCAGCACCAGCGCGACGTACTTGATGGCGATGACGACCACCAGTGACCACAGCACCAGCGACAGCACGCCCAGCACGTTGGCCTCGTTCACGCCGACACCGTCGCCCCCACCGAGGGTCTCGCGCAGGGCGTACAGCGGCGACGTCGCAATGTCCCCGAAGACGATGCCGAGGGCCGCCAGCAACAACCGCGTGGCGTTCCCGTGCTCGGCGCTGTCGGTCTCGGACATCGACCACCCTCGACGAGCCGGTCGGGCCGGCCCGACCGGCCGGCGGCGCGCCGAGTCTATGTCGCACGGGCCCAGGCACCAGCCCGGACACCAGCCCGGACACCAGCCCGGGACATCCACCCGGACACGGCCCGGACACGCCGACGCCCCCGGGCCAGGAGAGGCCGGGGGCGTCGTCAGACGTCGGGAGTCAGGCGGCTTCGAGCACCGCGCCGTCCAGTTCGGCGGCGACGGCCTGCACGGCCCGCTCGACGGTCCAGTCCATGGCACCCACCAACTCGCCGACGATCAGGTCGTGGACCCGGTCGGCGGCCCGGCGCTCGGTGCTGGAGATGCCCCGCTCGCGGTCCCGGTACTCGAGGTCGCGGTAGGCACGAGCCATCTCGACGAGGTCGCCGGAGTCCGCCACCTTCTCGGTCTTGGCGACACGCGAGCGCCACGAGGACGCCTTGGCGACCTTGGACGGCTGGTCGTCGCCCAGCGCGACGAGTGCCGCCTTGGCCTCGGCCGGCTCGGAGGTGGTGCGCACGTGGTCCAGCAGTTCGTCCTGCGGCAACAGCATGCTCAGGGCGGCGCGACCCGACGGGGACGCGTCCACGCGCAGTTCCACGTAGGTGCGAACATCACCGCCGATGGTGCGTTCCTGGGTCCCGACGACACGGCAGATGCCGTGGAGTGGGTGGACGTAATGAGTGGCAGACATATGTGAAGACTTTCCCGAGCTGGCAATCATCCAACGGATTGTCGTGCCCGATTGTTCCCGCTCGCGCCGACATGGTGTCCGAACGGGCGCTTCCGGTGCTGTTTCGCGCCCCGAAACAGCCTGTGCTCGTGATTCGAGACATCAGGGCCTGCGGTTTGGTCACGATCGGCGCGCAGCGCGCGCACACCCGACCGCGTGGATGCCACGAGATCGGGCGGTGAGGACCGTCAGGCGGTGGCGTCGGCCAGGCGGCGCTCACGCTTGGCACGGCGAGCCGCGCGGGCCTCGCGCTTGTCCTCGAAGTCGCTGGCCTGGCCGTCGAGCTTGTCCAGGAACGCGGCCAGTTCCTCGCGGCGTTCCTCGGCGTGGGCGTCGAGGCCCTCGATCGCGAAGACCTTCCACTTGCGCAACAACGGCCAGACGACGTCGTCGTGGTGGCCGCGCAGGTCATAGATCCCGGCGTCGGCGATGATGGCCGAACTGCGCCGGAAGTTGGGCATCCCGGAGCCCGGCATCTCGAACCCGATCACCTCGTCGGCGATGGCGCGCACGGTGGCCGATGCATCGACGTGCATGGACGCGGTCACCATGTCGCGGTAGAACACCATGTGGAGGTTCTCGTCGGCCGCGATGCGAGCCATGATCCGGTCCGCGACCGGGTCCTTGGAGTACTTGCCGGTGTTGCGGTGGCTGATGCGGGTGGCCAGTTCCTGGAACGCGACGTAGACCATGCCGTGCAGGGTGTCCCGCGCGTGGTGGTCGTAACCCTGCATCATGACCGCCATGCGGCCACGCTCGAGCTTCACGGGGTCGACGTTGCGGGTGACCATCAGGTAGTCACGCAGCACGATCGCGTGGCGGCCCTCCTCGGCGGTCCAGCGATGCACCCAGTCCATCCAGGCCGAGTCCTTCTTGCCGAACATCCCGTGGATCTCGCGGTGGTAGCTGGGGAGGTTGTCCTCGGTCAGGAGGTTGACCTCCAGCGCCGTGCGGGCGACCCCGGTCAGGCTGGGGTGGTCCGGGGTCCACTTCTCGCCCTCGTGCATGCCGTCGAAGTCGGTCCCCAGGGAGTAGGGGACGTACTCGTGTGGGAACCACTCCTCGGCCACGTTCGTGTGGCGGTCGAGGAGGCGTTCGGCCTCGGGTTCGAGTTCGTGGAGCAGATCGCGTTCGCTGGTCATGGCGGCAGCCTTCAGGTGACGCGGGCATCAACTTACGCCATCGTAACCAGCCGACTCGCCGGACCGACAACCCCACCCCGTCCGAAGGCCCACCGTCGAGCCGGTCGTGGCCAGTCAGCCGTCGAAGGCCCCACGGCGACCGGCGCCCTCGACGAACCGCCCGACGTCGGCGAGGTCGTCGGTGTCGATGGCGGCCATGCCGCGGTCGTGCTCGGCCAGCAGTGCCTCGTCGAGGTCACGGTCGAAGGCCGCGTGCACGCCCGCCCGGTCGGCGAGCATGGCCGGTGTCGGGAAGTCGATGATCGTGCGAGCCAGTGCCGTGGCCGTCGCGACCGCCTCGCCGGACGCACAGACCCGGTTGGCCAGCCCCATGGCCAGTGCCTCGGCCGCGTCCACCGGGCGGCCGGTCAGGACCAGGTCCAGCGCCCGCGACATCCCGACCAGTCGGGGCAGGCGCACCGTTCCCCCGTCGATGAGCGGCACGCCCCAGCGACGACAGAAGACCCCGACCACGGCGTCGTCGGCCATCACCCGCAGGTCGGCCCACAACGCCAGTTCGAGCCCGCCGGCGACGGCGTGTCCCTCGATCGCGGCCACCACCGGCACGGAGGTCGTCGTCCGGGTCGGGCCCATCGGGGCGTGGTGGCTGCGCTCGAGCCGGTTGCGGCGCTCGGGGTCGCCGTGGACGGCCTGCAGGTCGGCGCCGGCACAGAAGGTCCCACCCGCACCGGCCAGCACGATGGCCGCGACGTCCGGGTCGGCGTCGGCCGCGCGCACCGCCGCCTCCAGGGCGTCGGCCGTGGGGCGGTCCACGGCGTTGCGGACCACGACCCGATCGATCGTGATGGTCGCGATCCGGTCCACCACGTCCACGGCCACACAGCCGGACGACGAGTCGGACCCGGGAGCGGACGGGGAATCCGACACGTCAGTCCTCGGCGTCGTCGCCGTCGTGGCTGCCGAACACGGCGTCGACGATCTCCTTGCAGGTGGGGCAGACGGGGTAGCGGTCGGGGTCGCGACTGGGCACCCAGATCTTGCCGCACAGCGCCCGGACCGGTGTGCCCTCGACGTAGGACCGAGCAGCGTCAGCCTTGTTCACGTAGTGCGCGAAGCGATCGTGGTCGCCGTCGTCGGGGACCGGCCGGGTGATCGACTCACGGTCGGTGTCGGGACGAGACGGGGCCACCACCGGGTCGGCGGTGGGAGCGGACGACGCGTACACGGACGACATGGGCTTCCCGGGCGAGGCGACGACGGCGGACACGTCCAGCCTAGGAGCCCCGTCCAACGACGTCGACCGCCATCGAGCCAGGGTGCAGTCGCCGAGCGGACGCCGGGCGAGGACCTCGGTTCACATCCCCAGCCCGGTGCTCCATCCGGTGACCCCGATCACGACCCCGACCACGGCCAGCACGCCGGCCAGTGCCCACGGCCCCCACGAGCGCACCTGCTCCGGCCCGCGGAACACCAGCCAGCCGGCTGCGGCCCCGCCCAGCAGGCCACCCAGGTGGCCACCGATCGAGATGTTGCCACCGATGAAGGTGAACACCAGGTTCAGGAGCAGCAGCGAACCGATGGAGGTGGACCACGGGTTGATGCCGCGTGCCCGCAGGCCGATCATGGCCGCGCCCATCAGGCCGAAGACCGCGCCCGAGGCCCCGATGGTGGCGGCGGAGTAGCTCAGCAGCAGGGCACCCGCCGACCCACCGAACAGGCCCGCGAAGAAGGTCGCGAGGTAGCGCGAGGGCCGCATCGTCGACTCCATCAACCCGCCGAGTTGCCACAGCAGGTAGCCGTTGAAGCCGACGTGGATGATCCCCGAATGCAGGAAGCCGGAGGTCACCAGGCGCCAGTACTCACCGGCACCGACCGCGGGACCGAACAGGGCACCGAGCTGGAACAACTGGTCCCCCAGCCCGATCCCCGGGACCAGGCCCAGCAGGTACACGAACCCGATGATGCCGACCAGCGCACGGGTGGCGTAGCCGCCCGTGGCGGCCTGGACGCTGCGGGCGGCCTGCCTCACGCGCTTGGGCTGCTCGGCGTCCTCGGGGCACAGGAACCCGACGGGGGCATCGATCGCGTCCTCGAGGCAGATCGGCCGGCCGCAGCGGGTGCACGACAGCGGTGCGGGCCGCGAGGGGTGGCGGTAACAGACCGTGGTCTGCGGGCTGGTCTCGGGGGCCATCGGTGGCGGTCCTCGTCGCTGGTCACGCCGCCGGCGGACGGGACTCGACACACCGATCGGCTGCGCCGACGGTATCCCGGTGGCGGTCGCGGCCCCGGGGGCGAGGGCTCGGCGCCGTCGCCCCGGGGCCGCGACCGATGCGGCGCACCGTCAGCGGCGCGCGCGTCGACCGGCCAGGTGCATGTCGGCGGGCAACGAGGTCGACCGGACGTGGCGCAGTCGTTCCACGGTGACGTGGGCATCGGCCTCGACCGCGTCGAGGTCGTCGGTGAAGCGGGACAACGCCGTGTCATCGACGGTCACCGACAGCACCGCGATGGCACCGCGCACCCCGAGGCCGGTCGTGGTGGCGACCGGCCACCCCGCCGCGTGGAGCGCCCGACGGGCCACCTCACCGTCGCCGTCAACCACTGCCGTCACCAGTGACTGGCCTCCCGTCAGGCGCTCGTCCACGACGATGCCGACCAGCGTGCCGGCCCCCACGCCAACGGCGTAGGCCAGCACCCGCAGGGGCGCGTCCAGTGAGGTGACGACCGAGGCGAAGACCAGCGCGAACAGCAGCGCCTCGGCCGCCGCGACCGCCGAGGCAGCCAGGCGACGACCGGCCGCCGACAGCGCGACGCGCACGGTCCACAGCCCCACGTTGGCGGTGGCCAGCAGGGCCAGTCCCACCAGGTGCACCAGGGTCCCGGCATCCATGTCCACGTCCTCCCTCCCCGGGCCAGCGGGTCGTCGCACGTCGACGAGGTGGCCCGGACGAGGTCACGGTGCCGGGCCCGGGGTGCGGCTCGCGTGCAGCCCGCTCGGGCGCCCCTGCACGTGACCTGCACGTGGGCGGCACGCCGGCGGCGCCACCGTGTCGTCGTCAACCCCGACGACCCACGGAGCACGCCATGAGCACCGACACCCTGCCCACCCCGACCACCGGCGACGACCGGCCGCCCGACCCGGCACCGACCGCCGACCCGGCACCGGACCCGCGCGAGGCGCTGGCCGATCGACTCTTCGGCGACCTCGTCGGCGCCCTGGAGTTGTTCGCGATCCACGTGGGGCGTGCCACCGGCCTCTACGGCCACCTCGCCGACGACGCGTCGATGACCGCCGGCGAGCTCCACCGGGCCAGCGGCCCGGACGATCGCCACGTCGCCGGGTGGCTGGACCAGCAGGTGGCCGCGGGCCTGGTCGTCGTCGACGACCCGGCCGCACCCGCCGAGCAGCGTCGACACCACCTCACCGCGGCCACCGCCGAGGTGCTGCTGGACGACACCAGCCCGTTCCACCTCGGACCGGCCGGACCCTTCGCCGTCAGCGTCGGCCGCGCGACACCCGCCGTGGTCGACGCCTTCCGCACGGGCGGCGGCGTGCCCTACGCGGACTACGGCCCCGAACTGCGGACCGCGATCGCGGCGTTCAACCGGCCCATGGTCGACGCGGAGCTCGCCGCGGTCTGGCTCCCGGCCGTGCCGACGATCCAAGACCGCCTGGCCACCCTGGCAGCACCCCGGATCCTCGACCTGGGGTGCGGCCTCGGCCGGACCACGGTCGAGCTCGCACGGGCCCACCCCCATGCCACGGTCCGGGGGCTGGACCTCGATGCCGCCTCGATCGAGGACGCCCGTGCCCTCGCCGCGGACATGGGCGTGGCCGACCGCGTCTCGTTCACCCGGGCCGACGCGACGTCGTGGGACACCACGGAGCGGTTCGACCTCGTGACGAGCTTCGAGTCGTTGCACGACACGTCCGATCCGGTGGCGATGCTGGCCACGGCCCGCGGGTTGCTGGCCCCCGGTGGATCGGTGTTGATCGCGGACGACCGGGGAGAGGAGGACCCGACCGCACCGGCCGACGCCTACCAGCGCCTCCTCCACGGCTTCGCCGTCCTCCACTGCATCCCGGCCACCCGGGCCGAGGGAACGGCCCACGCCCACGGCCCGGTTGTGCGCCCGGCCGACGTCCTGGGCTGGATCGACGCGGCCGACTTCGCCCACGGCGAGGTGGTGGACATCGACAACGACATGTGGCGGTTCTACCTCGCCACCCCGTGACCGGGGCGGGACCGCCGTGACCACCGCCCGGACCAGCGTGGCCGGGGCCCACCGCCCCGGCCACGCCGACCGACGTCCCGCCACGTGCACCCGGCCGGCATCGTGTGCCATCATCGCTCCAACACGGGAGGGAGCACGCATGGGCGGGTCGGTGGACGGCCGGGTGGCGGTCGGGCTCCTGGGACCGTTGTCGATCGAGGTCGACGGACGCCCCGTGACCGTGACCAGCCGCAGCCAACGGGTGGTGCTGGTCGCACTGGCGCTGCGGGCCGGCGCCGTCGTCTCGACCGCGAGCCTGGTGGACACCCTGTGGGGTGACGCCGCACCGCCGTCCGCGACCAACAGCCTGCAGTCCCACGTCGCCCGGCTGCGCGCGGTGCTTGGTGACCCGGACCTGGTCGTCCACCGGGAACCGGGGTACCGGCTCGCCCTCGATCGCGACGACGTCGACGTCGCGCGGGTGACCGACCGGCTCGCGGCCGTCCGCGCCGCCACCGACACGGCCACCGCCCGGGCCCACCTCGACGAGGTCCTGGCGACCTGGCGAGGACCCGACCTGGCCGGGTTCGACGACGAACCCTTCACCGCGGAGCTCGGGCACGTCCGCGGGCTGCGCCTCGACGCGCTCGAGGACCGGGGTCGGCGGCGCCTGGCCATCGGGGACGCCCACGGGGCACTGGCCGACCTGGAGGAGGTGCTGGCGGACGACCCGCTGCGGGAACGGAGCGTCGCCCTCGCCATGCGGGCCCTGGCCACCAGTGGCCGCACCGCGGCCGCCGATGCGCGCTACCAGCGCCACCGCTCCGACCTGGCGGACCAGCTCGGCCTCGACCCGTCGGCCGCGCTGCGCGCGCTCCACGTCGACCTGGTTCGCGGCCGCCTCGACCCGGTCGCCACGGCCGCCCCCGACCGCCCGGAGGATCCTCCGACCGCCGACGACGCCGGACCGCCGACGGCCGGCGAGCCACGCCGACCCCCGGTGCTCCGCACCAGCCTGGTCGGTCGCGACGACATCGTCGCCGAGCTGGCGGCGGGGATCGCGGACGGCGCGCTGGTCACCGTGGTGGGCCCGGGTGGGGTCGGCAAGACCCGGGTGTGCCTGGAGGCTGCCAGGCGGCTGGCAGCGGGCCGGACATGCGTCTGGGTGGAGCTGACCGATGCCCACCGCGAGGACGACGTCCTGGGCCGCACGGCGCTGGCACTCAACCGGGGTTCCCCGCCCGACGTGGCCTCGTCCGGCGGGTTGGCCGACGCCCTGGGCCCAGCCCCGGCCCTGCTCCTGTTCGACAACTGCGAGCAGGTCGCCGCGGCGGTGGCCGCGCTGGTCGACGGCCTGCTGGCCGTTCGCCCGGACCTCGCCATCCTGGCGTCGAGCCGCGAACCCCTGCACCTGGACGGGGAACAGGTCGTGCGACTGATGCCGCTGCCAGTCGACCCGCCCACCCGGTCCGACGCGCGATCCGCGGCGCTGGACCTGTTCCTGCAACGGGCCGGGGCCGCGGTCGACACCACCGATCCTGACCAGCTCGGGCTGGCCGACCGGATCGTGCGTCGCCTCGACGGCCTGCCGCTGTCGTTGGAGCTCGCGGCGCGGCAGGTCCCCAACCTGGGCCTGGCCGCGCTGCACGACCGGCTCGACCACCACCTCGACGTGCTGGTGGGACAGCGATCGTCCCACCCCGCCCACCGGGACCTGCGGGGCCTGATCGCGTGGTCCACCGACCTCCTCGACGACCGTGACCACCACGTCCTGCGGGCACTGTCGACGTGGGCCGGGGACCTCACCCTGACGATGGCTGAGTCGTTCCTGGTGCGCGTCGGCGTGCCGCATCGCGAAGTCGCCGCCGCGGTGGCCGCGCTGGTCGAGGCGTCGCTGGTCCTCCACGTGCCCCCGGACCGGCACCGGCTGCTCGACACGATCCGCGCCGTCGCCAGCGAGCAGGCCGCGGCGCGGGGGGAACTGCCCGACCTCCGCCGGGCCCACGTCGACACCATCGTGACCACACTGCGGGCCGAGTCCCCGGTCCTGCGCGGTCCGAACGAGGCGGCCGCGGTCGGACGGCTCAACCGGCTGGTCGCCGACCTGCAGGGAGCGGTGGCCCACGTCCGGGCGCTCGATGACCCGGCCCGCGCGGCCGAACTCGCCGACGCGATCCGTGCCTACGCCACGCCGGGCCAGCGGATCGAGCTGCTCGCCGCCGGCGCCGTGGCGGTCGACCTCCTCACGGCCATCCCCCATCCCCCGGTCGGGGCGGCCCAACGGCAGGGGGCACGGGCCACGGCCGCCCTCCACGCGCTGTGCAGGGGTGACCTCGACCGCGCGAGCATCCATGCCCACGCCATCCTCGAGGCCGACGCGCCCGGCACCGCGCCGGCCGGCCGCGCGTGGCAGGTCCTCGGCGACGCCCACCTCTTCCGTGGCGAGGCCGACCGTGCGGAGGCGTGCTACCGCGAACAGGTGGCGGTGGGCGCCACCGCCGGAGATGCCCTCGTCGAGGTCGACGGCTGGATCGGGGTGGGCCTGGTGCACGCCTACACCGGCGCGGTCGACATCGCGAGGGAGGCCGCGCGCGCCGCGGGTGACCTGGCGACCACGACCGGGAACCCGACTGCCCGCGCCTGGGTCCACTACCTGCGCGCCGAGGTCGAGGCCGACCACCAGCCGACCCTGGCGCTGGCCGAGGCCGGACGTGCCATCGACCTCGGGGCGACCGTCGACAGTCACCTCGTGGTGGGGGCGGCACGGACAGCCCGTTCGACGATCCGTGCCCGCCACGGCGACCCCGCGGTGGCGCTGGCGGAGTACCGCGAGGCCCTCCTCCACTGGCAGCGCGGCGGGCACGCCTCGTTGCAGGACACCACGTTGCGGAACCTGGCCGTCCTGCTCGCACGGATGGGCCGGGACGAGGCCGCGGCCACGCTCGACGCCGCGGCCGTCGACGTCGAGCTCTACCCGGCCGAACGGCGCCGGGTGGAGCGAGCCCGCGCGGCCGTCGACGAACGGCTGGGCAGCTCGGCCGCCGAGCGCATCCGTCGACGTGCCCGGCACCTGGCGGGCCACGAGGTCGTCGCCATCGCGCTGGCCGCGATCGACGGGCTGACCAACGGCTGACGGCTCCCGTCGTGTCGCCGGCCCCCCGACGGGTCGGTCAGCCCGCGTCGTGCCAGGTGGAGAAGGGCTCGCCGGTGATGCGCTGGTACGCCTCGAAGTACTTCTCCCGCGTGCGCGACACGACGTCGTCGGGCAGTTCGGGCGCCGGCGGGCTCTTGTCCCACCCGGTCGAGGTGGCGTAGTCGCGCACGAACTGCTTGTCGAAGCTGGGCGGGGTCGCACCCGGCGCCCACTGGTCGGCGGGCCAGTAGCGCGACGAGTCGGGGGTCAGCACCTCGTCGGCCAGCACGACCTCCCCCTCGTCCGTGCCGTCACCACGCTGGCCGAACTCGAACTTGGTGTCGGCCAGGATGATGCCCCGCTCGGCGGCCAGTTCGGCACCGTGGCGGTACAGCAGCAGCGAGGTGTCCCGCAGCCGCGCAGCCAGGTCCTCACCCAGCGCGTCGGCCATGACCTCGAAGGACACGTTGATGTCGTGATCGCCCTGTTCGGCCTTGGTGGCCGGGGTGAAGATCGGTTCCGGCAGCCGGTCGGCCTCGACCAGTCCGTCGGGCAGTTCGATGCCGCAGACCGTGCCGTCGACCTGGTACTCCTTCCACCCCGACCCGACCAGGTAGCCCCGGACGACGCATTCGAACGGGACGATCTCGAGCGTCTCGACCAGCATCGTGCGCCCGGCGAGGTGGTCGGCGTGGGCCTGTGCGGCGGCGCCGAAGTCGGCCACGTCGGTCGACACCAGGTGGTTCGGCACGGCATCGCCCAGGTGGTCGAACCAGAACGCCGACACCCCGGTCAGGACACGTCCCTTGTCCGGGACCTCGGTCGGGTGGATCACGTCGTAGGTCGACACCCGGTCCGAGGCGACCAGCAGCAGTCGCCCGTCCCCCGCGTCGTAGATGTCGCGCACCTTGCCGGAGCGCAGCAGGTCGAGTCCGTCGAGTCCGGTGTCGGTCATGGGGTGCCTCGTGGGTCGCAGTCGTGACGTCGGAAGTGCCTCGGCCCCGAGGCTAGGGGGCCACGCGGCGGCCACGGGTCGGCCCGTGGCCGCGGTCCGGATGGGGGTCAGTCTCGCAGGGCATAGGTCAGGATGGCGTTGCCCTGCGGGGTCGAGGTCGCCTCGACCAGTTGCAGCCGCGTGAGCGGGACGGACTCGTCGAACAGGCGACGACCCTCGCCGATCACCGCCGGGTGCACGGTCAGCGTCAACGTGTCGATGACCCCGGCGAGGAACAGGCTGCGGACGGTCTCGATGCCGCCGGCGACCGTGATCTTCCCGCCGCCCTGTTCCCGCAGGTCCCGGACGTAGTCGACCGGATCCCCGCTGATCGCGTGGCTGTTCCAGTCCAGTTCGCCGTCCAGCGTGGTGGACACCACGTGCTTGCGGACCGGGTTGATGAACGCGCCGAACGGGTCGGTCGCGTCGGGCCAGTACTGCGACCACTCCTCCCAGAGCGTGCGGCCCATGACGACGTCGGTGACCCCGGCGAGGGCGGCACCCATCGCCTCACCTTCCTCGGGTCCGAACGCATCGAACTGGAACAGGTTGGGCGACTCGTTGACGCCGTTGGCGCTGGAGAACAGGTGGGCGGTGGTCGTGCGTGCCATGGTGATGCCTTCGTCTGGTGGTCGTGTGGTGGGCGCCGGATGCGCCTCCACATGGTCAGACGACGCGGGCCGACGAAACTGGTCGGCCCTCTTCAGGTTTCCTCGACGACATGGTCGGGCAGCCCGAGTTGCGCGAACACCTCGGCGCCCATGAAGTGCGTGATGGCGGCGATCCGAGCGCCGTGCACGCCGAGCACGTGCACGGCGAACGGTTCCCACCGCCCGGGGGACACGGGGTGGTAGACGGCCACCGCGGGTTGGCCGTTGGCGCCGGTCACGACGGTGCGCGAGTTGCGGCACACGGTCCCCGGACCACGCCACCACGTCTCGATCGAGTCGGTCCCGCGCAACCACAACGTGTACGGCGGCATCGAGAACTCGGCATCGGTGGCCAGCAGTGCCACCAGGCGATCGACGTCATAGGCCTCGAAGGCGTCCACGTAGTCCCGCAGCAGCGCCGCCTCCTCGGTCGTGGTCGCCTCGGTCGCGCCGGCGTCGGTGGACGCCATCGTGCGACGGGCCCGTGCCAGTGCGGAGGTCACGGCGTCGACCGTCATGTCGAGCAGTTCCGCACAGTCCTGCGCCGACCAGTCCAGGACCTCCCGGAGCAACAGCACCACCCGTTGGCGTGGTGGGAGTGCCTGCAACGCCGACACGAAGGCCAGCCGCACCGAGTCCCGGGTCGCGACCCGGTCGGCCGGGTCCTCCGACCACCAGGCGTCGTCGGCGATCGGACCGAGCCAGCTTTCGGCCGGGGCCGTGGCGAGGTTCGACGGATCGCGAGGGACCTCGCCCGGAGCGGCCAGGTCCATGGGCAGGGCTCGCCGCTGGGGAGCCCTGCGCATGTCGAGGCAGGTGTTGGTCGCGATCCGATAGAGCCACGTCCGCAGCGACGAGGCCCCCCGGAACCCCTCCGCGCCGCGCCGGGCCTTGACCAGGACCTCCTGGACCGCATCCTCGGCCTCGGGCCAGGACCCGAAGTAGCGGTAGCAGAAGGCGGTGAGCTCGCGGCGATGCGACTCGCCGTGGTCCAGCACCTGCGTGGCAGTCATCGACATGGCCGCGACGCTACCGATCCCGTTCGGCTGGCCGCACCTGTCCCCTTCGCCGTCGGGCAGCATGTTGGGGTCCGTGTCGTCGTCCCCGGGGTCGCCCCGTGCCGTCCTGGTCCGCCCGCCTGAAGCATGTCCTGCACCGCGCCGCGCTGGTCGCGGAAGCGGGACAGGAACGGATCCGGCGCTGGCGCGACGACGGGTCGCCACCCGAGGACCTGCGGATCATCGTCCACCTCGGTCACGGCAACCCGGGTGAGGTGGTCGTCCGCGGCCGTGTGGTGGACGATCCCGAGCCACCCGAAGCCGTGCACGGCGAGGGCACGCTCGCGGCGATGAGGCGGATGGCGGCGCGGTTCGAGACCGACGAACTCCCCGGGGTCGACCTCGCAATCACCTGCGGTGCGGACCGTGTCGAGGTGACCACCGACGACGAGGGCTACGACGACGTGCGGCTCGAACCCGGACTGGACCCGGTCGGCGAGCCCTGGCGGACGGCGACGGTCGCGATGGCGCGTCCCCACCGCGGGGTCGAGGCCGAGGCCACCGCGCGGCTGCGCGTGCCGGCGCCGGACGTGGACCTGCTGGTGATCAGCGACTTCGACGACACGATCCTGGAGACCCGGGGCCCAACGACTGCTGGACATGATCCGGGTCACGGCCACCAACAGCGCACTGACCCGGACCGCGTTCCCCGGGGTGCCCGAGCTGTACCGGGCCTTGCAGGCCGGGACGCGCGGTCCGAACCGCCCCTTCTTCTACGTGTCGTCGTCGCCGTGGAACCTCGAGGGATTCCTGCGTGGCTTCATCACGCACCGCGAGATCCCGTTGGGACCCTTGCTGCTGCGCGACCTCGGCATCGACGAGAGCAAGCTGATCAAGTCCGGCCACGGCGAGCACAAGCTGACCCGCATCGGCGAGGTGCTCCAGATGCATGCCGACGTCCCGGTGGTGCTGGTCGGGGACTCGGGCCAGCACGACCCCGAGATCTACGCCCAGGTCGTGCACGACCACCCTGGTCGGGTCCTCGCCGTGTGGATCCGCGAGGTCCGGCTGGATCCCGGCGACGGCCGTGTCGAGGCGGTCGCCGGCGGCTTTGCCGAGACCGACGTCCCGTTGGTGCTGGCCGCCGAGTCCGGGGTGTTCGCCGACCACGCCGTCGAACTCGGCCTGCTCCCTCCGGAGGCCGCCGCGGTGGTGCGCCTCGCTGTCGCCGACGCGTTGGCCGACCCCAGCGGCGGCGAGTCGTGCGACCCGACCGAGGATCCCGACACCTGACCTGACCCGTCGACGCGGCCTGCAGCCTCCCCGACAGGTCGACGGAGAACACGACGCCGAACCCGGCCGTGATGACCGAGCCCGGGCCGGTGATGGGGGCCGCGCTGGGCGTGCAACGTGGGATCGATCGCGTCGCGAGTTGGGGCCAGACGGCGGCATGGATCGCGGTGCTGGCGACGCTGGCGGTCGGGATCGCCAACGTCGTCCTGCGCTACGT
>JAGXFT010000124.1 GCA_024637135.1 Nitriliruptorales bacterium | reverse complement strand
GGTCGAACGTCTGTTCGGATGGGGCCTCGCGGGATACGATGGGGCATCGACCTGACATCCCCCACGTCCCCGAGGCCCTGCCACCGTGACCGACACCATCATCGTCCGGGGTGCCCGCGAGCACAACCTCCGTGACGTCGACCTCGACCTGCCCCGTGATGCGATGATCGTGTTCACGGGGATCAGTGGTTCGGGCAAGTCCTCGCTGGCCTTCGACACCATCTATGCCGAGGGACAGCGTCGCTACGTCGAGTCCCTGTCCGCGTACGCGCGCCAGTTCCTGGGCCAGATGGACAAGCCCGACGTCGACGTCATCGAGGGCTTGTCCCCGTCGATCTCCATCGACCAGAAGTCGACGTCGCGAAACCCGCGCTCGACCGTCGGCACGATCACGGAGATCCACGACTACCTCCGGCTGCTGTGGGCACGGATCGGGATCCCACACTGTCCCAACTGCGGCCGCGAGATCGCCTCCCAGACCGCGGAGGAGATCGTCGACCAGGTGCTGGAACTGCCCGAGGGCACGCGTTACCAGGTGCTCGCGCCGGTCGTGCGCGGGCGCAAGGGCGAGCACGCCAACCTCTTCGCCGACCTGTTGTCGGAGGGGTTCGCACGCGTGCGCATCAACGGCGAGGTCACCCCGATCGACGCGATCGAGCGCCTCGACAAGAACATCAAGCACGAGATCGAGGTGGTGGTCGACCGGCTCGTGGCCAAGGACGGCATGCGTCGCCGGTTGGCGGACTCCATCGAGACCGCGCTCAAGCTCGCCGAGGGTGTCTCGATGATCGAGGTGCTGCCGGACCGCGACGCGGTGCGTGCGGCCACCGACGCCGGTGAGCCGGCGCCCGCCTCGGAACTGCTGACCTTCTCCGAACACCTCGCCTGTGCCCACTGCGGCATCTCGTTCGACCGCCTCGCGCCACGCAACTTCTCGTTCAACTCGCCCTATGGGGCCTGCGAGGTGTGCACGGGCATCGGGTCGCGGCTGCGGGTCGACCCGGAACTGGTGATCGGTGACCCGTCCGCCACCATCGACGACGGCGTCATCGTGCCCTGGAACACCTCCAGTGGCCAGTCGACCTACTACGCCCAGTTGCTGCGCGCGGTCATCGAGCATCTCGGCGGCGACCCGGACGAGGCGTGGGAGGACCTCGGCGACACGGTGCAGCACGCGATCCTGCACGGGCTGTCCGACCGGATCCACGTGCGCTACAAGAACCGCTACGGCCGCGTCCGCTCGTACCGCGCCAACTTCGAGGGCGTGCTCGACAACCTGCTGCGGCGCCATTCCGAGACGGACTCCGACCGGGTTCGCTCGACCATCGAACAGTTCATGCGCGAGGTCCCGTGCCCGGCCTATGACGGTGCCCGCCTCAAGCCCGAGATCCTGGCCGTCACGGTCGGGGGCCGCGGCATCCACGAGGTCTCCGCCCTGTCGATCGGCGACGCCGACCTGTTCGCTGGGTCGTTGGAACTCACGGACCGCCAGGCCCTGATCGGCGAGCGGGTCCTCAAGGAGATCCGGGCCCGGCTGACCTTCCTGCTCAACGTCGGGCTGGACTACCTCACCCTCGACCGACCGGCCGGGTCGCTGTCGGGTGGCGAGGCCCAACGGATCCGGCTCGCGACCCAGATCGGCGCCGGGCTGGTGGGCGTGCTGTACGTGTTGGACGAGCCCTCCATCGGGCTGCACCAACGCGACAACGAGCGCCTGATCGAGACCCTCCTGCACCTGCGGGACCAGGGCAACACCCTGATCGTGGTCGAGCACGACGAGGCCACCATCGAGGCCGCCGACCACATCGTCGACATCGGCCCCGGCGCCGGCGAACACGGCGGCACGGTCGTGCACTCCGGTTCGGTCGCCGCACTCAAGCAACTGACCCGCAAGTCGCTGACCGGTGCCTACCTCGCCGGCACCCGCGAGATCGCGATCCCCACGACCAGGCGCCCCACCGACGGCAAGCGGCTGACCGTGGTCGAGGCCACCGAGCACAACCTGCATGACCTGACCGTGGACATCCCGCTGGGTGCCTTCACCTGTGTCACGGGCGTGTCCGGCAGTGGCAAGTCGACCCTGGTCAACGACATCCTCGCCCGAGTCCTGATGCGCCACGTGTACACCTCGCGACAGGTCCCCGGCCGGCACCGCCGCGTCGACGGGCTCGAACACGTCGACAAGGCCGTCATCGTCGACC
The DNA here is from genome assembly GCA_024637135.1 of Nitriliruptorales bacterium. Classification (GTDB taxonomy): domain Bacteria; phylum Actinomycetota; class Nitriliruptoria; order Nitriliruptorales; family Nitriliruptoraceae; genus Salsipaludibacter. Next base: position 4,605 of record JAGXFT010000124.1, on the reverse strand, counting down.
AGTCGCCGATCGGACGCACGCCGCGGTCCAACCCGGCCACCTACACCGGGCTGTTCGACCACATCCGCAAGCTCTACGCGTCGACCCAGGAGGCCAAGGTCCGCGGCTACCAGCCGGGGCGGTTCTCGTTCAACGTCAAGGGTGGTCGCTGCGAGGCCTGCAAGGGTGACGGCACGATCAAGATCGAGATGCACTTCCTGCCCGACGTGTACGTGCCGTGCGAGGTCTGCGGTGGCAAGCGCTACAACCGCGAGACCCTGGAGGTGCGCTACAAGGACCTGACCATCGCCGACCTGCTCGACATGCCGGTGGAACAGGCGCTGGAGTTCTTCACCAACCAGCCCACGATCCGCCGGTACCTGTCGACCCTGTCCGACGTCGGGCTGGGGTACGTCAAGCTGGGGCAGCCGGCCACGACGTTGTCCGGCGGCGAGGCGCAGCGGGTCAAGCTGGCCTCGGAACTGCGCAAGCGCTCCACCGGCCAGACGGTCTACATCCTCGACGAGCCCACCACCGGGCTGCACTTCGAGGACACCCGCCGCCTCCTCCACGTGCTCCACCGGCTGGTCGACAAGGACAACACGGTCGTCGTGATCGAACACAACCTCGACGTCATCAAGACCGCCGACCACCTGGTGGACCTCGGTCCCGAGGGTGGTGGCGGCGGTGGCACCATCGTGGCCACCGGCACACCCGAGGAGGTTGCGGCCGTGGGCAACTCCTACACCGGCAAGTTCCTGCGCGACATCCTCCCCAACCCCTGACGCGAGCATCGCGGCGGGGGACACCCGCCACTGGGCGCCTCCCCGGCGCGAGCGCCTCCCGAGACCCGAACGGACACGACACCAGCGTGGCGACCAACCCGGCGACGGCCTTCCGCCCCCCGCCGTCGACGATCCCCGACGAACCGGGCAGCTACCAGTTCAAGGACGTCGACGGTCGGGTGATCTACGTCGGCAAGGCGAAGTCGCTGCGCAGCCGGGTCAGCAGCTACTTCGGGGCGTGGCACAACATCCTGCCCCGCACGCGCGCGATGCTGCGGGCCGCACGGTCGGTCGAGTGGATCGTGGTCGACAACGAGGTCGACGCGCTCCACCTGGAGTACACGCTCATCCAGCGCCACCGGCCGCGCTACAACGTCCGCTACCGCGACGACAAGTCCTATCCACACCTGGTGCTGACCACCTCCAAGGAGGTGCCACGAGCCCGCGTGGCCCGGGGCCGGGTCGCCACGGGTGACCGCAAGTTCGGGCCGTACGCCCACGCCTACGCCATCCGCGAGACGCTCGACCTGCTGACCCGGCTGTTCCCGGTGCGCACGTGTTCCAAGGGCGTGTACGAACGAGCCGAGCGTTCCGGCCGCCCGTGCCTGCTCGCCGACATCGGCAAGTGCGCGGCCCCGTGTGTCGGTCGCATCAGCCACGACGACCATCGCGCGCTGGTCGACGACCTCGGTGACTTCCTGGACGGGACCACCACCGAGGAGGTGCTGGGACGGCTGGAGGTCGAGATGGACGGCGCTGCGGCCGACCTCAACTTCGAGAGTGCCGCCCGCCTGCGTGACCAGTTGCGCGACGCCCGACGGGTGCTGGCGCGCCAACAGATGGTCTCGGACCGCGGCGACGACTTCGACGTCGTGGCGGTCCACGGCGACGAACTGGAGGCCGCGGTCCAGGCCTTCTTCGTCCGCAACGGCCGGGTGATGGGCCGCAAGGGCTGGATCGTGGACAAGGTCGAGGACCTGACCCCGCAACAGCTCATGACCTCGTTCCTGCTGCAGCTCTACGACGAGCGCGCTGACAGCATCCCGCCGAAGGTGCTGGTCGACACCCTGCCCGCCGAGCCCGACATCCTGGGCGCGCTGTTGGCCGAGGTCCGCAACGACCACCAGACCGGTCCCGGCCGCCCGGCGACCAGCGTGGGCTTCACCGTCCCGCAGCGGGGCGACAAGGTCGACCTCGTCCGAACGGTGGCCGACAACGCCCGACAGGCCTTCCAGCGGCACCGGCTGCGGCGCGCCAGCGACTTCACGACCCGATCGGCGGCCCTGCGCGAACTGCAGGAGGCGCTCGGGCTCGCGGACGCCCCGTTGCGGATCGAGTGCTACGACATCTCGCACCTGGGCGGGACCGAGGTCGTGGCGTCGATGGTGGTGTTCGAGGACGGCCTGGCGCGCAAGGACGCCTATCGCCGGTTCAAGCTGTCCGACGACCGCAACGACGACTTCGCGGCGATGGAGGAGGTGATCCGCCGTCGGTTCCAGCGCCTGGTCGACGACCGTGCGGACCCCGACGCCGATCCCGACAAGTTCGCCTACCCGCCGGGGCTGGTCGTGATCGACGGCGGGCCGGGCCAGTTGTCGGCGGCACTGGCGGGGTTCGGCGCGGTCGAATCGCCCGACCCCGACGACGACGTGCTGGACGCGGTGTCGTTCACCGCGCTGGCGAAGCGCTTCGAGGAACTCCACCTCCCGCACCGCAGCCGGCCGGTGATCCTGCCACGCGACTCCGACGCGCTGTACCTCGTCCAGCAGGTCCGTGACGAGGCCCACCGGTTCGCCGTCACCTACCAGCGCACCCGGCGGCGTCGAGCGGTCACGACCAGCGAACTGGAGGAGATCGAGGGGATCGGTCCCACCCGGCGCCGGGCGCTGCTGCGTCGGTTCGGGTCGAGCAAGGCGATCTCGGAGGCGTCGGCCACCGACCTGGCGCGGGTCGACGGCATCTCGGCCACCCTCGCCGACCGCATCAAGGAACGACTGCGCGGGTGACGCCTGCCCTCGCTTCGCTCGGGCAGGTTTGAGAACTCGCTGGACCTTGCGAGCGCAGCGAGCAAGTCCAACGCGTTCGGATGCCGGCTTCGACAACGCACCACGGTCCTGCCGAACGCGCGCGCTCGTTCTCACGGCGGACTCCGTCGTCGCTGGCCGCCTGCCCTCGCTTCGCTCGGGCACCATTAGGATTGCCATCCACCAGCCAGGGAGGTCCACATGGTCCCAGACGTCACCACCGACCATCCTCCCGAGGAGGCCGTGGTCACGCCGGAGGACGTCGCGGCCGCGCGCGATGCCGAGGCCGCCGCCGAGGGCGACCTCGAGCGACCACGCATCGTGATCATCACCGGGCTGTCCGGGGCTGGACGGACCCAGGCCGCGAAGGTGGTCGAGGATCTCGACTACTTCGTGATCGACAACCTTCCCCCGGCCCTGATCCCCAAGGTTCGCGACCTCGCGTTCGGGCCCGGCGGTGAGGTCGAGCGCCTGGCGGTGGTCGCCGACGTGCGCGGGCGCGCGTTCTTCCCCGACCTCGTCGAGGTGGTGCGCACCCTGGGCGCCGAGGGTGCCAACGTGCGCATCGTCTACCTCGAGGCCGACGACGACACCCTGGTGTCGCGGTTCGAGTCCACCCGGCGCCGCCACCCGGCCGCCACCGAGGAACAGGGGGTCCTGGAGGCCATCCGGACCGAGCGCCAGCAGATGGTCGAGATCCGGGGGATGGCCGACATCGTCGTGGACACCAGCGACCTCAACGTCCACGAACTCCGCGACCGCATCATCGGCCTGCTGGGTGACGAGGCCCATGCCCAGTTGCGGGTCAAGGTGCTGTCGTTCGGCTTCAAGTACGGTTCGCCCCGCGACGCCGACATGGTGATGGACGTCCGCTTCCTCCCCAATCCCCACTGGGTGGAGGCCCTGCGACCGTTCACGGGGCTGGACGAGCCCGTCCGCTCCTATGTCTTCGACCAGCCCGAGACCGGCCCGTTCGTGGGCGCGTTCGAGGACCTGCTGGAGGTGGTCGTGCCGGGCTACGTGGGGGAGGGGAAGCGCTACCTCACCATCGCCATCGGATGCACCGGCGGCAAGCACCGGTCGGTGGCGATCGCCGAGCACGTGGCCGACTACCTCGCGTCCACGATCGACCAACCCGTCGTCGTCGCCCACCGGGACGTGGGCCGGGCATGACCGCTGGAGCCGGGCCCCGGGTGACCGCGATCGGCGGCGGGCACGGACTGTCACGGACCCTGGCGGCACTGTGCCACCTCGGCCTGTCACCGACGGCCGTCGTGTCGATCGCCGACGACGGCGGGTCGTCCGGCCGGCTGCGGCGGGACTACGGCGGGGCCCCGCCCGGCGACCTGCGGCGTGCATTGTCCACGCTGGTCCGCGACCCCGTGTCCCGGCACCTGCTGGAACACCGGTTCCCGTCGGGCGAGTTGGCCGGGCACGCGCTCGGGAACCTGCTGCTGCTCGCGGCGGCCGACATCCACGGCGGCGACCTCGAACGTGGCCTGGAGGTGTTGGGCGAGGTCTTCGGGACCCGCGGCCGGGTCGTGCCCGCAGCACTGGAACCGGTCGACCTCGACGCGGTCCTGCGTGACGGCAGCCAGGTCCACGGCCAGAAGGCGATCACGGGCACGTCGGGGCTCCATCGGGTCCGGCTCGATCCCCCCCACGTGCCGGCCGCGCCCGGTGCGTTGCGAGCCGTGATCGACGCCGACGCGGTCGTGATCGGTCCCGGTTCGTTGTTCACCTCGCTGCTGCCACCGCTGCTGCTCGCCGGCATGGCCGCCGCCCTGGTCGAGACGTCCGCGACCACGATCATGGTC
>JAGXFT010000123.1 GCA_024637135.1 Nitriliruptorales bacterium | reverse complement strand
TTCGTGGCCCTGCTGGTCGGGATCGGCCTGTTGCTGGGCGGCTGCGCGGACGCCTGCTCGGGCGCGGGCCTGGCAGCGCAGCTCGGCCTGGCGGTCGCCGGCTTCGTCGCCGTGGTCGGCATCGGCGCGCTCGGTGTCCTGGCCGCACGTCGCGGCTGGCCACACCTGGCTGCCTGGCTCGTCGCCGTGGTGGTGCTTGCCCGCCTGGTCGAGTTCGGCGTGGCCCGCCGCTGAGCCCACGCCCGAGCGAGGCTGGTTGACTGGCGGTCCGGCCATCCGGGAGACCCGCCATGGAGCGCCATCCGTTCGGCTCGACCAGTCTGTCCACGACCCGGCTGGGACTCGGACTCGCTGCGCTCGGTCGCCCGGCCTACATCGACCTCGGCCATGCCGACGACCTGCCCGACGATCGCTCGGTGGATGGCCTCCGTCGTCGCGCCCACGATGTCCTCGACCATGCGTGGGACCTGGGCATCAGGTACGTCGACGCGGCCCGCTCCTACGGGTTGGCCGAGGACTTCCTCGCCGGGTGGCTGGCGGACCACCCGGACCGGGCCGAAGCGATCACGGTCGGATCGAAGTGGGGCTACACCTACACCGCCGACTGGCAGGTCGACGTCGACGTGCACGAGGTCAAGGACCACTCCCTGGCCACCCTGGTCCGTCAGCTGGCCGAGACCCGCGTCGAGCTTGGTGACCACCTCGACCTCTACCAGGTCCACTCGGCGACCCTCGACACCGGCGTCTTGGACGACGACGAGGTGCTGGCGGCGCTGTGGGACCTGCACGCCGCGGGTGTGGTGGTCGGCCTGAGCGTGTCCGGCCCGGGCCAGGCCGCGACCATCGAACGGGCACTGACGATCACGTCCCGGGGACGTGCCCCGTTCCGCTCGGTGCAGGCCACGTGGAACCTGCTGGAGACGTCCGCCGCACCGGCCCTGCAGGCCGCCGCCGACGCCGGGTGGGGCGTCATCGTGAAGGAGGCGGTCGCGAACGGACGACTGACACCGCGGGGGGCGGTGCCGCCGGTGTTGGAGGAGGTGGCGGCGACGTACGACGCCACGGTCGACGCGGTCGCGCTGGCGGCCGTCCTCGCCCAACCGTTCCGCCCCCTGGTGTTGTCCGGCGCCAGTACGCGGGCCCACCTGGGCGACAACGCCGCCGCCGTCGTGCTGGACCTGGGCGACGACGCGCTCGAGCAACTGACCGGCCTGTCGGAACCCGCCGAGCAGTACTGGTCCACCCGCGGCGACCTCGCCTGGACATGACGGTGCCCGGGCTCCCCGTCCCGCCCCCAGCACCTCGGCGCCGTGCCCCCGGGGTGGCAATCGTGGCGGCGGTCGGGGGCCGCCCAACTCCATGGCGGGTCGGTCCTGCTGGTTCACTGGGAGTCCACAGTCCCCCAGGAGTGACCATGGCCAACCGGCGACTCAACCACGAGGTCGACGTGGAGGGCGAGGCGATGCCCGCGCTGCTCCTGCGACCCGACGACGCGCGCACCGGTGGAGGTGACGTCCCGGGGCTCGTCCTGGTGCAGGAGGTCTTCGGGGTGTCGGACTACCTCGCCTGGACGGCCGACCGGCTCACGCGGCTCGGGTACGCCGTGCTCGTCCCCGACCTGTACTGGCGCGTGGCGCCCGGGACGGACCTCGACGACGGCGACCTCGACGGGGCCATGGCGATCGCCGGGAACCTGGACCCGGAGCGGGCCGTCGGCGACGTGGTCGCGGCGCTTGGTGCGTTGCGTGGGACCGACGGCGTGGCCGGTGCGGGACTGCTGGGATTCTGCCTGGGTGGGGCGTTGGCGTACGTCGCGACCGCGGCGGCCGATCCCGACGTGTGCGTGTCCTACTACGGCTCGGCGATCCCCGACCACCTGGACGCGATGGGGGCCATCGACTGCCCGACCCTGTTCCACTTCGGCGACAAGGACGAGTACTGCTCCCCGGATCGCGTCGACCTGGTCGAGCAGGCGGCGGCGACCAACCCCAACACCCGCTTCGAGCGCTACCCCAGCGGTGGCCACGCGTTCGACAACGCCTTCTCGGAGCGGTTCCACCAGCCCCGCAACGCGACCGAGGCGTGGGGCGTCACCGCCGCCTTCCTGCAGCGCCACCTCCCACCTGCGCAGGCCTGATCCCCGCGGGAACCGAGGGGGTGTGACCCGGCCACAGGTGGCCGGACCACACCCCTTCGACTGTTGGCGGGACGGGTGGCGGTGCCGGGCAGGTCAGTCCAGGCCCTCGAAGATGCCGTTGCCGACCAGCCGGAAGGTGTTCTCGGGATGGCCGCGGAAGGTGGCGTCCAGCCCGATCAGCGTCACGTCGGTGTCGCCGTCGTCAGCGGTCACCACGACCGGCATGCCGGCGGCACCGCTGTCCTCCCACCCGGGCCAGTAGCCCGACACCAGGAAGTCGCCGCCGCCCATCGTCGCCACCGACTCGACGCCGTCACCCAGACGCGTGAACCAGGCCGGGGTGTACACGAAGGCCTCGTCCAGGTCGGGGTAGCCCCCGACCGCGCCGGCGTCAGCGAACGCGACGTCCACGATGGCGTTGCCCTGCTCGGCGTCGACGTCGACATCGATGATCCCGGCGCTGGTGGCCAACCCGATCCCGGTGGTGCGCAGTCCGACGTAGTCCCCACCCGCGGCGAAGAACGCCGTGAGCGAGTCGCGACCGGCCTGCTGGAGGCCGTTCCACGACCGGCTGTAGTTCACGAACACGTCGTAGTCCTCGACCACGCCGGCGTTGACGTCAGCAGTCCCCACCGTGTCGTAGTCGAACCCGAGTTGGTCGAGGGCGTGGCGCGTGCCCTCGTCGGCGAACACCGCGATGCGCTGGGCCTCCATGGCCACGCTGGTGGGCATCGTGGACACGGCATACACGTCCAGGCCCTCCTTGCTGGCCAGCGAGTTGGCCAGGGACTTGCCCCCGGACACGATGAACGTCCCCGGCTCGAAGGTGTGGCCGCCGTCACTGAACGCGTCCGGTGCCCGTTGGATGGCCACACCGTCGGCCACCAACCCGTTGGCGACCCGGAATGCCTGCAGGCTGGTCGGCTCGAAGGCCCACGCCACGCCCTTGTTCCCCGTCACGGTGCCGCGCGCCGCCGTCGCGTTGTTGACCGGTCGGGTCGCGACGTCGAGGTCACCCTCGACGACGGTCCGGGTGGCGCCCCACAGCAACGGGTGGCTCCACACGGCCGGCGGTGAGTAGAAGGTGATGCCCTGGACGTCGGACAGGTTCTTGCCGTCCTCCAGGAACGTGTTGGCGAGGCTGCGCTTGGCTTGGTCCATCCACACGACGTACGTCCCGGACGGGTAGGTGGTCCCGTCGACGGTGAAGGCCCTGGATGCGGCCTCGACCTCGACGTCGTTGAACAACAGGAAGTCGACCAGCCGTTCGGCCTGCAGCGGGCTGGCCTGCAGCGGCTCGTCCACCGGGATCACGTGCGCGGTGGGGAACTCCTGCACGACCAGTTCGTTGTACTGGTCGTACTGGGTCTCGTCCAGCAGCTCGTCGGGGATCGGCAGTTGCGGGATGTCCAGCACGCCGCGACGGAAGATCTCGATCTGGTCGTGGAGCATCTCGTCCTTGTTCGCCGCGACGAAGTTCAGCGCACCCCACACGGCCGCCTCGTGGGCATCCACGCCCAGTTCGGCCCGGCTGGGGGTTTCCAGCGTGTGGCCGTAGCTGCCGTGGTACATCGCGTACATCGGCACGTACTGGCCGCCCCAGTCGTCCCAGCCGTCACCGAAGTCGCGGTAGGGGATCTGGGCGGACAGGCCGGTGCGCTCGAACAGCGAGTCCTCCATCGCGTAGGCCTCCTCCAGTGCCCACTTGAGGTACAGGTCGTACTCGTAGTTGGAGTTGTGAGGCGGGGTCGTGGGCTCGATCAGCATGGGGTTGACGAAGCCGTGCAGGTCCAGCGTCACGAGCGGGTTCCACTCGGTCAGGATCTCCACGGTGGCCCGTGCCTCGGGCTGCGTCTGGGACAGCATGTCGCGATTGAGGTCGAACCCGTTCGCGTTCTGGCGGGTGCCCAGCACGCGGCCGTCCGGGTTCTGCACGACGTTGACGACCAGGATCACGTTGTCGAGGACGGCCTGCACCTCCGGTGAGTCATCGAACGCCAGCGTCTCGATCAGGCGGATGGCGGCGTCGGTGCCCGGGTACTCGTTGCCGTGGATGCTGCCGTTGACGAACACCGGCACCTTGTAGTCGCCGAGAGCGGCGATCATGTCCTGGGCCTTCTCGGGATCGCGCACCATCATGTTGGCGATGGCCTTGTAGCGGCCGAGCCGCCCACCGGCTTCGGGCGCCGACACCGTCGCCACGTAGAGGTCACGGCCACCCGCGGACTGGCCGGCGACCTCGACCCGGACGCGGTTGCTGGACTGTTCGATCTCGCGCAGCCGCGGCCCGATCTCGGAGTACAGGATCGAGTCGTAGAACGGTGACGGGACCTCGGGCTCCGCCTCCACCTCCCACCACGGCCCGCCGGGATCGGCAGCCACCGGGCCGGGCAGCACCATCGTGGCGACGACGGCCACGACGACCGCGGCGAGGACGGGCAGGCGGTGTGCGAGACGATCCATGGGAGACCCCCTTGGAAGACCTGCTGCGGGGCACCTCCCCCCAGCACGTGCGGCACCCTAGGCGGCGGCATCGCAGGTATGTGTGCGATCCGTGTCGGCGGTGTTGCGGGACGTGGAACGTCGTGCACCGACGACTCCCCCCAGCCAACCTCCGATGCGTTTCGGGTGTGCGCTCGCCACACGGCCGCCGACTCTGGGTCCTGCGTCCCGCCGTCCGGGGCCGCCGGTCCGTGTCAAAACTCGATCGGCCCGGGTCTACTGGCCCCCTCGGCGCGCGCGGCGCGACCGATTCGATCGGCTGGGGAGCCGAGCCCGGGGGAAGGGGTCATCATGGCGACGCACCGACGACGACAGACACTGGTCCTGCGGGCCGAGGACGTGGTCGACGACGACACCCTCCATCCCGGGACGATCGTGTGGCTGGCCGAACCGGCCCTGCGCGCGGACGAACTGGACAGCGGCACCCTGGTCCTCGGACCGGCGCCGGCAACGGGCATGCGGTCGTGGGAAACGGTCCCGGTCGCGCCGTAGCTCCACGGGAGTGCTGGCCCCGGAACGTCACGACATCGTTCGACCACGACGACGGCTCGCCGCCCCGGTGGGGTGACGGGCCATCGATCACGCGGTCGTCACGGGCGATCGAGCCCGAAGGTGGAGGAACCGGAGCCGCTGTAGGACTCCACGAGCCAGGTGTCGGCGAGGACGCCCGGACGAACAGCCTGGGTTTGCGCTGAGCGCACACCGCACGTTGCCTGGTCGCCAGCGCTCGGACGGCGGCCGTCCAAACCCCGAGGGGGTCGGGTTCTGAGGGGTTGCGGCTGCATCCGTGCTCCCGGGTGACGCCCGAGGGCGTGCGGTCGGGCCGGTGACCGGGCATGATCCGGTCGGGTGCGACCGGGCACATGCATGGCGCGACTGCGCACGTGCGCAACCGTGGCCCACCGCGGGCCGTGGGACCGGTCCACGACCGGGGACGGAGGCACGATGCGGGGTTGGATGCGACTGGTGGTGGGACTGGCGGTGTCCGCCGCGATCCTCGCCGCGGCCGCGTTCGCCGTGCTGCAGGTGACCGGTGCCGACGCCGGCGATGCCTGTGAGTCGCTGCTCCCGGACGCCGGCATCTGCCCCACGGGCGAGCAGCCACTCGACGACCCGGTGGCGGCGATCGACACCGCGACGGCACAGGCAGGGATCGCCTTCGTGCAGGCACCGGACCTGCAGTGGCAACCCCTGTGCGGGCCGGCCGACGAACTGCTGGGTCGTGAGCTCTACCTCGATGTCAGCGTGGAGCCGGACCTGGAGGTGCCAGACACCTGGCGTCAGGTCCGAGCGGGCACCTGGGAGACGGCAGAGGGGGCCACCGTCGTCATCGCCGCCGACGGTGGTGCCCGCGTCTCCGCCCCCGCCAGCGCTGCGCAGGTCGCGGCCAGCGACCGGGTCGGTGAGGACCCCGAGTTCTTCTGCGGTTGACGCGGCCCGGTCAGCCCATGTCCGACAGGGCCGGCAGGACGTGGTCGGCGAGTTCCTCGACGAACGCCACGGGGTGACGGTCGGGCATGACCTGCACCTCGGTGACGCCCAGGTCCGCGTAGTCCTGCACCTCGGCCAGGAACGCGTCCACGTCCTGCAACGCGGGCGTCATCACGAGCACGGTCCGCGAGATCTCGTCGACGTCGCGTCCCTCGTCGCGGCAGTGGCCCTCCAACACGTCGAACTTGTGTGCGACCTGGTCCCTGCCCTCGCCGAAGACGTTGCAGGCATCGGCGTAGCGCGCCACGAGTTTGAGGGTCTTCCGCTCGCCGCCACCACCAACCATGATCGGGGGGTGTGGTCGCGTCAGCGGGGCCGGGACGCACAGCGTCTCGGCCAGCTGGAAGTGGTCGCCCACCCAAGGGCCGTCGTCCTCGCCCCACATCTGCAGGCAGATCTGGAGGGTCTCCTCGAGCCGTTCGAAGCGTTCCGCCACGGCCACGACCGGCACGCCAAGCGCGTCCTGCTCGCGCTCGTACCACGACGCGCCGATGCCCAGGCGCCCGCGACCCCCGGACAGCACGTCCAGCGTGGTCACCGTCTTGGCCAGGATCCCCGGGTAGCGGGACATGACGCCGGTCACCAGCAGCCCCAGCGTCATCCGTTCGGTCAGGCCGGCCACGAAGCCCAGCCCGGTGTAGCCCTCCAGCATCGGCTCGTCCGCCGACATGCCGTTCATCTCCATCTGGAAGTAGTGATCCATCAGGCTGAACGCGGCGACCCCCGCCTGCTCGGCGACGCGGGCCGTCTCGGCCAGGGTCAGGCCGATCGCGGCCGGATCATCCGGGGTGGAGAAGGTGAAGTAGTGCAGGCCGAGGTCCATGGACGTGCCTTCGCGTCGCGAGCGGGACAGCCAGTACCTGTCGTTGGTCGCCCGCACCGTAACAGCACCCGGGAGACCCTCGAGGGGCGCGCGGATCAGGCCCGGCTGAGGTCGTCCAGGACCAGCAGGGCATCGTCGAGGCGGTCCAACGGGACCAGCAGGTGGTCGTGGTGGCGGCCGGCCAGCACGTTGCAGGCGATGTCGTGGTCGGCGAGCGCGGTCGCCACGACGGCAGTCAGTCCGACCAGGTCCAGGTCCGTGCCGACGGCCAGGGTGATCCACCCGGCCACGAAGTCGTAGGCCCAGCCCTCGGCGTCGGCCACCTCGCGCGCCACGACGTGGGTGATCCCCTCGTCCTCGACGACGGTCGCCTCGGCGGCCACGCCGGCGCGGGTCGGCAGGGTCACGAACACGAACGCGCCGGAACGCACCTGTTGGCGCAGGTCGGCCAGCACGTGGACGAGCGGTCCTGTCGCGGTCATCGGTGGTCCCTTCCTGTCCTCCACGCTATGGCCGGATCACGCCTGCCGACGGGTGCGGCACCGCTCGGACGACCATCGTCGGGGGGTCCACGCCGAACCGCGACAGCGCCCACGACTCCGCCGACAGCGCCTATCGTTGGTCGGCGCCCCCCGACCACAGGGATCCACCCCATGACGATGACGAGCACCGACACGGCCGGAACCGTCGACATTGGCCTGATCGGGCTGGCCGTGATGGGCCAGAACCTGGTCCTCAACATGGCTGACAACGGGTACACCGTCGGCGTCTCCAACCGCACCACCGAGACCATGCGCGAGTTCGTGGCGGGCCCCGCTGCCGATGCCGACGTGGTCGGCTTCGAAGAGGTGGAGGAGCTGGTGGCCGCCCTGACGTCGCCGCGGCGGGTCATGCTCATGGTCCGGGCCGGCCGTGTGGTCGACGCGGTCATCGACCAACTCGTCCCGCTGCTGGACGACGGCGACGTCATCATCGACGGGGGCAACTCGCGCTACACGGACACGATCCGACGGACCGCCGAACTCGCGCAGCAGGGCATCCGGTTCGTGGGCACCGGGGTGTCCGGCGGCGAGGAGGGCGCGCGCCATGGACCGTCGATCATGCCGGGCGGGGACCCCGAGGCATGGCCGCTGGTCCGTGACGTCCTCCAGGACATCGCGGCCGAGGCCCCTGACGGCCGGCCGTGCTGCGACTGGGTCGGACCGGACGGGGCGGGCCACTTCGTCAAGATGGTCCACAACGGGATCGAGTACGGCGACATGCAGGTCATCGCCGAGGCCTACGACCTCATGCAGGCGATGGGAATGGCCAACGCCGACATGGCCGAGGTGTTCCGGACGTGGGACGACGGCGTCCTGGACAGCTTCCTCGTCGAGATCACGGCCGACATCCTCGCCCACACCGATCCCGACACCGGCGAGTCGACGCTGGACACCATCCTGGACGCGGCCGGGCAGAAGGGCACCGGGACCTGGACCGCCATCGCGGCGCTCGAGGCCGGTCAGCCGTTGACGCTGGTGGCCGAGGCCGTCTTCGCACGGGTGGTGTCCTCGCTCGTCAATCGCCGACGGATCGCCAGCGACGTGCTGGTGGGGCCGGATCGCACGCTGGCAGCGGATGCCATCGACCTCGACGACCTCCGCGACGCGTTGTACGCGTCCAAGGTCACCTCCTATGCGCAGGGGTTCATGCTGCTGGCCGACGCCAGCGAGGAGCACGGCTGGGACCTCGACCTGGGCCGGGTCGCGAGCCTGTGGCGGGAAGGCTGCATCATCCGGGCGGTGTTCCTCGACGACATCACGGCCGCGTTCGAGGCGGACCCGGACCTGGACAACCTGCTGCTCGCCGACGTGTTCACCGACGCCCTGGCGGCGGCCCAGGACGGCTGGCGCCGGGTCGTGGCCACGGCCGTCGGGGCCGGCATCCCGGTCCCGGCCTACGGCACCGCGCTGGCCTACTACGACGGGATCCGGTCGGTCCGCACGCCGGCCAACCTCGTCCAGGCCCAGCGGGACTACTTCGGGGCCCACACGTTCGAACGCACGGATCGCGACCGCGGCGAGTGGTTCCACACCGACTGGACCGGTCGCGGCGGCGCGGTCACGTCGGGGTCCTACGACGCCTGATTGAACCTGTCGAGGAGCACGCCATGGCGCTGGCCACGTTCAAGGACCTGTGCATCGACGCCACCGACGCGCCGGTGCTGGGACGCTTCTGGGGTGTGGTGCTGGGACGCGACGTCCAGGTGCTCGACGACGGTGACGTGGTACTGCGAGGCGCCCGACCCACGGACACGATCTGGGTCAACCAGGTGCCGGAGTCACGCACGGTCTCGCACCGGGTCCACCTCGACCTGTCCGTGGGCTCCCTCGACCCGTTGGTCGCCGCCGGGGCCACGGTCGTGGTGCCGGCCGAGCAGTCCGGGTTCACGTGGACGATCATGGCCGATCCCGAAGGCGGCGAGTTCTGCGCGTTCGTCCGGGACGATCGTGATCCGGCCGTCCCGGCCGACCTGTTCGAGGTGGTCGTCAAGACCGCCGATGCGGCATCGTCGCAGGCACTGGCGGACTGGTGGGCGGACGTGCTGGGCGGGTCCAGCGTCGACGACGGGCGCGGATTCTGGTGGATCGAGGACGTGGCGTCGTTCCCGTTCGAGACCATGGACATGGTCCCGGTCCCGGATCCGAAGGAGACCAAGAACCGGATCCACTGGGACGTGACCTGCGACGACGTGCCGGCGCTGGTCGCCCGTGGCGCGACCGTGCTGCGTGAGCCTGACCAGCACGTGTCGTGGCACGTGCTCGCCGATCCGCAGGGCAACGAGTTCTGCGTGTTCGGCCGTTGACCGATCGGCCGACGAGGGTCCCTGCTCACGGTCTAGCGTGGTTCCTGCTGCAGGCGCAGTCCACCATCGCTCGACTTCTCGAGGTTCCCATGTCCCGCCCGTTGTTCCCTGCCCGCCGGGTGGTCCGGCGATGACCACGGCAAGCTCTCAGGATGCCAAGCAGGAGGCCGAGGGCTGGATCGTGCTCGTCGCACGCGTCGGCATCGTCACCTACGGCATCGTCCACCTCGTCATTGCGTGGCTGGCCGGCCAGATCGCCTTCGGGGGTGGGGGTGGCCAGGCATCCAGCAGTGGCGCGCTGGAACAGATCGCGCAACAGTCGTTCGGGTCGGTGCTGCTGTGGTTCATCGTGGTCGGGATGGTCGCCATGGCACTGTGGCAGCTGCTCGAGGCCGGGTTCGGTGACTCCTGGGTCAGTGACGAGGACCGGCTCAAGGAGAAGGCCAAGCACGTCGGCAAGGCGATCATCTACGGCTACCTCGGCTATGCCGCGTACAAGGTCGTGTCCGGTGCGGGCAGTTCCGGTGGCGGATCGCAGGAGGAGTCGATCACGGCCACCCTGCTGTCGGCCCCGGCGGGCCGGTTCCTTGTCGCCGCCGTCGGCATCGGGATCATCGTCGTGGGCGTGATGCAGGCCAAGCACGGGCTGGACGAGGCGTTCACCGAGAAGTTGACCCACGCCACCGAGTCCGTCGTCAAGCTCGGCAAGGCCGGATACGTCGCCAAGGGCACCACGCTGGTCGTCGTCGGCGGTCTGTTCGGATGGGCCGCACTCACGGCTGACGCGGACAAGGCCGGCGGGATGGACCAGGCGCTCAAGACGCTGCAGGACAACCCGGTGGGAATGGTCGTGCTGGTGCTGATCGCGCTCGGGCTGGCCGCCTACGGTGTGTTCTGCTTCGCCTGGGCCCGCTACTGCAGGGCTTGACCACCGGTGTCCGCGGTCTGGTGCCAGCCGATCGCCGGCCCGATGCACCGAGCGTCTCCTGATCCCACTTCGGAGTGCCCATGCTGCGCCACGTCGTCCTGTTCACGTTCCAGCCCCACGTCACCGACGAGCAGGTGACGACCATGGCCGCCGCGCTGGACGACCTGGTGACGTCGTTGCCGGAGGTGGTCGCATACCGCCACGGCCACGACGCGGGACTGGCCGACGGCAACGCCGACTACGCGCTGGTCGGCGACTTCGCGACCGTGGCCGACTACGAGTCCTACCGCGACCATCCTCGTCACCGGGCCTTCATCGCCGACCACGTCGTCGGGGCGGTGGCCACGCGGACGGCCGTGCAGTTCGCGGGCGACGACGTCGTCGTGGCGCCAGCGTGAGCGGACTCGACCTCGACTGGATCCGGGCCCAGTTCCCGGCCTTCGCCGCCCCCGAGTTGCGGGACTGGGTGAATGCGCAGAACGCCGGCGGGTCGTATCGCAGTGGCCGGGTCCTGGCAGCGCTCGATCACTTCCACCGCCACACCGCGCTGCAGGGTGGGGACCACTTCCCGGCCGGCGCCGCTCACGCCCGGGCGGTCGCGGCCGCTGGTCCCGCACTGGCCCGCTCGCTGAACGTCGGCGAGGACGAGGTCCACGTCGGCCCGTCCACGACCAGCCTGACCTATGCCCTCGGCCGCGCCTTCTCGCAGGCGCTCAGGCCCGGCGATGCCGTGGTCGTGACGGACCAG
>JAGXFT010000122.1 GCA_024637135.1 Nitriliruptorales bacterium | reverse complement strand
TTCGAGGTGATCCTCCCCCGGTCGGCGTCGTGACGTCCACGGGGACGGTGACCAGTGGCGTCGCACTGCCGTGACCGCCGTGGATCACCGGGCACAGGTGTTCGTCGCATGCCCGCGATCCAAGGGTGGACCGCCGTCCACCGACAGGAACGACCACGAGTAGCCGCACGACCCGAGGTCCAGTCGCAGGATCCCGTGCTGGTCGGCCTGGCGGACGTCCACCGTGTCCCTGCTCGGTCCGAAGCCGCGGAGCGGGGCGCCGCCGGTCCCGACCACGAACTCGCGGATCCCGGTCGGGTCCGGCCGGCCCGTGGCGTCCATCGCCACGAACCGTTCGTAGTCGTGGTCGTGGCCGTTGAGCACGACGTCGGCGCCCGCGTCCGCCAAGGTCTCCCAGAAGGCCGCCACCGCGGGCTGGTCACCATGGTGGCCGGTGGAGAACCGTGGGTGGTGCCAGTAGCCCAGGATGTTGCCGGTCGTGGTCGCGGCGAGGTCGTCGACCAGCCAGTCCAGTTGCGGGCTGCCCGGACCGCACCCGCCGACCAGGTCGCAGTTGGAGTTGAGCACCACGACGTGCCACGCCCCGAGGTCGTAGCTGTAGTAGCCCTGGGGTTGCGGGCCGGCCGCGGCCCCGAAGGAGTTGCCGTACCCACCGGCGTCGGGCGTCCGCGCGTCGTGGTTGCCCATCGCGGGACGGGTGCGTGGTTTGACGAGCCCCCAGGCCGGGTCGTAGCAGTCCGCGAACGCCGCGGTGCTGCCGTCCGGGTAGGCCAGGTCGCCCAGGGCCGCCACGACCCCGGGCTGTGCCGCCAGCAGTTCCCCCGTGCGAACCTCGGCGTCGTCGCAGGTGGCGATGTCACCCGCCGCCAGCAGGATGGCGGGTTGGTCGGGCGTGGTGACGGCGGTGGTGCCTGCGGCAGGCGGCAGCAGCCCGGCCCCACTGTGGTCGGTCGGCCCGTACCGCTGCCACGCCACGGCCCCGGTCCCGGCCAGCACGATGCCGGCCAGGACGGCCGCGATGGTCCTGGATCGCATGGTTCCTCGGCTGGTTGGGTCGGGGTCAGTTGTCACGCAGGAACGTCGGGCTGGTCTGGCTCGCGCGGCGGACCACAACGGCCACGGTGGCCAGCACGGCGGCCACCGAGGCCATCAGGACTGCCGCGAGGTAGGCGGTCGGGATGGCGATGGCCGACGGCGCGGGGTCGAACACCCCGGTGAGGACCTTGATGAGCATGGCCGACAGGGCCCAGCCACCGGCGATCCCGGCGGCGATGCCCCCCACGGTGACCAGGATCGCCTCGGACCAGACGAAGGCGGACAGTTGTCGGCCGCGAGCGCCCAGGGCGGACAGGATGGCGAAGAACCGTCGTCGCTCCACGAATCCCAGGCCCAGGACGAGCCCGGTCGATGCGGCGGCCAGTACCAGCGCGAACCCCAGTTCGATGCGGGTCAACCCGCCCAGGTCGACGGCGGTCAGGCTGGACCCGATGATCCGTCGCGACTCGCCGATGGCCGTGATCTGCGCGGACGTGCCGAGCTGGCCACGCAGGTCGGTGGCGACGACGGTCGGGTCGGTGGAGCCGGTGTCGACCAGGAACGAGCCGACCGCATCGCTGCCGGTCTGTTCCGCCACATAGTCGGCGTTGGCGACGATGAAGCTGTCCGAGGGCGCGGTGGGGAACTCCAGCGCGACCCCGGCATAGGTGAAGTCGACCGGGCTGTACTGCTTGGTGCGGCCGTCCTGCAGGCGCAGCGTGACCCGGTCACCGGGACGGAGCTGGAAGTCGTGCACGGTCTCGGCCGACACCAGCACGCTGTCGGGGTGCGCCCCGAGCTGGGTCATGAGTTCCCTTGCCGTGCCGCCCTGGAAGTATGCGTCCTGCAGTCGGGTGGCGTCCACGATGGTGTCCGGCCGAACCCCGTAGAGGTCCTGGAGGTCGGACCCGACGTAGGCGAAGCGATGTTGGACCGGTTCGACGCCGTCCACGCCCGGGCGGGACGCGAGCACGTCTGCGGCGTCGGGGCCGACCACGACTCCCGGTGACTCGGTGACCGCGACGTCGGCGCCGTTGGTCAGCAACGCGTCGACCTCGGCCTGTTGCCGGTACGTCGCGTTGAACACCGAGGTGGAGATCGCGAAGGTGACCGTGAGCGCCACCAGTACCAGGCCACGAGCCAGCAGCCGTCGTTGGCGGGTCAGCCCTGAGGCAACGACCCCGCCCAGCGATCCCACCCCGACGGTGGCCGCGCCGGTCAGGGGGCGACGGCCGTGGCCGAGGCCGGCGTGGACGAGCCGCCACCACAACAGGCCGACGCCGACCCACAGCAGGGCCGGTCCGGCGAAGGCCCAGTAGTCCACCGAGATCTGGGGTGTCCCCTCGGGTGCCAGGACCAGTTTGTAGCCGGTGCGGCTGGTCGACCAGAACACCAGGCCGGACAGCCCCAGCAACACGATGTCGAGGCCGTAGCGCATCCACCGCGGGCTGGTGTCGCGCACGATCCGTCGCCGCGCACCCACGACGTTGAGCTCGCGCGCGTCGCGCCAGGCCGGCCAACCGACCACGGCGGTGGCCGTGGCCAGTCCGATGCCGGCGGCCGCAAGCTGCCAGCCCGGACCGGACCCCCCGGCCGTCGGCAGGGCGAACCGCACGATCGCCCACGCCACGGCGAGGCCGACCGTGACCCCCACCACGCCCACGGTCGCGGCCTCGACCAGGGCGAGGCGCACGAGTTGGCCGGTGGTTGCACCGCGGGTGCGCAGCAGCGCCTGTTCGCCACGGCGACGGTCAGCGGCCGCGCCGGCCACTGCCGCGGTCAGCGTGGCGGCCAGGGCCGCACCGGGCAGGCCGAGGAACACGAACAGCACCTGGGCGTAGAGGGCGTCGGAACGAGCGGCGGACAGGGTGGCGGCGAGGTTGTCGCCGACCAGTCCGGCGCCGGCGAGTTGGGTCTCGAGGTTGTTGGCCTGGCCGGTCACGTCGGCGTAGGCCGCCGCCGGGTCGGTCGGCAGGCGGTGGTCCAACCCGGTGTGGACCTGGGTGGTCGCGGCCCCGGGCGAGGTGGTGACGAGGGCGTCGTAGAGCCCGTGCCACTGGGCCTCGGGCAGGAGGATGACGTTGTCGGGTGGGGCCTGTGGCTGGGCGCCGACGGGGGCACCGACCTGTTGGAACACCGAGTCAGCGGTGGGCAGGTCGATGACGCCGTCCACGGTCAGGTCGGCCGTGGCACCGCCGGGGAGGGTGGCGGTGACGGTGTCGCCGGGTGCGACCTGCAGGTTCGCGGCTGTCTGCTGGGCCACGAGGACACCGTCACTGGCCCCGGACAGGTCGCGCACCACGTCGGGGAACGTCGCCCGGTAGTCGGCCGGCAGCCCGAGCAGGAATCCCGGGCCGGTGGTCTGGGTGGTGTCGCCTGGCGACGCCGTGAAGGCGGTCGTGTGCCCGTACCCGACCGGTTGCGCGGCAGCGACACCGGGGCGTGCCTGCACGGCCGCCAGGACCGTCGCGGGATCGGCACCGGGCTGGGTCTCCACCTGCCAGTCGACCGCCACCCGGGCGATCGAACGTTGGGTCATGGTGGCCTTGGATGCGCCGAGGAACGAGCCGATGGTGGCGAGCAGCGCGACCCCGACGGCGATGCCGGCCGCGGTGGCGGCGATTCGGCCGGTGCGGCGGGCCAGCAGGCCCCGGATCCAGGCGAGGGTGGTCATGGGGTCGGCTCCAGGGACGCGGGGACGGATGGTGGGGCGTCGTGGGTCGGTCGCGTCGGGATGGCGACGGCGGCGTGCAGGGCGCCGTCACGCAGCGGCCAGCGCTCGTCGAGTCGGTCCGCGACGGCGGGGTCGTGGGTGGCCACGACCAGTGCGGCGCCGCTGTGCTCGGCGGCGCCCACCAGCGCATCGATCACGGCGGCAGCCGACTCGTGGTCGAGCTGGCCGGTGGGTTCGTCGGCCAGGATGAGCCGCGGCCGACCGACCAGGGCCCGTGCCACGGCAACGCGTTGCGCCTGACCGCCGGAGAGTTCCTCGGGCAGTTTGTCGACCAGGTCGGCCAGCCCGACCTGCGCCAGCGCCTCGACGGCGGCGTCGTGGGCGGTGGTGGGGTCGACCCCGGCCAGCAGCAACGGCACCGCGACGTTCTCGCCCACGTCGAGCGGGGCGAGCAGGCTCGGTCGCTGGAACACCACACCGACTGGACCGGGCCGCAGGGCCTCGATGGGGCCGATCGCCGGCCAGTCGACGGTGCCGACGGTGGGGTGGTCGAGCCCCGCCATCAGGTGCAACAGGGTCGACTTGCCGGACCCGGACGGCCCGACGAGCGCGATGCGGCTGCCGTCGACCACGTCGCACGTCGTGCTGTGCAGGGCCACCAGTGCGGTCGGCCCGTACCCGTAGGTCCGTCCGACGTCGACACAGGAAACGATGGTGGGCGTCATAGTGTCACCTTCCCGTCCAGCAGTTGGACCCGCCGGTCGGCGGCAGCCGCGACCAGGGGGCTGTGGGTGACCACGAGCACCGCGGCACCGAGTTCGCACCGTGCGCGCAGCAGGTCGAGCACGGCGTCCTCGGTGTCGCCGTCCAACTCGCCGGTCGGTTCGTCGGCGACGACCACCTCGGGGGCGTTGGCCAGCGCGACGGCCAGGCCGGCCCGGGCCAGTTCCCCGCCCGACAGTTCCGCCGGCACGGCATGGGCGCGGTGGGCCAGTCCCAGGGACTCGAGCAGGGCCATCGGTCGCGGCGTGTCGTCGCCGCGGCCGACCAGACCCTGGGCCAGGGCGATGTTGTCGACGAGGTCGAGGTGGTCCAGCAGGTTCCCGTGCTGGAAGACCACCCCGATGTGTCGTGCGCGAAGCTCGGCCCGGTCGGACTCGGACCGTCGCGACAGGCGGTGACCGGCCAGGGTCACGGTCCCGCCGTCGGGGTCGTCCAACCCGGTCAGGCACGCCACCAGGGTGGACTTTCCCGACCCGGACGGACCGGTGACCGCCACGAGCTCGCCGCGGTCCACCACCAACGACACGCCCTGGAGTGCCAGGACCTCGTCGTCGCCGGCATGGTGGAAGCGGTAGAGCCGGTCGGCCTGCAGCGGCAGTGTCGTCATGGTCGTCACGCCCACGTGAAGGAGTCGCTGACCAGCTTCCACGGATCGACGTTGTCGGCGCCGTCCGGGCCCGACAGCGTCACGATCGCCTCGGTGCCGTCCTGGAAGAACTCGTAGCGCTCGACCGCCTCACGGACGGTCTTTCCCCTGACCTCGTCCGGGGTGCCGTCCCGCAGGTAGGTGACCACCACCGCGGTCTGCCCACCCCGCTGCACCTCGGTGACGTCCTGGATCTCCACGTTGGACTCACCGGCCTCGATCGCTGGCACCTCGTCGGCCGTGGCGGTGGCGATCGTCGGGGCCGACGCGGCGTCGACGCTGTTCATCGCGACGCTGTTCAGCTTGTCGGTGAAGATCGTGGTCCCGTCCACCTCCGAGCGAGCCCAGCCTTCGGGGACCTGGACTGTGAACCCCCCGGTGTCGTCGACGTGGTCGACGAACACCTGGTCATCGGGGATGTCCCCGGGCGGATTCACCTCCGGGGCGTTGGGGTCGACGCCGGCGGCGGACGCTGCCGTGGTGGCAGAGGGGGCCGACGTGGACGTCGCCCCGGTGCCGCAGGCCGCCGTCCCCAGGGCCAGGCCCGCTGCCAGGATGGCCGCGGTCAGTCGTCGTGTGGTCATGGTCATGGTGGGCTCCTCGGTGATGTGGGGAACCGTACGAAGCCCACCTCCGACCCTCCTTCGAGGCAGGTAAACGTCAGGCAAGAACCCATCCACGGGCGGTCACGGTGGGCTCTCATCGGTCTCTCAGCAGCCATCCGGCACGCTCGCCGGGCTGCGCCGCCACCACCGATGTGGACCTGGGCGAGCAAGGAG
>JAGXFT010000121.1 GCA_024637135.1 Nitriliruptorales bacterium | reverse complement strand
TTCCACGTCGACCACGAACGTGACCTGGAGTCGACGCTGGCCGCGGCGGCCGCGGTCGCCGGGCCGTCCGTGGTGCACGTCGACGTGGACGAGGTCGAGCACCTGTGGGCGCCTGAACTGCGCACGCTCCAGAAGATGCACCAGGACCCCCAGGGCTGACGGTCGCCCCGGCCCCGGGTCCTCGCCGCTGCCCCCGGGTCCTCGTCCGGCCAGGTCAGGTCGTGGTCGGCAGGTGGAGGCGGAACACGGCCCCACCGCCGGGCGCGTCGGCCACCTCCACCGAACCGCCGTGCTGGCTCGCGGCCTGCGCCACGATCGCGAGTCCGAGCCCCGACCCGGGCGCGTCCCGTGCCTCCGGGGCACGGTGGAAGCGGTCGAAGATCCGGGTGCGGTGGGCCTCGGCGACGCCCGGCCCGTGGTCGCGCACGGCCACCGTGCCGTCGGGCGTGACGGACACCTCGATGTCCTCGTGGCCGTACTTCACCGCGTTGTCCAGCAGGTTGCGGACCGACCGTGCCAGCGCGTCCTCGTCGCCCCGCACGGTCACGGGCGCGGTCTCGACGACCAGCGCCCGGCCCGCCGGCACGAACGGCCGCACGCTGTCGGCGACCTCGGCCACCACGTCGTCGAGCCGGACATCCGTGAAGACCCGGTCGGCGCGGGCGTCGCGGGCCAGCGCCACCAGGGAGTCGATCAGGTGGCCGAACTCCTGGAGTTGGAACCGCACGTCCCGCAGCAGGTCGTGGCGATCCCCGAGGTCGAGGCGTTCGAAGTCGTCCAGCACCTCGATGTTGGTGCGCAGGCTGGTCAGCGGGGTCCGCAACTCGTGGGACGCGTCCGCCACCAACCGAGTCTGTGAGTCCTGGATGCGTTCCAGCGAGGCCAGCATCGCGTTGAACGTGCGCGCCAGTCCGGCCACCTCGTCCTCACCCACCACGTCCAGCCGTCGGGTCAGGTCCCCGGTGACCCGGACCTCCTCGGCCACGGTGGTCAGGTCCAGCACCGGTCGGACCGTGCGGCGCCCGACCCAGCGGCCGCCCGCGCCGGCCAACAGCGTGAACGCCAGGCCCCCGATCAGCAGCGCTCGGCGCAAGGATGCCAGTGACGCCAGCACGTCGTCCAACGGGAGTGCGATCTGGAGGCCCCCGATCGCGCGTCCCTGGAACTCCAGGGACTGGTCGAGGCCCACCGTCAGGATCCGCACGACGGTGTCGGAGTCCTCCAGCCGCCGGGTCTCGAACACGCGACCGTCGCGGCCCCGGCTCTGGTCGCCACCGGCCAGTGCGCGGGCCACGTCGGTCACCGGCAGTCGGACGCCGCTGGTGGCCAGCGCCTCACCGTCCGGCGTGAGCAGTTGGACGAACCCGGCCCGGCCACCGAACGGGTCCTGGCGTGGACCCGGCCGGAAGCGGTCGCCCTGGTCGCCGCTGGACGCGATCGTGACCAGGTCGCGATCGACCTCGGATCGCAGGGTGCGGGCCGTCGTGAAGTAGATCAGCGTGGAGGTCAGGATGACCGCCATGGCCGCGGCCCCGCCCGCCACCAGGCCCACCCGTGCGGACAGCCCGAGCCCCCGCCGGCCTCGTGCGGGCGGCGGTGGCGGTGGTGCCGGGGTGGCGGTCATGCGGTCTTCTCCGGTGGCGCCGGTCCGTCGCCCGACTGGCGCGGGTCATGGTTCGTGGCCGGGGGTTCGTGGGTGGTCCGGCCGAGGGTGCCACGTCCGCGGTCGGTGCGGACGGCACGGGTCGGCCGTGTCAACCGTGGAGGACGACGTCGGGGATTCGCCCGCCGGGCCGCCGGGGCCTCCTCAGCCGGCGTCGTCGAGGCGGTAGCCGAACCCGCGCACGGTCTGGAGCAGGCGGGGCTCACCATCGGCCTCCAACTTGCGTCGCAGGTAGCCGACGTACACCTCGACGTTGTTGGAGGTCTGGAGGTCGCTACCCCACACCATCTCGCCCAGGACCTCTCGGGTCAGCACCCGCCCGGGGTTGCCCATGAAGGCCGCCAACAGGTCGTACTCGGTGCGCGTGAGGTCGATCGCGCGCGAATCGCGGGTGGCGCGGAAGGTGGCGTGGTCGAGGACGAGGTCGGCGAACTGCTGGACATCGGGGCCGCCGGCCTCGCGGTCCCCCCGGCGTCGCAGCAGCGCACGCAGTCGGGCCAGCAGTTCGTCCAGGGCGAACGGCTTGGGGAGGTAGTCGTCGGCCCCGGCGTCCAGTCCCGCGACGCGGTCGTCGATCCCGTCGCGCGCCGTCAGCATCAGCACCGGCACGTCGTCGCCGTCCTGGCGCAGGCGGCGGGCGACACCGGTGCCCTCCAGGCCCGGCATCGCCACGTCCAGCACCACCACGTCGACCTCGCCCGTGCGCAGGACCGTCAGGGCCTCCAGCCCGTCGGCGGCGAGCGTCACCCGGTAGTCGTGCAACCGCAGCGCGCGGGACAGGGACTCGCGCACGGCACGTTCGTCATCCACGACCAGCACATGGGGTTCGGTCTCGTCGGGGCTCATGTGGTCCTCGTCGGGGGGATGGTCGGCCGGGTCGCCGGGCGGTCCCGGGATGGTTGCGTGGTCGTTGCCCGGGGTCACTGCCGTGGTGCGCTGGTGCCAAGGATGGCACGTCGGACTGAGACGGTGCTGAGATCCGCTGGACGGACGAGGTGGGCCAAGCGTGTTCGCACCAGCATCCGGGCGCGTTGGCGTTGCTCGCTGCGCTCACGACGTCCGGGCGTGGCTCGCGGCCAGTGCGGCACGCACCATCCCGGGCGGCGGGTTGGTGTGCGCCTCGCCGTCGATGACGACCGTCGGGACGGTCTCGTCGCCGTGGTTGACCTCGCGCACGAACGCGGCCGCCTCGGGGTCGTCCCAGATGTCGACCCACACGGGTTGGGGGCTGGTGAGCAGGGCGACGCGGAGTCGGAAGCAGTACGAGCACCCGGGCCGCGCGTACACCACGACTCGGCGCTGGTCGGCAGGGAGCGTCACCACCGCCGCGTGGTCGTGTGTCGTGCGGTCGCCGATGGGGGAGGCCCACACCGCACCGCCCAGGTAGGCCAGTGGGACGACGATGCCCCAGAACACGCCGTCGTCGGCCGAGAGCGCGAGCATCGCCATGGCCAGTGCGGCCAGCACGGCGGCATTGGTCCAGCGGCTCCGGGTCGATCGGGTCATTCGTGCCTCCTCACCACGACCGTATGCCAGCCCGGCCACGCGTTTCGCGCGGCCGGGCTGGCGGGGTGGATCGGGCTCAGGTCGGGCTCAGGGCGTCAGGTAGAGCTGGAACTCGACGGTGGCGGCGTCGGACACGCTGACCACGATCGGCGCGGACGGGCCGTCGATCCCGAAGTCCGCCAGGGCGACGTCCGCCAGCGATCCGGTGACGACCAGTTCGTCCTCGGCGCGCAGGCCGGCCTGGATCGGGATGGTCGTGGAGACGGTGGTCCCGGCGACGGTCAGGTCACCGGTCGCGTCCACCTCGACCGACTCGCCGACCGGCGGCACCTCGCCGATGTCGACCGGCTCGGTCAGTTCGAAGGTGGCCTCGGGGTTGGACGAGGTGTCCAGTGCGCGCTGGATGGCACCGTTGCGCTGGGCCCGGTCGGACGTCATCTCGGTGACGTCGGCGGTGAACGTGGTCGCGGTCAGCATGGTGCCGTCCAGGGTCAACTCACCGTTGACGGCCGGGGTCCGGGCGACGGCAGTGGTGGAGCCGATCCGCGACAGTTCCTCGTCGATCCGGAAGCCGACGAAGGTGCCCTCGGCGGCCTCGAAGTCGTAGGGCACGACGTCGGTGCTGACGGTCCAGACCTGGCCCTGTGCGGCCCCGTCCTCGGAGCCCGATGCGGCGGGGTCGGCCGTGGCGCCCTCCGTCGACGTGGACGAGGCATCGGTGGGGTCGCCCGTTGGGTCGCCGGTGTTGTCGCCGGTGTTGTCGGCGTCCGGCGCCTCGGAGGTCCCGGCCAGGGCGTTGCCGATGTCGACGGTGGCGGCCTCCGGCTGGGTGAAGTACCAGATGGCGGCGGCCACGGCGGCGACGGCCACCACGCCCACGACGATCAGCGTGGTTCGTCGTGACGACGTCCCGGTCGAGTCTGGAATGGACATGGTTGTTCTCCCGTGATCTGGGGGTGGTACGCGACCGACCGGATGGCCGGATTGGAGGAAAGGGTTGCCCGGACGGTCATGGCGGGGTGTGTGCCGTCGCCCGGCCCGGGGTGCGAGTCGCGACGACGGACCGCTGGCATCGTGGGATCATCCCAAACCGGCTCGGCCGCGGCAACCCGGGTCGGTCAGGCGCGGTCCGGTCGGGACGAGGCGTGGCTGTCCGGCTCGTCGGGTTCGTCATCGCGGGCGAGGACGGCCACCCGGTCCCCGACGGCGATGTCGCCCGCCACCACGACCCGGGCGTTCATCCCGCCGTGGCCCCGCATCGCCTGGAACCCGCCGGGGCCGAGCGCCTCCTCCATGCGCGAACACGGGTGGCACGGACCGGTCACCTCCAGCACCGCGTCACCGACCTGCAGTCGTCGCTCCTTGGCGGACAACAGGTTGAGGCCGGCGACGACCAGGTTGCGACGCAGGTCGACCGGATCGACGTGGTCCGCCCCGGCCAGCGCCGCGATCACCGGCAGGTGCTCGGCCTGCAGGAGGGTGACCTGGCGCGGGCTGCGGGGACGGGATCGGGCGGCGTGGCGGTCGTCGGCCAGTCCCCGCCCGACCAGGGCGCGCGTGTGGTCGAGGGTGTGTGCCGGGTCGCGCCGACCCGGTCGCACCACGATCGCGGTGACGGTCCCTGCGGCCACGACCGTGTCGACCAGTGCGCGCGTGCTCGTCATGGTCGAACCCCCTGGACTCACCGTGGTCGTCGTGGCGTCCATGGTGCCCGCGCCGCGCCGATGAGGTCGTGGGTGGTCCGGTGTCACACCGCGAAGGAGGTCGCACGGAGCCGGTCGGCCGTGCCTGGCGGGGCGTCGTCGGGGACCTGGAACTCGACGTGGGCGTGGTCGATGCGGCCGTGGAGGAACAGCGTCAGTTCCTCGATGGGCCCGAACAGTTCCACGATCGGCAGTGCCCGCTTGGCGAGGATCGGGGCGCGTTCGTCCGGCCACAGCACCAGCCCGCAGGGTGCGGCCGCGGCCAGTCGCGTGGCCCGGCTGCTGATGATGCGGTCGAGGTCGTCGCCCAGGGCCAGGTTCGGCTCCCGTGGCTCCCAGCCGGGACGGGCACGGCGGACGTCCTCGTGGTGGACGAAGAACTCGGCGGTGTTGACGGCCCGGTCCACCGACGGTCGCACCAGCGGCGACCAGTCGGGCGGGCCGCGTCGCACGGCCTCGACCGTTTCCTCGTACGGCAGGTCGGCGGCCTCTGCCACGACCGTGTCGTGGTGGCGTTGGAGTCGGCGCGCGACCCAGCCGTCGAACGGGTTCGCGAGGATCCCGGCCATGACGTCGGGGCGTTGCTCGCGCAGGTGCAGGTGCGCCGCGAGTTCGGCGGTGGTCCAGTCGCCACACAGGGTGGGTTGGTCAGGCCCGACTGCCAGCAACAGGTCGCACAACGCGTCGCGTTCTCGGCGGGCAGGGAGGTCGGCGGGGGAGGGGGGCATGGGGGGCTTCCGGCGTGGGGTGGTCCCATGGTGGCCTGTCACCGCGCCCACCACGACCATCTCGGCCCGCCTGCTCCTCGCCCGCTCCTCGACCACCGCGCCGCGTCCGGCCGCGGACTGCCTGCCCGGGGCCGGGGATCCGACCCCGGCCGTGCGTCGGTCTGGCCACATCTGGCCGATCGGGCTCACCGTGGGATCTCGGCGGCCGTCATCTCGCGGTCGTCGTCGGCGTCGGCGTTGCCGCCGACCGCGACCCGGTGGGGGTCCGGGTCGTGGGTCCGGGCGCGCAGGACGAACCCACCGCCCAACGCCGTGACGATGGCGCACACCAACGTGGCCGCCGGCACGGACCAGGAGTCTGCCAGCGCCCCGACGGCGATCCCGGCGATCGAGAAGGTGGCGAAGGCGACCATCGAGTTCAGCGACAGCGCGGTCGCGCGGCGGGAGGCGTCGACCTGGCGGTGCACCAGCGCGAGGTGGACCGGCCCGGAGGCACCGTGGAGGAGGTAGGTCGCGACCAGTCCGGCGATGGCACCGGCGACACCGGCGATCATGCCCATGGCCACGATCGTGGCGCCCTGGACGACCCGCAGCAGCGCCGCGGCGCGGTACGGGCCGATCCGGCGCGACAGGTGGACGACGACGCCGGCCCCGATCCCCGAGGCCGCCCAGGCGCCCGCACTGGCCGGTCCGAGCAATGCAGCGGCGGTGTCCGACGAACCTGCCAGGGCCGCCAGTCGGACCGGGAACAGGTTCTCGAACGCGACCATGCCGATCGACCACGTGGCCTCGGTCGCCAGCAGCAGGCCCAACACCCGGTTGGTCCGCGCCAGCGAGATGGTGGAGGCGATCACCCGTGGTGCGTCGCGGACGGCCTCGACCACGACGGCTGTCCCCAGCGTCGGGCGCGGGTCCTGCATCCGCAGCGCGATGGCGGCCACCTGGGCGACGATGAGCCCCAACGACACCAGCAGGACCAGCGCCATCGGGTCGACCCCGGGCACCGGGTCCGACGCCAGCAACCCACCCGCGGCCAGGCTGCCGGCCGCGATCGAGAAGCCGGTCACGGTGCCGGCACGGCCCAGCCCGGCCTCGACGTCGGCTGCGGGGTCGATCGCGTGGGCGGCGTCGACGTACCAGGCGTCAAGCGGCCCGCTCTCGAGTGCGCGATACACCCCCATCGACATCATGGACGCCACCACCAGCCAGAACGAGGGACGTTCGGGTGACCAGGCGACGACGACCAGGAGGCCCTTGGCCACGACCAGGAACCCCGACGCGACGACCAGGACCCGCTTGCGTCCCAGCGCGTCGGCCAGTCCACCGGTCGGGAGTTCGAGGAGGAAGGTGGTGGTGGCCATGATGGTGCCGATGACGCCGAACTCCGCGAGGCTGTAGCCGCGGCTGGTGAACAGCAGCACGGTGATGGGGATCAGCAGCCCGGTCGGCAGCCACCGCATGCCGTGCAGCAGCAGGTACCGGTGGGTGAGGCTCCGGGTGGCAGCGACGTCCATCGGGGTCATGGGCGCAGGTGTGGGGACGGGAACACCTGGTAGATCGCGGTGACGCGCTCGACGTCGTCGTCGGTGTCGTCGAGTTCGTTGCCGCGGTCCTGGTAGCGGCGGACGAGTTCGACCAGTTCCTCCCCGAACTCACCCAGCAGTTCCGGGGTGGCGAGGAAGAAGCTGTCGCCGGTGATGGCGGCCTGGCGCCATTCGGGCGTGGCCTCGTCGCGGAATTCGAACCATTCCGAGACCCACTGGGTGTAGAGGCGGTGGTAGTGGCGCAGCAGCCAGTCGGCCGCGTGGCGGTCCTCCGGGTCGGCACCCTTGTCGGGCTCGGACCACGAGTGGCCCTTCTGGGCTGCCTTCCACCACCGTTCGCGGGCGGTTCCCCGTCCGGGGTCCTCGGTCACCAGGCCGACATCTGCCAGCGCGCGGAGGTGGTAGCTGGTCTGGCCGCTGTTCGTCCCCAGCCGCGAGGCCAGCACCGACGACGTCGCCGGACCTTCCAGCCGCAGCGAGGACACGATGCGGCTCCTGGTCGGGTGGGCCAGTGCGCGCAGTTTCGCGCTGTCCAGTTCGACGACGTCCAGCCCGTCGAGCCACTCACGGGGGTTGGTCATGCCGCGCGCCCCAATGGATGGCTGCGGTGGGGTGCCTGCAGTCGGTGGCCGGTCCGGACGAGCAGGGCACCCACGTGGGTGCGCAGGCGGTCGGTCGTCGCTGGTGTGGCGATCGGACCGGTGGGCCGATCGGTGTCCGCCAGTCGGCGTGCGTCGGCTCGTCGGCAGGTGGCCACCACGTCGTGGTCGTAGGGAAGCATCGCGGTCCTCTCGGTTGGCGATGTCGGGCACGATACAGAGTGCAAAGGAACTGTGCAAGTTTTCTTTGCAAGCAAAATGTGCACGACACCGGCTCGTCCGATGGCGACCCGCCGTGGTGCCCGCGGGCGGGCGTCCGGGAGGGGCTGGTCGCGGCGGCACGACCCTGTCACCGTTGGTGGACCGATGGGCGAGTTGGTATCGTGTGCCCTCGCAACTCGGGCGAGTGGCGGAATTGGTAGACGCGCACGGTTCAGGTCCGTGTCCTCGAAAGAGGGTGAAGGTTCAAGTCCTTTCTCGCCCACCACCCGTTACAGGCTCTGAAACACCTAGATTCGCAAGAACTGAACCCCCGGCGTGATGCCGGGGGTTCGTGCGTTTCGGGCTGTCATGACACGGCCATGACACGGGAGGTGCGGTTCAGGCGCCATAGATGGCGTCGGCGACCCGGTTGGCTGCCACCTGGTCGTCGTTGTCGAAGGCGTGCGCGTAGATGCCGAGGGTGACGGTCACGTCGGCGTGGCCGAGCCGCTTGGACACGACCTCGGGTGACACCCCGGCTCGCAACGCGGCCGTCGCGTAACTGTGCCGCAGGCCGTGGACACCGATGCTGTCGAGCCCAGCGTGCTGTGCGGCCTCCGTGAACGCGCTCGAGAGCCGCTTCGGCCGGTGGCCGTGGCCGTCCTCGCGGGTGAACACCAGCGGTGAGGTCGTCCATGCCGGCCCGAGCGCAAGCCGTTCCCGTGCTTGCATGGTGCGCCAGGTTCGCAGGCTGGCGACGGTGCGTGGGTCCACGTGGAAGGACCGTTCACCGGCCGCTGTCTTCGCGCGATCTTGCACCGCCAGCCCGTCCCGACTTGTCTCGGTCACGGTCTGCGCGATGGTGACGCGGCCCGCCTCCAGGTCCACGTCCTTCCACCGAAGCCCGACGACTTCTGCCCGGCGCACCCCGGTGGTGGCGACGAACTGCCACACTGGCCCGAGTCGGTGAGCCTGGGTGGCAGCCAGGAACGTGCGCAGTTGGTCGAGAGTCCACACGTCCTCGCGGCTCCGGCGTGACTTGGCGTCCTTCGCCGTCGGCGGGTCGGCCAAGGCGACGACGTTGCGACCGACATGGCCCCGCTCGAGGGCGTCCTGGAGCGCTTTGTGCGGGGCGCCGTGCACATGCCGTACGGACTTCGCGGCGAGGCCGTCGTGGTGCTCGGGGGCGCACCCGTGACGTTTGCAGGTCACCCCGGCCGTGCGGCGCGGCCTGGCACGCTTCCCGTGGTGTTCCAGGTCGCGGTACAGGGCATTGACGTGCTCCGCAGTCAAGTCTTCGAGCGGCACCCCGCCGAGACGGGGCACGGCATGTACGAGCAGTGCCGTCCTGTAGTTGTCGTGGGTGGTGGGACGGACCCGGATGCCGTCGAGCCAGTCGGTCAGGTAGTCGCCGAGCCGTTGACGAGACGGTGCGACGTAGGTGCCGGCGTTGACCTCACCGAGCACATCCGCGAGGTAGGCGTCCGCTTCGCGGCGGGTCGCGAACCCCGACTTGGAGCCTTGCCGCCTGTCACCCGTGCCGGGGTCGGGTGAGAGTTCCCAGCGGACCCGCCATCTGATGTACTTGCCCGTGTCTGGGTGCTTGGTCTTCACTCGGTATCTGTCCGTCGAGCCGTTCACCGGTATCCCCTTCACGGTGGGTGGCCCGTCCAGGTCCAGGCCCGTTCACGTCCGCTGACCGCCGGGTTGTCGGCCATGCCCCAGCCTTACCTCATCCAGCCCGCAAGTGGTGCCCTAGCCAGCCAGTTGTGGACAGTGAAGGTGGTGGGTGTCCATGGTCCCCACGCTGCCCCCTCTGCGCCATGTCAGTGGTTAGCGTCCCCTCCTGGCCGTCGCGAAGTGGGGGCCTCGCCTGTGCCAAACACCGATGGACCAGGGGATGCCCGTGACCTCGGCTGGGTCACTCATCATGTCCATGGTGGCGATCCGACCCTCGGAGACGAACGAGGCCAGTGGCGCCAGCGACGCGATCAGGATGGCAGCAAGGACGACCGCGCCGAGCGTCCAGCGTTGACCGCGTCGGGCGTCCGGTCGGAGGCCGACGGGGAGCGCGGAGCCTTCGGTGGGCACGATTCCTCGTGAGCCGACGGGCGGACGGTTCCGCGCCGGCACGACCTGGACCGGCCGGCGCTCCTTCTGGTGATGTCCCAGCAGGAGGTGCCTTGGCCTGCCCACGCTGTACGGTGAAAGTCGATCCACATGAGAGGCATCGAGATGACCACGACCGCCTGGATCATCCTCGCCGTGTTCGTGATGCTGGTCGCCGCGGCGGGGTGGTACTTCCGACGCCGCGAGGCAGACGGGTCCTTCGACATCGGACAGGGCTCGGCGGCACGCCCCGGCGTCAAGAAGTTGTTCGACTTCGGCCCCGGTGGATGGTCCGACGACGGCAACCGCCAGCGCCCCGTCGACACGCCTCGGGACGACTGAGCACGACAAGATCCAACCTGCTCCAAGTGACTACAGCAAGGGCTGCTCCAGGTTTCGTTGACATCCAACGTGAGCCATGCGCTCAGGGGAAGGATGGCGTCACCCACGACCCGGGCGCAGCGGTGAGCGTCATCGGGCAGTTCTGTCCCTCACCGGTGGCGGCCACAACCATCGCCCCACCGTTCAGGTCCGGTGGGTCGGCCCCGATCTGGAATGTGGCCCACAGTTCGTGCACTCCTGCCTGGGTGTCGGTCCAGGCAGCCCAGACCTCCGGCTCACCTGGTGGCAACTGGTACGGGTGTTTCGCCACAACTTCGGAGGCCGATTCAGGGGGTTCGAGGCCTGGGCACCGAGCGCGAGTGCCACCGCCAGGTTGTTCGACCCGATGACAACTCCCAGAAGGAGGAGGGTTCCGATCACGTCCATGTCGAATGTGATCCTGCCCCGAACGGCTACGGACACTCGCCGACGCGATGGCCCCTGGAAGGCGCTACCGCCCACGATCTCGGCACTCGATCGACTCCGGGCGGTTTCAGTTCGTGTCGGATCCGTGTGGGTCCGAGGTCGGCTCGACGGGTTCCCAGGTGGTGCCGGCGTGTTGGATGACCTGGGTGGCGACGACTTCGACACCGGCGGCCTCCAAGCGGCCATGAATTCGTCGGGTGATGTCGTCCTTGACCGAACGGGCGCTGCGGATCGGCACCACGAACCGGACAGCGAGCCGCATGTAGGTTTCGTCGGCGGACGCGAACACCCGGGGCTCGACCTCGGTGTCGGGTACCGGGAACCGCTGCCGCACGGC
>JAGXFT010000120.1 GCA_024637135.1 Nitriliruptorales bacterium | reverse complement strand
CGAGTCGACCGGCAAGAGCTACCTCATCGTGACCTACGACGAGGGTGCTCGTGACACGGCGTTCGTCGACATCTCCAAGCCGCAGTCACCCAAGCTCCTCAGCGAGGTGGGCCTGCCCGACTGGGAGCCGGCCATCGGCGTCGACGAACAGCTCACGATGGGTTCCTTCGCCGCCTCGTTCAACCACGACATGTGGGTCGAGAACGTCGGCAACGACCCCTCCTACGAGGCCGTCGTGTCCTACTGGGACGCCGGGTTCGTCCGACTCGACGTCAACGACCCGAGCTCGCCGACCTTCATCGACGACTCGACCTACCCGGACCCGGACCCGATCACCGGGTTCAGCCCGCCGGAGGGCAACGGCCACGCCGCTGCCTACTCCCCGTCCGACCCGGACACGATCTTCGCCGGTGACGAGGACTTCAGCCCGTTCCGCACGACCTTCGCGATCATCGATGGCCCCAACGCCGGGACCTACGACGCCGCCGAGGGTGCCTTCACCCGTCCGATTGCCGACCTGGACGACCAGTCCATGAACGGTTCCACGACCTACGTGGGCCTGGCCTGTGGCGGCTCGATCCCGGCAGCGGTCGACGACGGCGACGACAGCACCGACGAGTTGGCCGTGATCCAGCGTGGCACTTGCACCTTCCAACTCAAGGCCGAGACTGCGCAGGCCGCCGGGTACGACGGCTTCGTGGTGTTCAACGACGCCGCGCGTGGTGACGCACTGGTGACCATGGGTGGCGACGGCGTCGACATTCCCGGCATCTTCGTGGGCCACTCGACCGGGTTGGCCATCTTCGACGCCGCGGACGCAGGTTCGCTGAGCGTCGGCCAGCAGGGTGCGAACACCGCCACGACCGTGGAGTTCGACGGGTGGGGTTACTTCCACCTGCTCGACCGCACCTCGCTGGCCGAGACCGGCTACTACGCGCCGGGGCAGGTCAACGACGCGGACTACGCGTCCGGCTTCGGCGACCTGACCATGCACAACGTGGTCGGCGACGTCGCCGACGGTGACCTGGCGTTCGTCTCCTGGTACTCGCTGGGGATGCGTGCGGTCCAAGTCGGCACCGGCAACAACGTGCGACCGCCGGGCGACGACTGGGACGCGGCCACCGCTCCCACGAACGACTACTACGGCCAGAACGTGACCGAGGTGGGCCGCTTCATCGCCGAGGACGGCTCGAACTTCTGGGGTGTCGACCAGACCACCTTCGAGGTGGACGGTGAGGAGCGGACGTTCGTGCTCGGCTCCGACCGCAACACCGGCCTGTGGATCTTCGAGTTCAACCCGGAGTAGGCCACCTGCCGCATCGACCCGGCCGGCCAGCGGACCACCGCTGGCCGGCCGGGTTTCGTTCGGCGCGCTGTCGAGCGCGGCGGGCGACCGAGATGCCGTGCCCGAAGGACGGCCTTGCCAACGCACGACGCGTGCCTAGGGTGGGATCATCCGGACGAGGGAGCCACCAAGATGTGTGTTTCAGGAACGCTCGAGCACGGGCACCACGGACACGACAACGACAGCCGAGCCACGTCGATGAGGGAGGCAGGGGTCGCTCCCACCATGGACCGACGCGGGTTGCTGCGCTCGGGCGTGGCACTGGCGGGTGGGGCCATGTTCGCCTCGATGGCCTCGGCACCCCCGGCCGTGGCAGCCGGGCGTGGCCAGGGGCGGGGCAGGCATCGCACGGTCGACCTCACCTACCGGCTCGTCAAGGACTTCCCGAGCTTCTACGGCACCCAGCCGGTGATCGTCGACCAGGTGATCGACGACTTCGACACGACTGGTTTCTACTCCAAGCAGTGGACCTTCCCGGAACACATCGGCACCCACATGGACGCACCCGGCCACTTCGCCCAGGGCGCACGGCTGGTGGACGACCTGACGGCTGACGAGTTGTTGGCACCGCTGGTCGTGGTGGACATCCGTCGCAAGGCCAATGAGGACCCCAACGCGATGGTCGAACCGGAGGACCTGGTGGCCCACGAACGCCGCCATGGCCGGATTCCCCGGGGTGCGCTGGTCGCCATGGATTCCGGGTGGGAGGAGCGCTACGGCGACCCCGACACGTTCCTCGGTGGCAGCGGCTTCCCCGACCTGAACTTCCCGGGCTTCTCCATCGATGCCACCGACTGGCTGGTCGCCAAGCGCGACCCGGTCGGCATCGGGGTCGACACGCCCAGCCTCGACCCCGGCAACTCGTCGACCTTCGACGTCCACTTCGGGTTCCTCGGCACCAACCGCTACGGCATCGAGAACCTGGCCAACCTCGGCAATGCCCCGGCCAGGAACGCCACGGTCTTCGTCGGTGCGATCCCGTGGGAGGACGGCTCCGGCGGCCCCTGTCGCGTCATCGCCACGCGCTGACCGCCCGCTGCCCCGCCCGATGACCGTGCCTGGCCGCCGGGCCGTCGTGAGGTCCTCGACAGTGACGTGACCCAAGGCTCGGTCGAGGCGGATGGAGGCGTCGTCGATTGCAGCCCGGTCGGGAGGTCCGGATGGCGTTGCGTCCGGGCTCTGCCGGCACGGGGCTGCCGGGCCTTGACGTCGCGCGGCGTCGACCTAGGGTCGAGAGACGGACCACAAGGGGAGCATGCCATGGACACCGAGACCGACGTCGTCCTGTCGATCCACCTGGCCGAGGACGACACCGAGACCACTGCCACCGCGACCCTGGACCTGCGCGGCGACCTCTTCGAGGCATCGGGGCAGGCGCGGCGCAACCCGATCGACCCGCCCCGGCCGTCGATCGGCGAGGAGCTCGCGATCGCCCGGGCGCTGGCCAAGCTCGAAGAGCGCATCATGGACCGGGCCCAGGACAAGATCGACCGCTACCTGGTTCACGAGACCGACTGACGACGCATCGCCACGAGCCGTGGGGACGCCGCCGTCACCCTGCGGGTCAGTCCTCGTTCGGGTCGGTGCGGGCGTCCTCGTGGGTCTGGTGGACGGTGCCAGCCACGTGGTCGGGTGGACCGTAGATGGCGTAGACCTTCATGGGCTCGTCGCCGATGTTGGTGACGTTGTGCCACGTGCCCGCCGGGACCATGATCGCGTCGTCGGCCTCGACCTCCTCGTCGAACGGCAGGTCGTCCTCCGCCGGGCCCATCTGGCAGCGACCGCGGCCCTGTTCCAGGCGCAGGAACTGGTCGATGCCGTGATGGACCTCCAACCCGATGTCGTCGCCGGGCGCGATGCTCATCACCGTCAACTGCAGCTTCTCTCCGGTCCACAGGGTGGTGCGGAAGGTGTCGTTGTCGAGCGTCTCCTGCTCGATGTCGACGGTGTAGGGCTCGCCTCCGTGGTCGCTCAGCGTGGCCCGGGTCATTTCGGCCGTGGATGTCCCCGACGACGCGCCGACGACGGTCACCAGTCGCGGCGGTCGGTGAAGGCTGGCTCGTCGGCAGTTTCGACCTCGACGACGTCGAAGCGCAGCCGCACGGTGTCGCGCAACGCCGCCTCCACCGTCGCGGCCACCTCCTCGCCGTGTGCCCCGTCGGCCACCACCACCTCCAACGTGGCCACGTCGCGGTGGTCGTGGCGGTCGATCACCACGCGGTGTGCCTGGATGCCGGGGACCCCCTCGACCACCTGGGCCACCTGGGCAGGATGGAGGAACAGGCCTCGCACCTTCACCGCATCGTCGATTCGCCCCAACCAGCCCCGCAGTCGCGGCGCCGGGTTCCCGCACGGGCACGGGGTCGGGTTCCAGGCCGACAGGTCGCCCACGCCGAACCGGACCAGCGGGTAGTCGGTCCGCAGCAGGCTCACGACCACCTGGCCGCGGCGATCGTCGGCCAGGGCCGCACCGGTGGTGAGGTCACACACCTGCACGATCGCGTCGTCGGGGACGTGGAAGCCGTCACGCTGGTCGCACTCGGTGCCCAGGTGGCCGGTCTCGGCGGTGCCGTAGGTCTGGCGCACCACCGGCACCGACGCCTCCAGCCGTTCCCGCAACGATGGCGGCAGCGGCTCCGCGGTGACCAGGGCGCGCTCGACCCGAAGCTGGACGCCGTCGTCGTCGGCGGCCTCCAGGATCGCCTTGAGGTAGGACGGCAGGCCGATGTAGGCGGTCACCCCCAGGTCGTGCATCGCGGTCACCTGCGCCGCCGTGTTGCCGATCCCGGCGGGCAGCACGGTGGCCCCCAGCGTCCGGGCCGCCTCGTCGAACATCGCCCCCGCCGGGCTGAGGTGGAAGCTGAAGGCGACCATCACCACGTCGTCGGGCCCCACGCCCGCGGCCTCCAACGCGGGCTGCCACCGCCACGTGTCGTCCCGGTCCTGGGGCTCGTACAGCGGGCCCGGGGACTGGAACACCCGCACCGGTCGGGCGTCGCGGGCCAACCACCCCCCGAACGGCGGGTCGGCGTGCTGGGCCGCCAGCAGGTCGCCCTTGTCCATCAACGGCAGGTCGTCCAGTGACGCCACCGAGTCCAGGTCGGCGGCCACCACGCCTGCCGCCGCCAGCCGGTCCGTGAAGGCCGGCACGGTCTCGGCCACGCGATCGATCATGGCCGCGACGGCCTGGTCGAGCGGATGGCGGCTCGACCCGGCAGGGGGCGGACCGAACGTCGTCTCGATGTCGCTCACAGCCACCGCTTCCGTCGCTTGTAGTGCTTGACGTCGCGGTAGGACTTGCGCCCGGCCTCGGCCATGCCGAGGTAGAACTCCTTGACGTCGGGGTTGTCAGCCAGTTCGGCGGCCGAGCCGTCCAGCACGATCCGGCCGCTCTCCATGATGTAGCCCTGGTCGGCGATGTCCAGTGCCTGGCGTGCGTTCTGCTCCACCAGCAGCACGGTGGTGCCGAGGTCGCGGTTGAGCCGCTGGATGATGGCGAAGATCTCCTCGACCAGCATCGGCGCCAACCCCAGCGACGGCTCGTCGAGCATCAGCAGGGTCGGCGAGGCCATCAGGGCGCGGCCGATGGCCAGCATCTGCTGCTCGCCGCCGGACAGATACCCGGCGGCCTGGTCACGTCGTTGCTCCAGCGCGGGGAAGTACTCGTAGACCTCGGCGATGCCGTCGTCGGTCTCGGCCGGCCGGGTGAAGCCTCCCGCGACCAGGTTCTCGTGGACGGTGAGGTGTTCGAACACGTGGCGGCCCTCCATCACCAGGGACGCGCCGGCGCGGACGATCTGGGCCGGGTCTGCGTGGGTGATGTCGGTGTCGCGCAGGTGGATCGTGCCGTCGGTCGTCTCGCCGTGCTCGGTGGGCAACAGCCCGGTGATTGCCTTCATGGTCGTGGACTTGCCGGCCCCGTTGGAGCCCAGCAACGCCACGATCTGGCCCGTTGCGACCTCCATCGACAACCCGCGCAGCACCAGGATCACCTCGTCGTAGATCACCTCGAGGTTGTTGATGGCCAACAACGGCCCCGGGCCACCCGCATCGTCGCGGGTGGCCCCGGCTGCCGTCGTGGCGGTGGCCGTGGGCGCGCTGTCGGTCATCGGGCGGGCTCCGTCACGGGGTGATCGGGTCGGACACGGCCGTCCAGGTGCCGTCCTGGACCTCGTAGATCACGCCCGACTCCATGCCGGCGTGGTCGTCGGCGGTGAAGTCGATCGGCTCGGACACCGGCGTGTCGTAGGGCTCCATCTCCTCCAACGCGGCCTTGATGTTGGGACCGGTGACCTCGTCGCCGGCCGCCACGACCTGGCGGATGCCCTCGGCCATCACGGCGAACTGGTACCAGCCCTGGGTGAAGTGGACGTTGACGTCGTCGATGCTCTGGCCCTGTTCCTCCAGGTAGGCCTCGACGTCGGACAGGTCCTCGTCGGACTGGTACGGCGGCGTCCACGGCGGGACGCCCAGCGTTCCCTCGGCCGCTGCGCCGGCCAGTTCCGCGAAGCCCTCGTCGGCACACCAGTTGAGGCACACGATGGGGGCGTCCATGCCCTGGTCGGCGACGTTGGTGGCCAACTGCGCGGCCGGGCTGGAGACGTTCTGGATGACGATGTAGTCCGCACCCTGGTCCTGGGCCCGGCTCAACTCGCCGAAGAAGTCCGCCGCACCACTGGGCATCGGGTAGGCCTCGTAGCCCATGTCGTAGCCCTGGTCGGCGATGTAGGTGCGACCGTCCTCGACCGGTGACAGCCCGAAGGGCGAGTCGTTGTGGAACACCGCGATCTCGAGGTGCTCACCCCCGGACACCTCGTTGAGGTGGTTCAGGGCGATCCGCATCTGGTCGGAGTAGGTCAGCGCGACCACGAAGTTGTAGGGCGCCTCGGCCGGGTCGCGCAGGGTCTCGGAGTACGAGCCCGAGATGAACGGGATCTCGTCGCTGGTGACGCGGGGGACCAGGGCCTCGGTGTCACCGGTGCCCCAGCCCGAGAAGGCCACCATGCCGTCGGACAGGTACTGGCTGTAGAGCTGCTCGGCCTGGGCGACGTCGTAGGCGTAGTCGGCGTTGGGGAGCTCGATCGGCCGGCCCTCGATCCCGCCGTTGGCGTTGAGGTGCTCGACGTAGGCCGTCACCCCGTCGCCGAACACCGAGCCGACGTCGCCGGTGGCGCCGGTGCGGTCGAAGATGGCCCCGACGGTGATCGGCTCGCCGGTGGCCTCGCCTCCACTGTCTCCGCTGGCCACCTCGCTGCCGTCGTCGCCGGTGGTGGGGGCGTCGCTGGTGGCGGTGGTGGCCGCGTCGCCGGTGGCGTCCGACGTCCCGTCGCCCGGGGTGTCGCCGTCGCCGCCACAGGCGGACAGGACCAGGCCTGCCACGGCGATCATGGCGAGCAGTCGCCTTGGGCTTCTCTTGGGCGTTTGCATCGTGGTGCTCCCTGTCGTGTCGGTCGGGTCGGGGGGTCGGGTCGTGCGGTCGGGTCGTGCGGTCGGATGGTGGGGTCGGCTGTCGGGGGTGTCGGGTCGGGGGGATGGTCAGTAGCGGAACGGCCACAGGCGCAGGTAGTCCTTGGTGCGCTGCCACATGCGGGCCAGGCCACGCGGTTCGAAGATCAGGAACAGCACGATCACCAGCCCGAACACGAACAGCTCGACGGCCGGGAGTTGGCGGCTGAGGAAGCTGCCCTCCAGTGACTGGGCGCCCTGGGTCAGCAGGGCGGGGACGATGATCATGAACGCCGCCCCCATGAGTGACCCGACGATGGAACTCAGGCCGCCGACGATGATCATGGCGAGGTACAGGATCGACACGCTCAACGTGAACCGCTCCCACGTCACGATCTGCGTCCAGTGGGCGGTCAGGGCCCCGGCCAGGCCGGCGAAGCCAGACGACACCGCAAAGGCCAAGACCTTGTAGCGGGTGAGGTTGACGCCGATGGCCTCGGCGGCGATGTCCTGGTCGCGGATGGCCATGAAGGCCCGCCCGATCCCGACCCGGAACAGGTTGCGCGCGACCATCGTGGCCACTGCGGCGCAGGCCAGCACGACCCAGTACCACCGGAAGTCGTTGTCGAACCGGAACCCGGCGATCGTCGGGTAGTCGACGAAGACCGATCCGGTGCCACCGGTCAGCCAGGTGGTGTTGCGCACGACCCAGAGGATGATCTGTTGCGCCGCCAGCGTGGCGATGGCCAGGTACAGCCCCTTGAGGCGCAGTGCCGGCAGCCCGAACAGGGCGCCGACTGCGGCCGTCACCACGATCGCGGCCAGCACGGTGACTCCGGTCGGCAGCCCCAGCCGCGTCACCAGCAACGCCGAGGTGTAGGCGCCCACCGCCAGGAAGCCGCCATGGCCGAGCGAGATCTGGCCCGTGAAGCCGGTCAGGATGTTCAGCCCGAGGGCGCCGATCGCGGCGATCCCGACCTGGATCGCGACCGTCATCCAGTACGGCGTGATCACGAACGGGGCCACGACCAGCGCGACGACGGCCAGCACCAGTCGGACCTGCGCGGCCGTGGTGGTGCGCAGGCGCAGTTCGGAGCCATACGTGCGATGGAAGACGCCGGTCGCGGGGGTCATCACACGCGCTCGATCCGGACCTCGCCGAACAGCCCGTAGGGCCGGACGAGGAGGATCAGCACCAGGACCACGAACGGGATGACCTGTTGCAGGCCGCCGCCGACGTAGCCCGCCGTGTACTGGACCAGGAGGCCGATGACCGCCCCGCCGACCATGGTCCCCTTGATCGAGTCGAGCCCGCCCAGGATGACCACCGGGAACACGATCAGGCCGAACTCGGCGACCGTGCCGGACACCCCGACCAGCTCGGCGACCAGCAGGCCACCGACGACCGCCGACACGCCCGCGAGGGCCCATGCCATGGCGAACACGCGTGGCACCGAGATGCCCATGGTCAGCGCGGCGGGCTGGTCGTCGGCCACGGCCCGCATCGCGACGCCCCACCGCGATCGTTGGAAGAACACCGTGAACAGCCCCAGGACGACGGCGGCGATCGCGATGGCGACCAGTCGGTTCACCGGGATGGTCGCCCCCAGGAGGTCGATGGAGCCACCGGGCAGGATCCGCGGCATGCGGCGAGGAGCGTTGCCGAACAACATCAGCAGCACAGCCTGGAGCATCGACGACAGGCCGATCGTCACCATGATCACCGCGATGGATGACTCACCGATCATGGGGCGCAGCAGCAGGCGTTCGACCAGCAGGGCGAGTACGACCGCGACCGCGATGGCCAACAGCATCCCGAGCGACCAGTGCAGCCCGAAGGTGGCGACCCCGGCGTACAGCGCATAGGCCCCGACCGACAGGAAGTCGCCCTGGGCGAAGTTGATCACGCCGGTCGACTTGTAGATCAGCGCGAAGCCCAGCGCCGCGAGGGCGAAGATCGCCCCGTTGGCCAACCCGATCACCGACAGTTGCACGAACTGGCTCACCACGTCACCTCCATCAGGCCATGCCCCATCACACCGTGCTCCATTCGACGCGGCGGCGGCTGGACTCGGGGACCTCGAAGCCGTCGAGGTCGCGGATGGCCAGGGTCAGGTCGCGGTCGACGCTGGTGCCGTCCTGGTAGGTCACGCGCGACGACAGGTCCACGTGGTCGCGATCACCGACCAGCCCGGCGATCACGGCGTCGTAGCGGTCGCGGATCACGTCGCGGCGGACCTTGCGGGTGCGGGTGATCTCGTCGTCGTCGGGGTCGAACTGCTTGTGGAGCAGCACGAACCGCCGGACCTGGATCGAGTCGGGGAGGTCTTCGTTGGCCATCGTGATCTCGGCTGCCACCAGGTCGTAGACCTCGTCGTGGCCGGCCAGGTCGGTGTAGGTGGTGTAGGACAGGTGCTGGTGTTCGGCCCAGGTGCCCACCGTCTCGGCATCGATGGTCACGATGGCCGTGATGGCGTCGTCGTCGGTGCCGGCGGCCTCGTCGTCGTGGTCTTGCCGGGGGGCGTGGAAGACCACGGCCTCCTCGACGAACGGCGAGAACTTGAGCTTGTTCTCGATGAAGGCGGGCGAGAACATCGTGCCGTCGCTGGTCCGCAGGACGTCCTTGGCGCGGTCGATGACCACCAGGTGGCCGTCGTCGAGGTAGCCGGCGTCGCCGGTGCGCAGCCAGCCGTCGGCCAGCCGCACCTCGTTGGTCTCCTCGGGGTTGGCGTGGTAGCCGAGGAAGACCGCGTCGGACCGCAACTGGATCTCGCCGTCCTCGGCGATGCGCAACTCCGTGCCCGGGATCGGCTCACCGACGGTGGTGAAGCGGACGTCGTCGTCGGCGTGCACGACGGCGATCCCGCAGATCTCGGTCTGGCCGTAGATCTGCTTGAGGTTGACGCCGATCGCGTGGAAGAACCGGAACACGTCGGGGCCCAGCGGGGCGCCGCCGGTGTAGCCGCGGCGCAGGCGGGTCAGCCCCAACTGGTCACGGATCGGACGCAGCGCCACGACCTCGGCGACGCGGTGGGCCAGCGCGGAGGTGCCCCCGACCTCCTCGCCGTGCACGCGTGCCTCGGCCGCCGCGCGGCCCACCCGGTAGCCCCAGGCGAACACGGTGCGCTTGAGCCAGCCGGCCTCGCCCAGGCGAACCTGGATGTCGGAGACCATCGACTCCCAGATCCGCGGGGGCGAGAACATCACGTCCGGGCCGATCTCGCGCAGGTCCGCCTTCTGGGTGGACGCGGCCTCCGGGAAGGAGATCGGGAAGCCGACCTGCAGGCCCGCTGCGACCGTCAGCATCTGCTCGCCGATCCAGGCCAACGGCAGGAACGACACGAACCGGGCGTCGGTGTCCAGCGGGTCCAGTTCCAACAGCCGCTGGCCCATCGACAGCAGGTTGCGGTGCGACAGCATCGCCAGCTTGGGCTGGGAGGTGGTGCCCGAGGTCGTGCAGATGACGGCGACGTCGTCGGCGCTGGCGGC
The DNA here is from genome assembly GCA_024637135.1 of Nitriliruptorales bacterium. Lineage (GTDB taxonomy): Bacteria > Actinomycetota > Nitriliruptoria > Nitriliruptorales > Nitriliruptoraceae > Salsipaludibacter. The sequence continues at coordinate 2,638 of JAGXFT010000120.1, read as the reverse complement.
GGCGACCCGCTCGTCGAACCAGTCGGGTCGCTCGGCCGCCCGGCGCGCCCCGGCCTCCTCGACCGCGGTGAACTCCAGCAGCAGGTCGTCGTCGTAGGCCTCCAGCCCGTGCGGGTCGTAGAACACGACGTGGGTCAACCGGGGGAGCTGGTCGGCCAGGCCCAGCAGCTTGTCGACCTGTTCCTGGTCCTCGGCCACCACGACGGCGACCTCGCCGGCGGTCAGCACGTGGACGATCTCGGTGCCCACGCTGGTCGGGTAGATACCGACCACGGCGGCACCGATGGCCTGGGCGGCCAGCTCGGTCAGCAGCCACTCGGGTCGGTTGTCGCCCAGCACGGCGACCAGGTCGTCCGGGGCCACGCCCAGTTCGGACAGCCCGTGGGCGAGGTGCTCGACCCGGTCCCGGTAGGTCGCGAAGTCGATGGTCTGCCAGATGCCGTAGCGCTTCTCCTGCAGGGCGACCGCGTGGGGGCGGGTGCGGGCCTGGTGGACCAGCAGTCGGGGGAAGGTGGCGGTGTCGAGGTCGATCGGGCCGGTGGCGTCGGCCCCGCGCGAGGTCGTGGTGGCGGCGCTCATGCAACGCCCTCGGTCGCGGCCTCGCTGCCCAGGTAGGCCTCGATGACGGCCGGGCTGCCCGAGACCTCGTCCGGCGTGCCGTCGCCGATGACCTGCCCGAAGTTCAGGACGGTGACGCGGTCGGAGATGTCCATGACGACGTCCATGTCGTGCTCGATGAGCACGCAGGTGACGCCCTTGAGTTCGTTGACGTCGAGGACGAAGCGAGCCATGTCCTCCTTCTCCTCGGTGTTCATCCCGGCCATGGGCTCGTCCAGCAGCAACAGGCCCGGCTCCAGCGCCAGCGCCCGGCCGAGTTCGACCCGCTTCTGGATGCCGTAGGACAGCGCGCCGACCGGGGCGTGGCGGTGGAGTTGGATCTCCAGCAGGTCGATGATCTCCTCCACCACCTCGCGGTGCTCGAGTTCCTGGCGGCGGGCCGGCCCGAACCACGCCAGGGCCGCGGCCAGCGAGTGGCGCATGCGGGTGTGGCGGCCGAGCATGAGGTTGTCGAGCACGGTCAGGTGGCGGAACAGTTCGATGTTCTGGAACGACCGGGCCACGCCCAGGGCAGCGACGCGGTCGGGGCGTGTGCGGGTGAGCTCGGTCGTCGCGTCGGCCTGGTGGTAGGCGATCGAGCCGGCCTGGGGTCGGTACAACCCGCTGGTGCAGTTCAACAGGCTGGTCTTGCCGGCCCCGTTGGGACCGATGACGGCGTGGATGTCGCCCTGGCGCACCGTCAGCGAGACGTCGCGCAGGGCGTCGACGCCCCCGAAACTGAGGCTGACCCCGTCCACCACCAACTGGTTGACGCCCACGGACAGGTCGGAGCCGTTCAGCTCGTGCTGGTAGGCACGCGTGACGATCTGTGGCTCCTCGGTCGGCCACTGTCGACCCTAAGATTCAACATGTGAAAGTCAAGTGGTCGGCTGTTGCCGCCATCAGTACCCGTCGCGTCACCCCGTCCGCTCGGTCGCCGCCCAGCGTCGCCCGTGGCCGTCGCGGGCGCGTGCGGAAGGGGTGGTCGTGAGGGAGCGCCCAGTGCGGGTCTCCGGGCAGGGTTGATCGGCCCCACGGTGTGGGGCCGGTCGGGGTGGGGTCATGGTCGTGGCGTCCCGCCGGATGCATGCGACGGCGGGGCGGGCTGGGTGGTGTCGTGGTCACGGGTGTCGGGCCGGGTCGGCGGTTTGGGGCGGGCACCGTCGAGGACGGTGGGTGCGGGGGTGGTTGTTCGGATGGTGCCGGTGGGGGAGGTCCAGGTGGCGGTGGCGGTGGTGGGGTCGAGGTGGATGGTCCAGCCGCGGTCGTGGACGAGTCGGTGGCAGTGGTGGCACAGCGCGAGGCCGTTGTCGATGTTGGTGGGGCCTCGGTCGCGTTTCCACCAGCGGATGTGGTGGATGGCGGTCCAGGCGATGGGGCGGGTGCAGTTGGGGCCGCGGCAGTGGCGGTCGCGGGCGTTGATGGCGCGTCGTTGGGGTTGGGACCAGTCGCGGGTGGCACGGCCGACGTCGAGGACCTGGGAGGGTCCGGCCATGACGATTCGTGAGACTGTGGCGTCGCAGGCGATCCGGCGGATGGCCTGGGGGGACAGGGCTCCGCCCCAGGGCAACGTCCCGGGTCCCAGCGACGCCCAACGTGGGTCGTCGATGGCCGGGGCAGCACCAGCCGCGTCGACGTCGTCGGTGTCGGGGTCGGGGTTGGTGAGGTCGGTTGCGAGGGTTCGGGTGTCGACGATGACCGACAGGTGGGGTCGGGCGATGCCGCCGGTGCCGGGCGCGAGGCCACGGTCGAGCACGGCCCCGGCCGCCTGCTCGAGGGCGTCGCAGAGTCGTTGGTCGGGTCGTCGGCGCTGGTCGGGAGAGTGTTCGGGGGAGGGGTCGGGGTGGTCGAAGGCGTCGAACACGGTGCGGACCATCTGGCCGACCTCGTCGGGGAGGTGGCCGGACAGGCCCCACATGCCGGTGTCCTCGCGCCACATCCGTACCGATCGGCGGGCTCGTTGGCGACGTTCGTCGTGGAGCATGGCTGTACCGTCGGCGGCCTGTTGGCGGGCGCGGATGTCGGCGCGCAGGTCCTCGGG
>JAGXFT010000119.1 GCA_024637135.1 Nitriliruptorales bacterium | reverse complement strand
GGCCCGATCCGGGCGGTGGTGAGGTGGGCGCGCCCCACGCCGGTGGCGGTGCCCCCGTCGGGGCCGGGTCGGCGGCACCGGACGGTGCGCCCCAGGCCGGGGGTGGTGCACCCGTCGGTGCCGACGGGCTCGCGCCGGACGGGGGTGGCGGTGCCGTGGCGTCGGCATCGTCGTCGGTCGTCGGCCAGCTCGGCGCCGGCAGGTCTCCGCAGTTCGGACACGGACCATCCGGTGGCCGAAGGTCCCCGCAGATCCGGCATGTCGTCCCGTCGTCCCCCACCGCCATGCACACTCCCGTCGACGTCCTGGTGAGCGTCAGACTAGAGGCTGACTCCGACTTGGGACGGTTAGTACCGTCCCCAGCCCGCCGTCGTCGTCCGCCGACGGCAACCACCGCAGCCGAGGACACCGCCGTGAGCCAGGCCACCTCCAACGACGTCCGGACCCGACTGGATCAGGCGATCGACCGACTGCTGGCCGACAATCCCCCGGCGACGACCGAACCAGCGGTGTTCTGGGGTGCCCAGTTCGACGCCGGCCTGGCCTGGATCCACCACCCCGAAGGCCGCGGCGGGCTGGGGCTGTCGCCCCGCTGGCTGACCCACGTGCGCGAACGCCTGGCCACCGCCGGCGCCGACCAGACCAACATCCGGTTCAACATCATCGGGATCGGCATGGGGGCGGCGACCCTGGTCGCACATGCGCCCGAGGCCATGCAGGACCGGATGCTGCGCCCGATGTTCACCATGGAGGAGGTCTGGTGCCAGATGTTCTCCGAGCCCGGCGCCGGGTCCGACCTCGCCAACCTGGCCACGTCGGCGGTGCGCGAGGGCGACGTCTGGGTCGTCAACGGCCAGAAGGTGTGGACCACGCTGGCACACATCGCGCGCTGGGGCATGCTGGTCACGCGCAGCGACCCGGACGCGGTCAAGCACCGTGGCCTCACCTACTTCATCCTCGACATGCACCTCGACGGCGTCCAGGTCCGACCGCTGCACCAGATCACGGCCGAGGCCGAGTTCAACGAGGTCTACTTCGACGACGTGCACGTCCCCGACGACATGCGCCTGGGCGAGGTCGGCGCCGGCTGGTCGGTCGCCATGACCACCCTGATGAACGAACGGGTCGCGATCGGCGGTGGCGTGCCCCCGCGTGGGTCCGGTGCGATCGCCGATGCGGTGGCGGCATGGGCCGACCACGGCCACGACGACCCGGTCCTGCGCGACCACCTCGTCGAACTGTGGATCGAGGCCGAGGCGCTGCGCCTGACCTCGCAACGGGCCGCCGACGCCCGCACTGCCGGCACGCCGGGACCGGAGGGCTCGACCGCCAAGCTGCACTGGGCCGAGCTGAACAAGGACCTGACCAGCTTCACGCTCGACCTGCTGGGCCCCGACGGGATGCTGTATCCGGGTGGCTACGCACTGCACGCACCCGAGCTGGGCCTCCAGCCGGCCCCCACCCCCCAGAAGGCCTTCCTGCGGGCACGCGCGAACTCGATCGAGGGCGGGACGTCGCAGATCATGAAGAACATCCTGGGCGAGCGCGTCCTGGGCCTGCCCGGCGAACCCCGGGTCGACAAGGACGTGCCGTGGCGAGAGGTGCCCCGGTGATCACCTCGCCGACCGCACGACCCGCCACGACCGAGGCCCGTCCATGACCGCCACCATCCAGTCCCTGACCCTGACCGAGGAACAACAGGCCCTGCGCAACATCGCCCGGACGTTCCTGCGTGACCGTCTGGGCACCGACGAGGTCCGCAGGGTCATGGCCACCGACGCCGGGTTCGACCGCGCCCACTGGGCCGCGGTCGCCGACATGGGGTGGCAGGCGATGGCGATCCCCGAGGAGCACGGTGGGGCCGGCTACTCGTGGACCGAGGTGGCCGTCCTGTTCGAGGAGGTCGGCCGTGCCGTGGCACCACTGCCGATGCTGTCCACGGCCATGGCCACGGCCGTGCTGGTCGACCACGGCACCGACGACCAGCGCGCGGCCCACCTGCCCCGGATCGCCGCCGGTGACCTGCTCGTGGCGGTGGTCGTCCCGGTCGACGACGCACCGTTGCCGTCGGTCGTCGCCGGGCGCCTGTCCGGGAGCGTGCGACACGTCGTCGACGGTGCCACGGCCGACGTGGTCGTGGTCCCGACCGCCGACGGCGCCGTCCTGGTGCCGACCGACCGAGCCGGTGCCTCCACCACCCCCATGGACGTGTTGGACCCGACTCGCCCCCAGGCCGAACTCACCTTCGACGACGTCGAGGTGGCCGACGACGAGCGATTGGCCGGCGACGTCGACGACGTGGTCGAGCGCGCACGCATCGTGGGGGCGGTGCTGCTGGCCAACGAACAGGTGGGCCTTGCGGCCGCCGTCCACGAGATGGGGGTCGACTACGCCAAGACCCGTAAGCAGTTCGGGCGGGCGATCGGCTCGTTCCAGGCGATCAAGCACCTCCTGGCCGACAACCTGGTCGCGCTGGAGGCCGCCCGCTCGCTGGCCTGGCACGCGGCCCGGGTGCTGGCCGCCGACGACGTCGAGGAGTTGGCGATCGCCGTTCCGATGGCGGCGTCGCGATGCAACGAGACCGCGGCGACGCTGGCCGCGGACAACATCCAGGTCCACGGCGGCATCGGCTTCACCTGGGAACACGACGCCCACCTGTACTTCAAGCGCGCCAGTTCCTCCCGCCTGCTGTTCCACACCCCGTCGTGGTGGCGGACCCGCCTCGCCCACGCCCTCGACCTGTAGCCCGCGTGCGTCGCACGTCCCGTCTCCGGTGCCAGCGACGCACACGGTCGGGTCTCAGTCATCTCCCGCCACATCGGCGCCGTCTGCACCAGGGAGGTGGTGGGCGGGGTCAGGTCGGGGCGTCCCGGGTGGCCCAGCGGACCCAGCCACCGATGACGCCCAGCCCGAGGGCAGCCAGCCCGGTCCCGACGCCCGACAGGGGCAGGCCGGTGTCGGCGAGCAGGGCTGCGTCCAGCGAGTGGGCCCCGGCACCCGTGGTCGCCACCACCCACGCGACGGCGATGAGGTAGCCGTTCAACTCCCAGCCCTTCGACGCCGACCAGAAGCCGTTCTCGGCGTTGTTGACCAACGCAGCGGTCGTCATCGTGCCGATCATCGCCGCGGCCGACAGGGGCGTGAGCAGCCCGAGCGCGAGCCCGAGCCCGCCGGCGATCTCGCTCCCGCCGGCCATGGCCGTGGCCGCGCGGCCGTTGCCGAAGCCCAGCGACGCGAACCACTCGGCGGTGCCGTCGAACCCACCGCCACCGAACCATCCGAACAGCTTCTGCATCCCGTGCAGCGAAAACGTCACGCCCACCACCACCCGCAGGAGCAGCAGCCCCACGTCGACCGCCGACCCATCACCCATCACCACGCCACCCCCCCCACCCCGTGATCACGACAAGATGGCCCTGTCCCCAGAATTCGGCCCTGGACGTTGCTCGCAACTCCAATGCGGCCGACCGCAGCGACGCCCCACGTCCCCACACGTTGCCCATGGACGTTGCGAGCACCGCGAGCAACTCCAATGCGCCGGAGCGCAGCGAGGGCGCACGTCATCGCGGTGCCATGCGGATGGCGCCATCGAGGCGGATGACCTCACCGTTGAGCATGGGGTTGCCGACGATGGCGGCGACCAGGTCGGCGTACTCGTCGGGCTCCCCCAGGCGCGCGGGATGCGGGACCTGGCGTTCCAGTCCCTCGATCGCCTCCTGTGGCAGCCCGGCCAGCAGTGGGGTGCGGAACAGGCCCGGGGCGATGGTCATGACCCGCACCTGCCACTGCGCGAGGTCACGTGCCAGCGGCAGCGTCATCCCGACGATCCCGGCCTTGGAGGCCGAGTACGCCGCCTGCCCGACCTGCCCGTCGTACGCCGCGGCCGAGGCGGTGTTGACGATGACACCGCGCTCCTCGCCCACGGGGTCGTGGCGGGCCATCTCGGCGGCGGCCAACCGGATGACGTTGAAGGTGCCCAGCAGGTTCACCTCGACCACCGTGCGGTAGGCCTGGAGCGACGACGGGGTGCCGTCGCGCGACAGCACCCGAGCCGGTGTGCCGATACCCGCGCAGTTGACCGCGACGCGCAGGCGACCGAGTCGGCCGGCCTCGTCCATGGCTGCCTGCACGGCATCGCCGTCGGTGACGTCGGCCGGGACGAACACGGCCTCACCAGCCAGGTCCGCGGCGACGTCGGCACCGGCCGACCGCTCCAGGTCGACGATGACGACCCGGGCACCCGTGGCGGCCAGTCGACGTGCCGTCGCCAGTCCCAGCCCGGACGCACCCCCGGTGACCAGCGCGACGTCGTCCGTGGTCAGTTCCATGCGCCATTCCCGTCGTCGGCGGCTGTCGACGGTACTCGCCACACGACGAGATCCCGCCACCAGGGCGGGATCTCGGAGGCCGTGCGTGGAGGTGATCGGACTTGAACCGACGGCCCCTTCGTTGCGAAAGAACATCAGGCATCGCGACGGGTTGGCGATTCAAGCCCGAAAACGGCTGAATACGGCCCTGTAGCCCGGAGAATCGAGCGATTCGCCCTAGTCGATACCTGCGCTCGTTGCCGGACGTTTTGGGCCCTCTGTCCCTGTTCCCGCGTCACGGCCGCGTCACAGACGGCCCATGCCACGACGCAGAGGGGCCCGGACGATGATCGACCATCACTACCGGGTGATCAGCGTGGCCTGGGCCAGGTCGGTGCCCGTCATGCCGACGCCTCCGGGGCGGAATGGACTTCCCTGGCCTCGAGCCACGCGCGCACGTCCGGGAGCCGATAGCGGACCTGGCGCCCTACCCGAATCCGAGGCGGGGCCGTGCCGTCGTGATTCATGCCGTAGACGGCCATCTTCGAGAGACCGAGGTAGTCGGCCAGTTCGTCCACACTCAGCAGTAGCGGCAGGGTGTCCGACTCTGTCCGTACCACCGCATCTGGACGCTCCCGCTGGTCGTCGGCCAGGTGGGTCCGGCGTTGAGTGGTCAGCCCGTTGGTGGCAGGGACGTCTGACATATGGCAGCTCCTCGATGTGAACTGCCACAACGATCGTCAGCGGCCGTCAGCAAACCGTCACCACACCCGTCACCAACCCCGTCACTGGTCGAAAATGCCGTTACCAAATCCGTCACCAGCCGTACGACGTGGCACTCGGAGAGCAGCCGATCCCGACGGGGATCGCTCGCCCGGATCTCACCATCATCTGACGCGGCGTAGCCCTCCCCAGAGCAACGGTTCCAGTCTCGACGGGACACGCCCCGAACCCGCTACGCCACAACCCACCCTCACCACCCGTCCGTACCCTCGAACCCACGAACCATGTCGCAAAACCATGGACACGGCGATGGACCTCCACTACCCGGCCTTCGGCACGATCGTCATCGACGGCACGACCTACGACCATGACGTCGTGATCGCCGACGGTGTGGTGCGTGCCCGCGACAAGGGACCGTCACGGCCCCTCAAGGGCCGGTTCGGCCACACCCCGCTGTCACTCGAGGAAGACATCCCCTGGTCGCAACCCAGACTGGTGATCGGCACCGGCTACTCCAGCCGCCTCCCCGTCATGGAACAGGTCCACCAGCACGCCGACCACCACGGCGTACAACTGATCGTGAGTCCCACCGCCGACGCCGTGGCCACACTCACCGGCACCGACCTGTCCCCCATCAACGCCATCCTGCACGTCACCTGCTAAACCCGCCCGGCACGACATGCCGAGGCTGATGCCGGTCGGACCAGACGCCGGACGCTCACCGCACACGGTGAGGGCAATCATCCGCAACAACATCGCAGATCGGTGGCTATCCGAGGTTTCGCCGACGACCACGAAGGCGGCGGGAGCGGTGGGCATCCGAGGCACCTACGGAATCGAGATCTTACGACTCTCCGACGTTTCGGCGGGCGGTCGGGATGCTGCAGCGTTCATCCCACGGTCAGGCAGGTGATGTCGGCATCGATGCTGAACGGCCCCCCGGAGGGAAGTGACCGAACGAACCAGGACACCGCGTAGGTCTGGACGTCGCCCCGAGCTTCGGAGAAGAAGATGTCACTGCCACGGAACTCGATCTCGTCGGCGTCGGCTGGGCCGAAGACATCGGTCGTGTGGTTGACGATGATGTCGTCGGGGCTGTCGCACGAGACCGCCAATTCAACCATCCCGGTGGTGGTCACGGCGTTGTCGGACACGGCATGGCTCGACAGGCGCGACCGGTCGATGCCTCCCGGTGCACCGTCCATGCCGTCCATGCCGTCGGCGCCGGCAGGGCCGGTTGCTCCTTGTGGTCCGGGCGGCCCCTGCGGTCCGACGGGTCCCGTTTCGCCGCGGATCGTGAGCAGTTGCTCGTTCTGGTCGCACCCGTCGACCGCCAGCCGCACCTGTCCGTTGTCCTTGACGCAGACATCCGCCGACGAGGCGCTCGTCTGGGCGACGGCAGCGACGGCGCCACCGGCCAGGAGCCCCGCGGCAAGCACGGCTGCCGCCATCCTGGCCGCTCTGTTCGTCTTGCCGCGCATCCCGTGGTCCGTCATGGTCGACTCCCAGTCTCCCGGTGCAGGTCGCTGCTCCACGACCGCGCCAGCCACATCCACGTGCCCGCCCCGGGAAGGGCCTCGGTCGGCCCCCGATCTGGCTCCGCACCTCACGCTAGAGAAGGGCCGGCTCCAATTGATACGGGGCTGGCCGCAATTCGACTTCCGGCCGCCCCTACCTCGAATCTGGCCACGGCTGGCCCACGCGCCAAGGCCGGGCAGCCGTACGTCCCGACGGTCCGGCCCCATCCCTGAGGCCGGCAGTCACGCCGCCGTGGTCCTTCGCAGGTGCGCGATGCACCGGACTCGACCGGCCGGGACGGCTCGCCCGGGCGACGAACGAACCGCGTTGCCGTCCCACGACGACGCTCGAGTTCGCACATCGCGCCGACGGTCAGGACGAGTACCGTGCCCGCCTCGTGCATGACCAGGGGCGCCCCCGCGTCGACCGTCATGACAGCCTCGGAGCCGGGCGCCAAGACCTCGTTTGCGCGCTCGGCCGTGTCGTAGAGCATCCGCCACACGTCCGCTCGCGGGTGTCGTGCTTTCGGGCGCTCCAGATCGCGTGCAGCGTCCGTGGCGGGCTCGGTCGTGCCCCTTGGATACGGGTGCCACGCTCAGGCCCCCTCAACGCGTTCGGCCAAGGGCATCGTGGGTCCACTCGCGGTCGGGGGAGGTCGTGTCCGACGGAGCGGCGAAGACCCTTCACCCACGTCGAACGAACGTCCTTCGCCCTGCCTTCGTGCTGCCTAGTTCGTCATCGACGTTTCTCGCGCCCATGGACTTGTAGCGACGATGTCTCGTTGCTCCTTGCCAGTGTGGGCGGCCTGGTCGGAGAGTCCAGATCCCCGCTCTGCGAAAGCTTCGCGATTGGTCACGAGAGTGTTGCTATCCCGTAGATCCCGGTGGGTATCGGCGGCCTGGCGCGACTGGCCATACCGGTGGCCATCGCCGGGGGCACAGATCGACAATGCCGAAAGCCGGTGCCTGGCACCGCCCGGCGAAGGGTCGGACCGGCTGCACGGGCTGAGTCCCACCGTCGTCGGGACCAAGGCTGGGCGAGAGCCACCAAGGCGATGCCGATGACAGCGACGACCAGAACTCGGACCCAGGTCGGCAGCCGGCACCGGGATGGTCGGGCTACGCGCGGTCAGGAAGACTGGCCACGCTTCCGCCATCGAGCGGGTGCGGGGACAGCATCCGAACGCCAAGACGTCGCATCGCCACGGCAACCGCGGGTGCTACGACGCGAGTCTCTGGACGAGTCGCCGATCGACTCGACGAGCAATCGCGGTCGCGATGCGATCGGTGACTGACGGCGACAGGCGATTGAGGTACCACAGCGTTCGAGCCTGGGCTGGAACGGCGATGATCGCCCGGTTGCGCCCAACGGCCTGCAGCGCGGAGTGGGCGAAACGGTCGACATCGACAGGCTTCTGGCCGAGCAGTGACAGGTACTCGCGAGCGGTGACTGGCCGTGTCGGGGTGGGGGGAAGCTGCTGATCGGGCAGCCGGTCAAGGATCGGTGTCTCGACCGCGCCGGGGCACAGCACGCTGACCTTCACGCCATGGAGGGCGGCTTCTGGTCGAAGGCCCAGCGCCAGACCCACGACGGCATGCTTGGTGGCTGCGTAGGCCGTGACGAACGGTGGGGCCACGAGGCCGGCACCCGATGCGGTCGCGACGATGTGGCCCGAGCCGCGCTCGACCATGCCCGGGTAGACGGCCAGCAACGCGTTCACGACCCCGTTGAGGTTCACGTCGATCACGTGGTCCCAGTGGGCTCGACTGAGCTCGTGCGTCGGACCGCCCATGGAGACGCCGGCGTTGGCGAAGAGCAGGTCGGGAACCCCGATCTCGGCCACCAGGGCACGACAGCCGGCGAGGTCCCGCACGTCCATGAGGCGGTCGACGTCCCCTGCCACGTCGGTGGTCACCACCTTTGCCCCACAGGCCCGGAGTCGCCGTGCCAGGGCGGCACCGATGCCTGATCCTGCTCCTGTGACGATCGCCGTCCGACCTGCATACGACGTCGTGCTCACGGGATGGTCCGAGGGTCAACGAGGCTCCAGGTGCGGATCACTCGCTCCATCACAGCCACCTCCCCTGTGTCACGAGTTGGCATCTGACGCTAGGCCAGCATTTGCGCGATCGCTACTGGAGCGCGTGCCATCGGACAGTTCTCACATGGCTCGGGCTCTCGAGTCGAGGTGGGGTCGGACGGGGTTGGTGCAGAGTTCGCGCTGGACACAGCCCGCGCGCTGGCGAGCCTGAATCGCCGGCTGCCAGGTGTCCCGGACGTGGACATGCACCGGCGTCGCAGTATGGGGATCGTCATGACGAGACCTGAGGGATCTGGAGTACGTGCCGACTGGCGGCCAACCCTCGGAGAGCTGCGGCGTTCTTGGCACTTCGTGGGTTTCCGACGAAGCCTCCGGAGGGCGAGGGGTCGCGACAGGTTCCGTTCGCATCCGCTCCGTGATCACCCGTGCGCCGGTGAGGGCACCGAGAAGGCGTACAACTTGTCGTTGCCGGTCCCGCCGATGTTGGTGTAGCCCGACCCGAAGTAGATGGAGCCGCGCGAGATGGCCGCGCCCGACAGGCACGCACCGCCGCTGGCGAACGACCACAGCACGTCGCCCGTGGCCGCGTCCAGCGCGTACATGTGGCCGGCGTCGTCCAGCGTGCAGCTGAACACCACGCCGTTGGCGGTCGTCGCCGGACCGGAGGCCTGGCCACCGTTGGGCGGTGTCGTCTGCCACAGCACCTCACCCGTGGCGGCGTGCAGTCCGCTCCAGACGCCGTCCGTGGTTTCCTCGCCATTGGGCAGCAGCCAGGGGTTGGCGTCGCTGTTGGCGTTGGCGGTGTAGACGCGCGTGCCGTCGACCGCCGACCCCCACTGCAAGCCACCGGCGACCCCACCCGGTCCGGCCTGGGTCACCCACACGACGGCCCCGGTGTCCGGATCCATGGCCCAGTACTGGCCACTCTTCTGGCCGGCACCGACCAGTTCGCGCTTCTCCTTGCCGGTGCCGGCCCGGAACAGTTGGGGGGCCTGTCCGAAGTCGAAGTCCGGGCCCGCGGGTTCGGGACAGTTGTCGCCGTCGCCGAGGAACGGCAGGCAGTCGACCGTCCACGCGTCGAAGTCCAGCGCCTTGGTGACCCAGTTCACGGCACCGGTGTCCATGTCCAGCGCCACCACGGCATCGAAGTAGTTGTCCGCCGGCAGGCACTCAGCCTTGGCCTCCGAGTCGTCCCCGGCCGCCGCGACGCAGTCCAGCACGGACTGGGGCACGGAGTAGTTGTTGCCGGTGGCGACGTAGACCTGGTTGCGCTTGACGTCGACGGATGGCGAACTGCCCCACACCGCGTTGCCGCTGAACCCGTCGGGAGCCATCGTCGTCTCCCACAGGATTTCGCCAGTGGCGAGGTCGAGCGCCAGCATGCTGCCCTGGAAGGAGCAGCAGGGGTAGTTAGGCACGAAGGCGGCGAAGGCCTCCTCCAACGAGGAGACGCCGACGTAGACGACCCCCGCGTGCACCGTGGCCGACTGGGTGATGATGGCCGCGGGATGCGTCGAGGCCTGCGTCGACCAGACGAGGTCCCCGGTGTCCTTCTCGACGGCCATGACGGCGCCCCCGCCGCCGAACGGACCCTGGTTGCCGAACACCAGGAGGTCGCCGGCGATGGCGGGCGTGGTCCGCACCTTGTCGCCCGGGAGGCCTGTGTAGTCGGCGATCGTCGTGGTCCACGCCACGGCACCGGTCGCACGGTCGACGGCGTAGAGGTTGCCCGCCCAGTCCGGTACGTAGACGCGCTGGCCGCCGACCGCCGGCGTGGCCGACACGTCCCCGCCGGTCGTGACGACCCAGTCCAGCGCCAGGTCCGCGACCGTCGTCGGCGAGATCCTGGTCTCTGCCGCCTGGTTCCTGGTGTTGGCCAGGTCACCTCCAGCGGACGACCACGTCGCCCCGCCAGGTCCGGCGCCGGCAGCCCCCCCGATCATCACCAACGCCGCCGCGAGCGCGACGGTGCGTGTCGACCTGCGTGCCCGGTGTCCCATGGTGTGCACCCTCTCCATCGAGACGTGCGGCAGGTCGCGTCCGCGTCCCCCGTCCCACGGTCCACCCTAGCGTCACGCGGACGGCCTCCAGATCGCAACCGGGAGGCGGGTTCTGGTCACTTCCGATTCGTTCCAGTGCTCTCCCTTGTTCACCGGCACGATGTCCGGGTCGACGCGACACGTCTGCGTGCGGGCACAGGCTCCTGCGCCGGCCCGTCACAACGGGCTGGGGAGGCGGCCCATCCGCTCCACCCACGGCCAAGGCGCCGCCAGAATCTGCCGGGCGGCACCCGAGGCGAATGGGCAGGGCGATGACGGATCGGTTCACATCGTCTCCGGCGGGGCCGTCGTGGTTCGCTCCGGTCCGGCGGCAGACATCATCAGTGACGGCACGACCGCCCATGGGCTCCAACGAGGCCGGATGCAGCAATGGGCTGACCGTGGAAGTGGCGACCGATCTGGTTGCCCAGCGTGACCCACAGCGTGCAGGTCTGTGTCGATGACGACTGCTTGCACGTGAACCAGCGCGGTCGTGGTGTCGTTCGTCGGGGCACCTGGTGGTCCGAGGGGCCACATCAGGACCCGAGACCAGTCCGGCTGACCAGGTTCACGCGCAGCCGGCCTCCGTGGCCGGCCATGCCTCGACGGCGTCTTGGGTGACGACGTAGGCGATCGTTTGGTCCTGGGACAGCCACAGTTCGTCGTGGCCGCGCCGATAGCCGGTGTCGACGGCATCGGACGAGTTCGGCGTCGCCGTCGCAGGGCACGACCGTCGACCCATCCTCCAACTTGCCCTCTGGGTCACGCGGCGCTGCGACGCCGATCCCGACCCTTGCCAGGGCGCGCTCCTGAGGCCGAAGCCCCATGGATTCGCCGTCTCGCCAACGGGTCGGAGCGGTTCAACCACAGTGTCGGTATCCCCGGTGATGGTTGACTTGGTCCCAGGTGCAGCGGGGTCGCGACTCGTTGTGCTCGGGGCCCTGTCGGGATGACTCTGTATCCCGTTGTCGCCGCTGAGGTGGCTGACCTTGTAGCGAGGTGTCGCCCGGCAGGGCCTGGTCCCGCCGCGGTCTGACTCGAGAGAGGATTGCCACGCAGCGACTCACATCATTGGTGTCGACCGCGGATCCCTGCAATCGGACGGGAGGTCCATGATGGATGCCACGGTGATAGGCGTGGATGCTCACAAGCGGTCGCACACTGCGGTCGTGCTCGATGACGACGAAGAGATTCTCGATCAGTTGCGGCTGGTTGCGGATCGACGACAGATCGATCGGTTGCTGGCCTGGGCCGGGCGGTGGCCTGTCCGGGTCTTTGCGATCGAGAACGCCCGCGGGCTCGGACGACTACTCGGCCAGCAGCTGGTCGCACGCGGTGAGACGGTGGTCGATGTCCCGGGCAGGTTGACTGCCCGGACCCGGAAGCTGTCGGGCCACTCGGCCCGCAAGACCGACGAGTTCGACGCCCGGTCGGTGGCCATCGTCGGGGCCAACCACACCGGGTTGCGTCGGGTCGAACTCGATGACACCCCGGCCGAGCTTCGCGTGCTGCTGGACCGGCGCTGGCACCTGGTGTCAGCGCGACATCGGGTGATCTGCCGGTTCCACGACCGGATCACCGAACTGACCGCAGGAGGCGCCAAGAAGGCGCTGTCGCCGACCGTGGCGGCCAAGGTGTTGCGGTCGATCCGCACCGACAACCCGGCAGATGACGCGCGTCGGCAGGCCGCCAAGGACCTGCTGGCAGAATGGCGCTGGCTGACCCGCCGGATCAACGACGCCCAGCGACGCGTCGACCAGGCCGTGTCCGTCCACGGCACCACCCTGACCGACATCGTCGGGATCGGGACCACCAGCGCGGCCACCATCGTCGCGATCGTGGACGACCCGACCCGGTTCCCGACCCGCGGCCACTTCGCGTCCTACAACGGCACCGCACCCGTCGACGCGTCCTCGGGCACCCACCAGCGCCACCGGCTGACTGGGCATGCTTGGGGTGCCGGCACAGATGTCGGTGGCGTTTCCGGGCCATCGGGTCACTGCCACATCGGCTTGCCTCGTGAAGGCCAGGTTGAGATCTGCAGGCCGGATGGTCCGGGACGCGCACAACCGGCGACAGGGCCATGCGCTTCGAGCGCCGAGCAGTCAGCCTCCGGCCGCGCGTCCCGAGCCGGGAGCGCTCGTCACTGACGCAACCAGTGAGAGGCTCCACGATGAAGCATGACATCCCTGCGCCCACGGGCGCAATCGACTGGGCATCCGAAACGCATGTTGGTGCCGTCGTCGACGGTCACGGTGAGCTCGTCGCGCGCTACGACTTTGCCCACACCGCTGCGGGACTGGCAGCGATGCTGCGCCGGTTCGCCCGCCATGGCGTCGAGGCCGTGGCCATCGGACGGCCTGACGGGCCTGTGGTCGAAACCCTGTTGGCCGCCCAACTCGAGGTGTTCGTGATCAGTCCACGCCAGCTCAAGAACCTGCGTGGCCGCTACGGGTCCGCAGGCAACAAAGACGACGCGTTCGACGCGTTCGTGCTTGCCGATGTGCTGCGCACCGACCGGCGTCGCCTCCACCCTCTGCAACCCGACACCGACCGCACCCGCGCGATGCGTGCCCTGACCCGCGCCCGCAAGGACCTGATCGCCGCGCGGGTCGCGCTGAGCAACCAGCTGCTGGCCAACCTCCAGATCGCGCTGCCCGGCGCCATCGGGCTGTTCCACCGACTCGACTCGCCAATCTCGCTGGCGTTCCTGCGACGCTTTCCCAGCGCCGACAAGGCGTCGTGGCTGTCACCCAAGAGGCTGGACGCGTGGCTTGCCCGCCAGGGCTACCCCGGCACCAAGACCGGCGCCCAGCTACATGCCAAATTCGTGACAGCACCCGCCGGAATCGACGGCCCCGAGGCCACCGCCCGCGCCACGGTGACCGTGGCACTGGTCCACTCGATCGAACACCTCAACACCCAGATCGCCGATCTCGAACGTCGCATCCGTCGCGACCTCACCGACCACCCGGACGCCCACATCTTCACGTCCCTGCCCAAGGGCGGCACCATCCGCGCAGCAACCCTGCTGGCTGAGATCGGTGACGCCCGCGGCCGATTCCCCACCGACGACGCACTCGCCGCACTCGCCGGAGCAGCACCCTCCACCCGAAGCTCCGGCAAGCTGCACACCGTGACCTTCCGGTTCGCCTGCGACAAGAAACTGCGCGACGCCATCGTCAACTTCGCCGACGACTCACGACACGCCTCACCCTGGGCCGCCGACATCTACCAACGCGCCCGCGACCGCAACCTGCGACACCCCCACGCCGTACGCATCCTCGCTCGCGCCTGGATCCGCGTGATCTGGCGCTGCTGGCAAGACCACACCGCCTACGACCCCACCAGACACGGCGGCCACCAACGCCTCCTCGCCGCCACAGCTTGACTGCCACGATGTGGAAACCACCGTCATGGTGGTGGAGACTCCGGTCCGGTGGCTCCGCTCGAGGGTCTGACCCACAGCTTGACTGACGCCGCGAGGCTGTCCTCTCTGTGAACTGTCGATCCTCACCGCGGAGCCACCGGTACCGGTGACCGACCTGGCGACGTGACCTCATAGGAGCCTGTTACCGCAGACCCTTGGCAGTCTTGTCCCCGTCCGGTCGGCGCCTCCGATGATCCAACCACCGGAGATCACATGAACAGGATGACAGACCCGCCCCGCAACGTCACGGGCGGGGTCGATACACATGCCGATGTACACGTCGCTGCGGCGGTGTGTTCACAGAGCCACCAGCTGCTGGGATGCGCCACGTTCGACACAACCCCGGTCGGCTACGTCAGGCTGCTGGCCTGGCTGGTCAGCTTCGGGCAGCTCGATCGGGTCGGGATTGAGGGCACCGGCACCTACGGTGCTGGGCTCGCTCGCTTCCTCACCGCCGAGGGTGTGCCGCTGGTCGAGGTCGACCGGCCCGATCGAGCTGCCCGCCGTCAGCACGGCAAGTCCGACCCCATCGATGCCGAGGCGGCCGCCCGGGCGGTGCTCTCGGGCCGTGCGTCGGGCACGCCCAAGTCCCGCGACGGGATCATCGAGGCCATCCGGGTCCACCAGGTCGTCTACCGCTCCGCGGTCCGCGATCGCACCGCCGCGATCAACCAGTTCCACGCCGTGGTCGTGAGCGCGCCCGCCGAGATCCGCGAGTTCCTGCAGCAGATGCCGCTCAAGCAGCGTTTGGAGCGGGCTCGACGCTGGCGTCAACGCGACGGCGACGGGTTCGCTAGCCGTGCGACCCGGCAAGCCTTGCGCGAACTCGCGTTGCGCATCCAACTGCTCGACGATCAGGCGCAGCGCACCGAAACTGAACTGGACGTGCTCACCGACAGGGCCGCTCCGGCGCTGCGCGATCTTGTCGGGGTTGGCATCCACACCGCCGCCCGGCTGCTGGTCACCGCCGGCGATAACCCCGAGCGTCTCCACTCCGAGGCGGCGTTCGCCCACCTGTGCGGGGTCGCACCAATCCGGGCCTCGTCAGGCAAGACCAACCGGCACCGCCT
>JAGXFT010000118.1:0-10000 GCA_024637135.1 Nitriliruptorales bacterium | reverse complement strand
CCGGTGACTTCCGCGAGGCCCTCAACGAGTTGCGCACGTACCGCCGGATGGCGGCCTCACATGACCAGGACCACCTGATCGCGGACTGCCTGCGTGGCATGGGGCGTGGCGTGGACGAGGTCGCCGACACCGTCGAGGTCCTCCTGGCCGCCGACGGCGTCCCGCCGGACCGCCAGGTCGAAGGGCTGCTGGTGTGGGCCGGTGCCCTCCGCGACGCCGGCGACGTCGCCGGGGCGCGATCGGTGCTGCGACGTGCCGACGACGACCTGTTGGGCCGCGCCGACGAGGAGGCACGCGCTCGCTTCGACTACCTCGCGGGTGACCTTGCCGCCGAGGCCGGTGACGTCGAGTCGGCACGCGCGTCCTTCACCCGGGTGGCTCGCGTGCCCGGTGACCCACTCGAGGCCGCCCAGCGCCTGGATACGTTGCCCCCGGCCTGATCGTCGGCACTGCCGCATCGGCCGCGTGGGCCCGACCAGCGTCCGCGATGCCCTTGGCCGGGAGGACCACATGGCGCACAACGAGGAACTTGCCGCACGGATCCGTGACCTGCTGGGCGACGAACCCGGGCTCACCGAGCGTCGGATGTTCGGAGGCCTCGCGTTCCTGCTCGACCGGCACATGGCGGTCGTGTCGAGCCACACCGACGGCATCATGCTCCGAATCGACCCCGACGATGCCGACGACCTGGTGGCCAGCACACCCGCCACGACTGCGGTGATGCGCGGACGCGAGATGCGGGGATGGCTGTGCCTGGACACCGACGACGTCGCGACTGACCAGGTGCTGACCGCCTGGGTCGCGCGGGCGACCGCGTTCACGCGCACCCTGCCACCCAAGGACTGACCACCGGGTCGTCCACGCCGATGGTCAACCGACCTCGGTCAGGGTCCCGTCGTCACGCCGTTGCAGCCAGCGCACCAGGCCGGCGGCGTTGGAACGCGCGCCGGACAGCAGTTCGAGCCGTTCACCGGCCACCGGGTCGTCCGCCATGACCGTCGGGTCCACCTCGTCGGTGAATCGAGCGGCCAGCGTCTCGGCGACGTGGTCCAGTTCGCCGCTGGCGTACCACGCGTCCTCGGCGACCTCGGCCCACAACCGCAACCGGTCGATCGCCTCCTGCAGCGCGTCCATCGGCGGGTCCACCGGGCCGTAGTGGGCCAGGAACACCCGGGAGGGATCGCGCTCCACGTAGCGGTCCAGTGACGCCAGGGCCGCCTCCAGGTGGAAGTCCGCCGGCGGCGTCGCCGGTCGGATCGCCACCATGCCGGGCAGTTTGACGCCGACCGAGTCACCGCTGTAGATCGCGCCGGTGTGGGTGTCGAAGAGGCCGATGTGGTGCTTGGCGTGCCCCGGCGTGTAGAGCACCTCGAGGTGACGACCGTCGCCCAGGTCGACCAGGTCGCCGTCGGACACCGCACGGATGCGGTCGGACTCGATGGGCGTGCAGTCGCCGTAGACGGTGTCGTGCAGTGGGCCATAGACCTGCCGCGCAGAGGCATTGAGGCGGCCCGGGTCGTGGAGGTGGCGAGCGCCGACGTCGCACACGACGACCTCGGCCCCCGGGAACGCCGCCGCCACGTCACCCGCCCCGCCCGCGTGGTCGAGGTGGATGTGGGTCAACACGATCGCCGCGAGGTCGTCGGGGTCGAGGCCGACCTCGTCAAGGCTGGCCAGGAGCCGGTCGACCGCGAGTGCCGGACCCGTCTCGACGAGCGTCGGCCGTGGACCGGTCAGCAGGAAGCCGGCGGTGACGTGGGACAGTCCGCCCGTGAACGTGTCGATCGAGATGACGTCCTGGTCGGGGTGGTGCTCGATGTGGTGCCCGTCCACGACGCCACCGTCCCCGTCCCCGTTCCCCGTGCCGACTCCTGACGCGGGATCGGCGCGCCCGGACCCGGATCCGTCGGCGCCGGTTCGAGCCACGTCGTCGGATGCGCCGATGGGTGGGGCCACGGGGAACCTCGTTCGGGTCGGCCGACGGGATGCCGGCGACGGTAGTCACGTCATG
Organism: Nitriliruptorales bacterium; assembly: GCA_024637135.1. Taxonomy (GTDB): domain Bacteria; phylum Actinomycetota; class Nitriliruptoria; order Nitriliruptorales; family Nitriliruptoraceae; genus Salsipaludibacter. The sequence goes on along the minus strand of JAGXFT010000118.1, from coordinate 7,989 downwards.
GCCGTCAGGTCTCGAAGAGTTCGTCGGCGAGGTCGGAACTGCCGCCGTGGGCGAGGTCGAGGGCGACCCGTGCCAGCATGGCACCGATGACGTTGCCGGTCCCGTTGTAGCCCCCCACGGCCCACACCCCCTGGCGCACCTGTTCGCACACCGGCAGGCCCGTGGCGGTGAAGCCGACGGTCGCGGCCCAGCGGTGCGTGACCGGCGCGGTCACGCCGAGGCCGGTGCGCAGGAGGTCGTCGAGGTGGCCCTGGACGGTCGTACTGGGCTCCGGCCGGGCTCCCTCCTCCTCATCGGCGCCGTGGTCCCGGCCGCCGCCCAGGGCGATGCGGCCATCCGGCTGCTGGCTCCAGTAGTCCAGCCCGTAGCGCGCGTAGACCGGGCGGGACAGGGCGACCTCGTCCGTCGGCGCCGTGCCGAGCATCTGGAGGCGGAGGGGACGGACGCGTCCCGCCAGTTCGGGCAGGATCGAACCCAGCGCGCCATCGACCGCGACGACGACCTGGTCACAGTGGACCGTCCCGTCGGTGGTCGTCACCCGCCGTCCCGACACCGTGCGCGCGGGGCTGTCGGCATACAGCCGCGCCCCGCCCTCCAGTGCCCGCGTCGCCAGTCGCCGACACCGGGTCAGTGGGTTCATGGCGGCGTCGGTCGGCACCAGCAGCCCGCGGCCCTCCGGTCCCTCCCAGGGTTCGACCGGTAGCCCGTCGTCGCCCATCACCGCGAGTTGGCGCTCGATGTCGGCGAACTCGGTGTCGTCCACGGCCACGCGCAGCGACCCCACGCGCCGGACCTGGTCGTCCTCGGCCGCCAGGCGGTCGATCTCGGCCATGGTGGCGCGGTACCAGGCCAGCGCACGATCCCGGCCGAAGCGACGGACGGCGTCGTGGTGGAACAGCGCCGTGCCCGCCAACAGGAACCCTCCGTTGCGGCCGGCCGCTCGACCGGCGATGGCGCCGGCGTCCACGCCCACGACTGACAGCCCGCGGTCGAGCGCGGCGGTGATGGCCGCCAGACCGGAGCCACCCAGGCCGATGACGCACAGGTCGGCGTGCGCCGTCTCGGCGAGCGGCGGGAGGTCGAGACCGTCGGCGGTCGGCGCGGCCACCTCCCAGATCGGCGTGTTGCCGTCGCGCCCCGCCGGTGGGTTCGTCGCACCCGGCCGCTCGGCAGGCACCACCGGCGGGTCCGTGTTCGGCGGCGGGGTCCCGTCGGCCATGGGCGAGGTCGGGCCACGTCGTGGCGAGGTGACGTCGATCGGCTCGTCGTCCCGCTCGACCCGATCGCCCCCCGGGGACGGGTCCCGGTCCACGATGCGGCGCCACCAGTCGGCCAGTCGCCGTGGGCGCGAGGTGTGTGGAGCGGGGGAGGTCATGCGTGTCACGCGTCCCTGGTCGACGATGCCGGCCACGTCGGACCACCGGCGGACGCAGTGTGTCAGACCCACCTCGCCGACGACAGCACCCCGAGCCGGGGCGGGCGATCCGGTGGCTGCCGGGGCGGCCGCGCGACCCCGATCGGAGGTCGCGTCAGAGCACGGCCCGCAGGCGCAGCAGGTCGGTCATCGACGCGTCGACCTTGACCCGGCCGTCACCCAGGGCACGGCCGAAGTCCAGTCGCCCGGCCGCCAGTTCGATCAGGTCGTCCGACGACAGGCGGATGCGGATGTCGGCGCGGCGCTCCGGTTCGCCGTCGACCACCTCGGAGAACTCGCCGTTGCGCCACATCGCGTGCCACGACGCGTCGAGGTCGGTGCAGGTTGCCTGCAGGGTGCGCCGAGAGGGCAGCATCGCCCGTTGTCGTGAGTCGAGCACGGCGAGGCGCCCGATCAGGTCGGCGAAGGTCCCCTCGACCTCTTCGATGGTGGCCACGGGGTTCCTTGGCGGGGGCATGCGCCGGGGCGGCGACGGGCGGGCAGCGTGTGCAGTCTGGGCCGGGGCGGACGGTCCCACGCGGACGGTCCCACGCGGGCCGGGACCGAGGACGGAACGGCCGCGATCCGGCCACCGGGCGCTACGGTCCGTGCCCGCCGACCGTAGCAGCCGGGGAAGGCTCGATCGTGGACCGACTGTGGCCACCGATGTCACTCGACGACGGATCCGATGGCGCCCACCGGGCCACGGGCACGGACGACCTCCATGCCGACCTGGCCAGGCGCGACACGTGGGTGGCCAGCAACTTCGTGATGGCCCTGGACGGCGCGATCGCGATGGACGGGCGCTCGGGCGGCCTGGGTGGGGACGGGGACCTCGCCGTGTTCCGGTCACTGCGGGACCACGCGGACGTCGTCCTGGTGGGAGCGGGGACGGTCCGGGCCGAGTCCTACGGTCCGACCCGAGTGCGGTCGGTCGACGCCCGACGAGCGCGTGGGCAGGCGGACCGGGCGCGCCTGGTCGTGGTGACCCGGGGTGCCGACCTGTCCGGCGCCGACCGGTTGTGGTCGGACCCCGGGGCACCCATCACGGTGCTGACCGGGACCGACGCCCCGGCGGACCGGGTGGCTCGGTTGCGCGAGCGAGCGGAGGTCATCACGATCGGGGACCAGGGCCCGGACCTGGCCGCCGGACTGGCCCAGCTGCGGGGTCGGGGGCTCGGTCGGGTCCTGACCGAGGGCGGACCGTCCCTCCAGGCGGAGATGTTGGCCCGCGGCCTGGTCACCGACCTGTTCACGACGGTTGCCCCCGTGGTGGTGGGGGGTGGCGCAACGACCGTGCCGTCACCGCTGCCGGAACCGCTCGAGCTCGCGCTGGTCGCCGTGTGGCGACACGACGACGAACTGTTCCTCCACCATCGGGTGTTGGAAGCGTGAGCTCCCGCCGATCGTGGACGGGTGGTCGCGCACACGTCGTCGTGGATGATGGGGGATGTCGGTCCCCACGGCTACCCTCGATGGCCCGGGCCCGGCCCGGAATCGAAACCGACACCTCCTTCCGTCCCGCTCATCACCCGCACCGGAGGCACGCGCATGGCCGCTGACGACCGCGCCGCCCCGCCGCTGGCCGACCCGGTCCCAGACGTCGTGCCAGACCCAGTGCCAGACCCAGTGCCCGATCCGGTGCCAGATTCGGTGCCAGATCCGGTCCCCGACCCGCTCGACGCGTCGGGTGCCGGGGTCGACGACGAGGCCACCGGCCCCGCGTCCGCGCCGTCGCTGGGCGAGGTCGCGCTGGCCCACCGTGCGGGCGCCATCGCCACCATGGACCTGGCCGACCGGCCCGCCGCCTTCGAGGACCTGGATGCCGCGATCGTGGCGGAACTGCGCGTCATCGAGGATCTGTGAATGCGCCGTCCGCTCCGATGGGTGACGCCCGCTTGGCACCCGCCGACGCGGGACGCCCGGAGGCTGTCGACCCGCTCGCGCCCGGTCCCGTCGACGCCGTGGGGCTGGTCGTGCACCCCGGCAGCGAGGCCTCGGTGGCCATGGCGCGTCGACTGGTGGCAACCCTGAGCGACCACGGCGTGGACGTCGTCGTCGCCGACCAGGGACCTGCGGCCGCCCACATCGGTGGTCGGGTCGCCGCCGACGACTTCGGCGACGACCTCGGACTGGTGCTGTCGATCGGCGGGGACGGGACCTTCCTGCGGGCCGCCCACCTCGTGCGCGACGCCGGCGTGCCCCTGCTGGGCGTCAACCTCGGCCGGCTGGGATTCCTGGCCGAGGTCGACCCGGCGACCATCGACGAGGCCATGCCGCGCATCGTCGCGGGCGACTGGGAGGTCCGGGACCGCTGCACGCTCGACATGACGGCCGTGGACGGCACCGGGGCCGCGGTCGGGGTCGGATGGGCCCTCAACGAGGTGTCGGTGGAGAAGTCGGCCCGGGAACACATGCTCCGGATGGACGTGCTGGTCGACGGCCACCGGTTCACCCGGGTGGGCGCGGACGCCATGATCGTGGCCAGCACCACCGGATCCACCGCCTATGCGCTGTCCGCCGGCGGGCCGATCGTGTCCCCGCAACTCGATGCGATGCTCGTGGTCCCGGTCGCCCCGCACACCCTGTTCGACCGCACCCTGGTGACCTCCACCCGACAACAGGTCACGGTGGCCCTGGCCGACGACCAGGAACCAGCCGTCGTGTCCTGCGACGGCCGCCGACCCCTGATGGTGCCGCCGGGTGGACGGGTCGAGGTCACGGGCGCGTCCGTGCCCGTCCGGGTCGCCCGCCTCGGACGTCGTCCCTTCGCCGAACTGGTCCGCACCACGTTCCGACTGGACTAGATCGATACGGGTCCCGGCCGAGTGGGTGGTCGCCGTGCCACCCGAACACGATCCCCGTCACGAACCACCTGCCCTGACTCGACCACCCACTGCCCGTCACGATCCCCCACAGACCACAGGCCGACCCGTGCTGGACGAACTGCGCATCCGCAACCTCGGGGTGATCGAGGATGCTGCGGTCACGCTCGATCCCGGCCTGACGGTGTTGACCGGCGAGACGGGCGCCGGCAAGACCCTGGTCGTGACGGCCCTGCAGTTGCTCCTGGGCGCCCGCGGCGATGCGAGCCTGGTGCGAACCGGCGCCGACGCCGCCGTCATCGAGGCGCGCTGGATCCCGGCGCCGCCGGGCGTGCAGGCGTGGCGCCGGGCCGAGGCCGACGACGACGAGGGCGACGACGAGGCCGCCGCCGAGGACGAGGACGACCAGGACGGTCCGGGCATCGACGACGACGACGAGACGGTGGTCCAGCGCACCATCCGGGCCAACGGGCGCTCGCGGGTCCGCATCGACGGCGACCTCGCCACGGTCGGCGCGCTGTCCGAGTCGCTGGGGCCGACCGTGGAGGTCCATGCCCAGGACAGCCACCGACGGTTGCTGGAACCCGCCATGCAGCGTCGCCTGCTCGACGACTGGGCAGGCCCGGCCCACCGCGCGGCCGTCACCGCCCACGCCGCGGCCCATGCCAGCCACGAGGACGCGGTCGCCCGTCGTGACCGCGTCGTGGCCACCGCCACCGAGCGTGCCCGCGAACTGGACCGGCTGGCCTTCGAGATGGCCGAGATCGATGCCGTCGGACTGACCGAGGACGACCGCGACCTGGACCAGCAGATCGACGAACTGGTCCATGCCGACGATCTCCGCAGCGGGCTCGGCCACGCCGCCGACCAGCTCGGTGCGGAGGGTGCCGGTGACGGCTTGGGTGAAGCGGTCACCGCGCTGCGGCGCCTGCCCACCGCCACCGACGCGACTCGCGACCTGCAGGCACGCCTCGACGAGGTGGTGGCGCTGGCCGACGACCTCGCGCACGACCTGCGCCACGCCGCCGAGGCGATCGACGCCGACCCGCACGCGCTCGACCGGGCCCAGTCTCGGCTCGCGGCCATCAACGGACTGACCCGCAAGTACGGACCAGGGTTCGACGACGTGCAGGCGTTCCGAGCCGAAGCGTCCCGGCGACACGCCGAACTGGACGGCGAGGACCAGGACGCGGCGGTGCTCGACGAGCGCGTCGCCGCCACGGATCGTGCCCGTGTCGAGACGGCCGCGACGGTCACCACCGGCCGCCGGGCCGCGGCCGAGGGACTGGAGGTGGCCGTGTCGGCACACCTGGCGGACCTCGGGCTCGAGCATGCACGGTTCCTCGTCGAGGTCCGACCCGGGTCGATGGGCCCGACCGGTGCTGACGACGTGCGCTGGCTGCTGGCTGCCAACCCCGGCCAGGAACCCGCCGGGTTGGCCGCCGGCGCCTCCGGCGGGGAGCGATCGCGGGTGGCGTTGGCCCTGGAGGTGGCGTTGGCCGACGTCACCGATGCCCAGTTGCTGGTGTTCGACGAGGTGGATGCCGGCATCGGTGGGGCCACGGCGATGCAGGTCGGCGCGAAGCTGGCCATGCTGGCGCGCTCAGGTCGCCAGGTCGTGTGCGTGACGCACCTCGCCCAACTGGCGGCCTGGGCCGACGGCCACTGGACGGTCGACAAGGTGATGGCGGACGGCGCCACCACCACGGTCGTCGAGCCCGTGTCGGCGGACGGGCGGGTGGCCGAACTGGCACGGATGTTGGGTGGTGACACCACCGAGGCCGCCCGCGCCCATGCCGCCGAACTGCTGGACGACGCGGTCACGGGTGGCCGTCGACGGTCGACGGCCGGTGCCACGAACGGGTGAGTCGTCCCCGATCGGTGACCGGGCGCCGTGGGTGGACGTCGGCTCGCGTCGGTGTCGTGCGGACCGGGCGGCACCCGTGGATGGTGCTGGGGTCGGGCGACACGCTCGTGCTACCGTCGGAATGGCCCGCGCGACCCGCCGGCCAGCAGCCTGGCCGAGCAACGGCCCCGTCCCGGCCGCGGAGGCACCCATGGACGTCCCCGGTGCCTCGCCATGTCGTGACGGCCAACCTCTGACGTCCGACCGGACGAGCAAGGCGCGGTGTGAGCGATGATGTCGTCCTGAACGGTTCCCGTTCCGAGCTGTCCCGGACCGCCTCGTCGTCGACCGACGGTGCCGGGGCCGGTGGCAAGGCCGGCGACCCCGATGGCAACGGCCAGGCCGTGACGTCGGACGGTGTCGCCCCGGCGTCATCCGTGGCACCGCTCGGGACGACGACCGACGGTGTGGTGCGCATCCCCGACGAGTCCCGACCGGGACGGCCCGCCGGGCGCCCACCGAACACCGCCACGAAGCACGTGTTCGTGACGGGTGGCGTGTCCTCGGCACTGGGCAAGGGGATCACGGCGGCATCGCTCGGCCGCCTGCTGAAGGCCCGCGGCCTGCGCGTCGTGCTGCAGAAACTCGACCCCTACATCAACGTCGACCCCGGGACCATGAACCCGTTCGAGCACGGCGAGGTCTTCGTCACCGACGACGGCGGCGAGACCGACCTCGACCTGGGCCACTACGAGCGGTTCCTGAACGAGTCGCTGCACCGGGGTTGCTCGGTGTCGTCCGGCCAGATCTGGTCGTCGGTCATCGACAAGGAACGCCGCGGCGACTACCTCGGCAAGACCGTGCAGGTCATCCCGCACATCACCAACGAGATCAAGGACCGCATCCACCAGGTCGGGCGTGACGCCCCCGGCGACGCCATCGACGTCGTCATCACCGAGGTCGGTGGGACCGTCGGTGACATCGAGGGGCTGCCCTTCCTGGAGGCGATCCGCCAACTCCGCCACGACGTCGGGCGAGACAACATCTGCTTCCTGCACGTCGCGCTGGTGCCCTACATCGCCGCCGCCGGGGAACTCAAGACGAAACCGGCCCAGCACTCCATCCGCGAACTGCGCTCGATCGGGATCCACCCCGACGTGCTGGTGCTGCGTGCGGACCGTCCGATCGACGCCTCGTTGAAGGCCAAGATCGCCATGCAGTCCGACGTCGACCCCGATGCCGTGATCGCCGCCGTCGACGCCGATTCGCTGTACGAGGTCCCGCTGATGATGAAGGAGGAGGGCCTGGACGCGGTCGTCGCCAAGCGACTGGGCCTGCCCGACGTCCCGCCCGACCTGACCGGTTGGCGCAAGCTGGTCGCACGACAGCGGGCCGCGACCGACCAGGTCACGATCGCGATCGTCGGCAAGTACGTCGACCTCCACGACGCCTACCTGTCGGTCGCCGAGGCACTGGAACACGCCGGCATCACCGTCGGGGTGCAGGTCACCATCGACTGGGTCGCGTCCGACGACGTCACCTCCGAGACCGTGGCGTCCCGGTTGCGGATGGCCGACGGCATCATCATCCCCGGCGGCTTCGGCATCCGCGGGGTCGACGGCAAGGTCGCGGCCACCCACCACGCCCGCACCCACGGAGTGCCGTGGCTCGGCCTGTGCCTGGGCATGCACGTGGCCTGCATCGAGTTCGCACGCAACGTGGTGGGGCTGCGCGACGCCAACTCCGCGGAGTTCGATCCCCACACCGCGCACCCGGTGATCGCCCTGCTCCCGGACCAGCGCGACATCACGGCCATGGGCGGCACGATGCGACTGGGGTCCTACCCGGCGCGGCTCGAGCCCGGGACGGTCACGGCCGCCGTGTACGACGGCGCCGAACTGGTG
>JAGXFT010000117.1 GCA_024637135.1 Nitriliruptorales bacterium | reverse complement strand
ACTGGTCGGTTTTCGGGGTGGTCGGTGGGGTCGCTTACCTGCTGGTGCAGTGGAAGGCCAATCGATATACAGGCGGTGCGTCCTTCTTCGCCTACCGGTACCCGTTGGAGACGATGGTGGCGGCGGCGCCCGCGCTGTATGTCGGCTGGGACCGGTGGCTCCGTGGACGAGTGACGGCTGAACGTGTCCTGCGCATCTTGTTCGTCGTGGCGGTCGCCGGGCAGGCGGTCGGCGCCATCCTCAGTTGACGGCGGGCCGGAACTCGTTCAGGAGGTCGACGTAACAGGCAACCACGTCTTCCTGCGCCGCCACAGGGCGATCCCGTGCGTCATCACGGACGCGAGGTCCCGCGTCGTCGTCCGCGACGAGGGTCCGCACGGTCAGTACGAACTCGGCGTGCTGGGTGGGCTGGAACGACCGGACGATGCCGTACTCCCGAAGGACCGTCGCAGCACTGACGGCGTGAAGTCGTCCACGGTCAGGGTGTCGAGGTCGGCGTCGGTCGCCGTGTCCGCGGCCAGACCGGCCAGTTCCCGACCGGTCAGGCCCCGTGCCGCCGGTCGTCCCGCCACGGCGGCGATCCGGCCGATCCCCACGATGTCGGACTGGTAGGCCCGGACCGTGTTGTCCGCCACGCCCTGGGGTTCGAGGTATTCGACCATGAAGTCGTGGAGTGCCTCCATCAGCGCCTGGTCGGACCGAGCCATCACCACCTCCACGACCGTCGACGACGTGGCGCGAGATTATCCTGAACCGATCGTCGAACGCGGTGGCGGCGCCACGCCTCGTCGCCAGCGGCGCGCCCGGATCGGCTCGCGTGTCGGCTAGCATTCGGAAGCCCTGTCCGCCACGGCGAGGCCTTGTCGATGATGGTCATTGGACAGCCAAGTCGGCACATGCGCAGTCTTGCGTATGGATGACCTCCCGGGCTCGGTCCTCTTCTTCGGAACCTTCGACCGTCGACGACATCCCCGCGTGCGCGTGTTGATGGAGGGTCTCGCGGGGAACGGCTGGCAGATTGACGTCCTGAACGTGCCCTGGGAGCTCGACACCGCCGACCGGGTTCGGTCGCTGGCTCGACCCTGGACGGCAGGTCCCGCACTGGGGAGACTCGCCCGGAGTTGGCTGGCGCTGTGGCGCCAAGGTCGCTGGGTGGATGCACCGGACGTCGTGGTCGTGGGCTACCTGGGTCAACTGGACGTGCACCTCGCCTGCAGGCTGTTCCCGGAGTCGGTGATCGTCCTCGATGATCTGGCCCCACTCGTGGGGACGGCCGTCGACCGCGACCTGGGGGGATGGGGCCGTGACGGGTTCTTGGGCATCGTCCAGGCGGCGGCCGCGCGGCGGACAGATGTGTTGGTCGTTGACACCGAGGAGCATGTCGCGGGCGGCGACGATGATGCCGTCGTTGTGCCGGTCGGCGCCCCCGGCGACTGGTTCAGCGCCGTCCAACGACCGCGCCGTCCTGGGCCTCTCCGGGTCATCTTCTTCGGACTGTTCACACCATTGCAGGGAACGTCAGTCATCGCGCAAGCAATGGCCGAAGTCAGCGGCGAAGTGGAACTCACGTTGGTCGGCTCAGGCCAGGACCTGCCGCAGGTACTCGACCACCTGCAGGGGATGGACAGTGTCACCCATCGCGACTGGGTGGAGCCTGAGGGTCTGCCGGCGCTGGTGGCTGACCACGACATTTGTCTGGGGATCTTCGGCACGACCAGCAAGGCCTACCGGGTCGTTCCGAACAAGGTGTTCCAAGGCATGGCGGCCGGCTGCGCTGTCGTGACCTCCGACACACCACCGCAGCGTCGCCTGGTGTCGGAGTCGGCCATCCTGGTGGAACCGGGACGGCCCGATGCACTTGCCGGGGTGCTCGACGACCTGGCGGCCGCGCCTGATGCGGTGCTGTCATGGGCTGACCGGGCTTGCCAACATGCTTACGAGCACTTCCGACCATCGGTCGTGACCCAAGCGCTGGACCATCGCCTCCGCCAGGAAGTCACGCGTCGATGAGCACCCTGTCCGTGACGACCCGGCCACCCCTGACGTTCGGCGCGTGGCTGCGGCACGACTACATCGTTCGCGCCCTGGACGACGTACCCCCGAATGGGCGGGTGCTGGAGGTCGGGCCGGGAAAGGGTGCGATGGGGGCCAGGCTGGCCCGTGCCTACGACTACGTCGGCGTCGAGGTCGACGACGTGTCGCGGGAGGAGACCCGTCGACGGGTCGAGCCCCATGGTGGTCGGATGTACGCCAGTCTGGACGAGGTGCCAGGATCGTTCGCAGCGGTTTGCGCCTTCGAGGTGCTGGAACATCTCGAGGACGACGAGGCGTGGCTCTCGCGCTGGGCAGCCCTGTTGGACACCGGGGGGACACTCGTCCTGAGTGTCCCTGCGGATCCGCGCCGGATGGGACCGTGGGACGTGTCGGTGGGTCACTACAGGCGCTATTCGAACGAGGGCATGCGGTCGCGTCTGGAGGCCGCCGGCCTGGATGTCGTGGCGGTCCACCGGCTGGGATTTCCTGTCGGGTACCTGACCGAATGGATCCGCAACCGGTTCGCGGGGCGTCGACGCGTTGACGGCGACATGCAGGATCGGACCGGTCGGTCGGGACGGCTGCTGCAACCTTCGGGGTGGAGCGCGGTTGCCATCAGGTACGGCTCGTGGCCACAGCGCCTACTCACCCGCTGGCTCTCGCCTACAGAATTGGGGACGGGCATGGTCGCGATCGCCCGGCGTCCGTGACCAGGGCGGTCCTTCGCTGGATCTCCGGTCTGCTCACCGCCGCCGGGCTGGCGTTCATGGCGGCCGCACTGTGGTCGGACCTCGACCGCCTCGACCGGAGCTTGCTGCCGCCAGTCGGCCAGTCGGCTGGGCTGGTCATTCTCCTGGCCACGTCGCTGGTGGTGTCGTACGCGATGTGGCTGGTTGTTCTGGGAGTCCGTGCCAGCCCGAGGTCGATGTCGGCCTACATGGGCGCCCAAGTCGCCAAGTACGTCCCTGGTGGCGTGTGGCAGGGAGTCGGCCAGGTTGTCGGACACACCACCATCCATGCAGAAACGTCGGTGGTCACGACCACCGTGTCGTACCTGGTGCAGGCAGCGGCACAAGTCGCAGCGGCTGCACCGCTCGCCGCGGTGGTGCTGGTGCTTGTTCGGCCACGCCAGCCACTTGTCCTGGCGGGAGTACTCGGATCCATCGGTGGTGGCCTGCTGATCGTTCGACCACTGATGGCAATGGGCCTCCGCTGGGCGGGACGGTGGCGCACAGTGTGGGCCGACCAACTCACCCTTCCCCCGCCTTCACGCATCTGGGCGGCCGCTGGACTGGGTGTGGTGACCTTGGTGCTCCAAGGCTTCGTGCTGTCGCGGCTTGTCGATGACGGCGAGATCAGCTGGATACGGGTGATGTGCGCCTACGGCGTGGCCTGGGCGGTGGGTTTTGCCGCCGTGCCGTTGCCGAACGGGCTTGGTCTGCGCGAATTCATGCTGGTGTCGCTCGTGCCCGGCGTCCCAGCCGGCGTCATGGTCGCCGCATCTCTGGTCCTGAGGTTCGGGCAACTGCTGGCGGAGGCCATCCTGCTCGCCGCGACGCAGGCATCCCGCCACTTCCGCGGCGAGCATCGTCACCCGTCCGAAACGAGTTGACGACTCCCTTGGGAACGGTCTGGTTGGTTGAACCGGGACCTCGGTCCTTCCGTCCGTGTGGGGAAGCCGACTAACTTGACTGTGCGGGCATTCAGGGCAGAGCTGCAAGCGAGGATGAAATGAAACTGGTGGTGCAGGTGCCCTGTTTGAACGAGCAGGGCACTCTGCCAGAGGTTTTGGCGACCATCCCTGATCGCATCGACGGCATCGACGAGATCATGATCGTGGTGATCGATGACGGGTCGACCGATCGCACCAGCGATGCCGCCTGGGCCCACGGCGCCTCGGCCGTCGTGCGCCACTCCCGAACCATGGGCCTCGCGCGCAGTTTTCGCGACGGCGTCGACTACGCGCTGTCGATGGGCGCGGACATCGTCGTGAACACGGACGGCGACAACCAGTACCCGCAGGAGCGGATCGGCGACCTGGTCCGCCCGATCGTCACGGGACGGGCCGACATCGTGATCGGAGATCGCCAGACCGCCCAGATCGAGCACTTCTCACGGTTCAAGAAGGCGATGCAGCGGGTCGGCAGCCGCGTCGTCAACAATGCGGCGCGCACCGACCTCCCCGACGCTGCCAGTGGGTTCCGCGCATACTCCCGGGCCGCCCTGATGCGACTCAACATCCTCACCGAGTTCAGTTACTGCATGGAAACCATCATCCAGGCCGGCAACCGACGGCTGAGGATCGAGAGCATCCGCATCGACACCAACCCCAAGACCCGCGAGTCCCGGCTGTTCAAGAACATGTGGCACCACATGTTCAAGTCGGGTGTGGCGATCGTGCGCAGCTACCTGATGTTCCGGCCCTACGTGTTGCTCGCCACGCTCGGCACGATCTTTGGACTCCTCGGACTGATTCCGTTCGTGCGATTCGGCCTGCTCTTCTTCCTGACCGACGGCGACGGTCACGTCCAGTCGTTGATCTTCGGCTCGTCGATGCTGGTGGCGTCCTTCATGTGCCTGGCGCTCCTGGTCATCGCCGATCTGCAGCGGACCAATCGCATCCTCCTCGAGGAAACGTTGGAACGAACCAAGCACATGCAGTATGACACCGGACGCAAGGGGATGCCTGACGGCACTCGCACGGCAAGTCATGCCTGGGCCGCAGAGACCGCGTCCTCGACCTGACGAATTCGGCAGGGGTGCGGACACGGTCTGGCAGATGGGTGCACGATGGCGGGCGCTGAAACTGAGTTTGAGGCGGCTTCCGGCTTGATCGTGATCCGGAGCCTTGAGCGGTCGAGTCGCCGAGCCGCTGCTTGCTTCGTCGCGACCCGGCTGGAGGTGTGCGCGGCGACGGCCGTGCGAGCCGACCTCATCACCGAGGCGCCCGCGGACTGCGACTCGCTCGTCGGGCGGACGAGGTCCGCGCCCAACGGCTGACGTCGCCTTCTCATCCTCGGAGGTCGTCATCCCCATTGCCCGATCGGTTGTGTGGGCGTCAGTGGTCGACGGGCATCACGGCCACGCCGCGGCGGTCGGCGACGACCAGCACGTGGGCGTCGGTCCGTCCGGCCAGTTGCTCGGCCAGGGCCGGCACGTTCCACGGCGCGACCGCGGCGTCGCGGCGTTGCCACAACTCCACGTTGGACCCGGTGGCCTCGCGGAGGGCGGCCACGACGTGGGCGTCCGCCACCCCGACAAGGGTGATGCGGCCCGGGTGTGATCGCCGGGCGGCCGCGGCCGCGTCGGCCGGGTCCGACTCGCCCAGGCGCTGGTCCCGGCGATACACCGTCCAGTGGTACGTGGCCACGGCGCCGATGACCGCGATCGCCGCGATCCCGTACCTCGCGTCGTACACCGTCTCGCGTCCCGCCACGCCACTGAAGACGTCCTCCAGGACCGCCACGACCCCCACCAGCAGCGTGAGGACGGTGATCAGCCCACCGAACCCGAACAGGCCGAACAGGTAGACGCGGCGCGCGGGGGAGTGGCGTTCGGCCCGGCCGGGGTCGTCCGGGTCCGCGGCCGCCACGTCGGCCTTGCGTGGTGCCAACACCGCCAGTCGTTGGATCCGACTCCACGCCCGCCACCACAGCGGGGCCCCGATCACCAACGAGGTCAGCGCCGCCAGCAACGTGTTCACCGGTGCGTCGCCGGCCGACACCGTCGCCGGTCCCACCGCCGACTCGATCATCGCCACCAGCACCGTCGCCAGGCCACCCGCGGCCGCCAGCAGTCCGACACCCGCCAGCACCAGGTCGTGCACGCGGTCGACCTCCCGGCGCGTCCGCTGGTTCCGTGCCACGAGCAGCGACCGGTGCACGAACCACACCAGGGCCGCGACGATCGCCCACGCGACCGCGGCCGGCACGTCCTGGAAGTGTTCGCGTGCCGGCGTGACCGGGTCGCCGACCAGCCACACCAGCCCCTGGAACAGCACGAACCCGCCGGCGCCGACCATCGAGATCAACCCGGTCAGGACCGGGCCCAGCAGCACCCATCCGTGCCACCAGGCGTCGCGGTCACGTCGCAACCCGTCCGCGATCCAGTAGATGGTCCAGGTCACCGCCCCGACGACCAGGACCACCAGGTACCGGGTCTGGTCGGTGGCCACGACCAGGTCGGTCCCGAACACGACCGACTCCAGCACCGACTCCAGGACCTGGACGAGGCCGGAGGCCAGCGTCCCCAGCCCGATCGCCGAGCCGACCAGCACCGGCACCACCGCCCACCGCGCCGGTCCGTGACGTTCCCGCAGCACCCGGTACGCGCCCCACAGTGCGCCCCACACCACCAGGGTCGCGGCCGACCCGGTCCAGTCCCGTCCGTCGTCGCCCAGTGCCCACCGACCCAGGTCCTGCGCCGCCACCATCACCGACACCAGCGAGACCACCTCGATGATGCCGAGGTGGAGCGCCCACGCCCCCGACCGCGACCGCTGACGGGACCGGTGCAGGTCCCGCAGGACCCACCACATCACCCCGGCGTACAGCGGGACCCCGATGACGGTGAAGGTCACCGGGACGGCCAGGCCCTCGTCGACGCGGAGCAGTCCGGGCCCCTGCAGCACCAGTTCGACCACCTGGGCCAGCCCGACGGCGGCCACCAGCGCCAGTCCGCCGGCGACCAGGTGGATGAACAGGTCCCGGATCGATCGTCCCCAGTCCACGTTGCCGTCGCCGTCGCCGTCGTTGCGGGCGGCCCGGACGACCAGCGCGACCACGCCCACGACCAGCACGACCGGGAGCAGCAGGAGCAGGATGATGCCGAGTGCGAACATGGTCAGCCTCCTCGTTCGTCGTTCCAGCAACCGTCGTACGGCCACTCGTACCCCGTGATCAGCCACGCGTCGGCGTCGCGACGCAGTTCGATCGACTCCTCATGGCTGTACGGCGTGTCGAGCGGGCCCGAACTGGTCCCCTCGGTGATGGTCAGTTCGACCGTGGCGCGGTCGCCGTCGATGGTCGTGTCCACGACGCGGGCGCGGATGTCGTCGGCGACGGAGCCGATGTCGTCCTGGCCCGTGCAGGTCGAGGCGGCGTCGAGCAGGTCCGTCCGCGGTTCGTCGTCGACCACCGACTGCAGCCAGGCCTGGACCGTGCCCTCGGGCGTGTCCAGTCCCAACTGGGCGGGTTCGCGACTGACCACCACGGCCACCAGTCCGAGGACGACGAGCAGGCCCACGGCCAACGCGATGACCAGGCCCGTGCGGCCGACGCCGTCGCCACCACGGCCGTCAGGGTCGTCGCCGTGGACCGGATCGGTCGCCGGGGACGCGTCCGTGCCGAGGTCGTCGCCGGTCGCCGGGTCCACGCCGTTCGGACCGTCACCGGCCACGCCCAGGTCATCGCGCCACGACGGGGTGGGCGCGGTGGGCGTCCCACCGGCACCGGGAGGCGCGGGCGAGCCGGGTGGCGGCGGCTGGGTCGGTGGCCCCGGTGGTGGGGGCAGGTCGGGCGTGTCGCTCATCCGGTCCTCACTCGTGGCGGCGATGGTGCAGCATGCAGCACCGGCGGCGGCCGCGCCTCAGGGATGTGCCTGACACCCGAAGGACTCCCGTCGAGCGGTATCGTCCCCGCGATCCCCCGGCAGAGGAAACCGTGGATGACGGCATATGTCGCGTTGGTGCGACGGCACGGTGCCGGGATCCCGTGGGCCGCGGCCGTGCTGTCGCGGATCGTGCTGGGGATGGCGGTGGTGTCCGTGGTGCTGCTCGTCCGCCGCTCGGGCTTCGGCTACGACCGTGCGGGCCTGACCGCGGCCGTCATGTCGTTGGGGACGGCCGGCGCGACGCCGGTGTGGGGTCGGTTGGTGGATCGCCACGGCCCGTCCGGGATCCTGCCGGTCCTCGGGATCGCGTACGCGGCGGCGGCGGTCGGGCTGGCGATGGCGGTGACCCGCGGGCTGCCGATGGTCGTGACCACCCTGGCGGCCGCGGTGCTGGGCGGGGTGTTCCCGCCGGTGTCGGCGGTGGCGCGGGTCGGGTGGCGTCGCCTCTACGGGCTGGCCCTGCGTGACCAGGCGTTCTCGCTGGACGGCGTCACCACCGAGCTGGGGTTCGTGACCGGACCGATCCTGGCCGCCGCCCTGGTCGACCTGGTGGCCCCGTGGGTGGCCGTCGTCACGGCGGGGCTGGTGATGGCCGTGGCCACCGTGCTGTTCGCCCGCTCCGACCTGATGCGGGGCATGACCGGCACCGTCGCCACCGTCCGTGGCGGCGCCCTGCGGGTCCCGGCCGTCCGCGTCCTGATGCTGGTGTTCGTGCTGGTGGGCCTGGCCTTCGGCACCATCGACATCCTGGCCCCCGCCGTCGCCGAGGCCAACGGGCGCGCCACCCTGGCCGGGGTCGTGCTGGCGGCGTTCGCGTTCGGCTCGGCCATCGGCGGCCTGGTCTACGGGGCCCGGTCGTGGCCGTCGACCCGCCACCGCCGCCTGCAGGTGTTGCTGGCCATGATGATGGTCGCGTTGCTGGCCGTCACGCTGGTGCTGGACGACCTGGTCGCGTTCAGCGTGGTCGCGATGGTCGGGGGAGTCGTCATCGCGCCGATCGTGGTGATCATCTTCGCGATGGTCGACGACCTCGCCCCCGGGTCGGTCGTGACCGAGTCGCTGGCCTGGCTCAACACCGCGGTCATGGCGGGGGCCGCCGGGGGCGCCGCGGTCGCCGGTCGACTGGTCGAGGGACCGGGACTGGTCGCTGCCTGTGTCACCGCGTCGACCGTGCTGGGCGGCGCCGCCGTGGTCGTCGGCCGGTTCCGCCACACCCTGGCGGCCGACGCCGTCCGGACCTGATCGACAGCGGGGGTGCACCTGGCCCGGCCGTCAGTCGGCCGACGGCCACCGGTGGTGGGCCTGCAGGGCCGCGGACACGCGGTCGAAGCGGTCCCGGTCGAGGATCGCGGCCTCGCGGCGCATGCCGTCCGGGTGGATCCTCAGGATCCGGTCGAGGTTGACCCACGACGGCCGGTGCTCGCCGTCCCAGTCGCCGGTCCCGATGCCGACCCAGCCACGGTCGCCGTCGTGGTCGCGGCTGGAGAGTTGCACGGCCAGCACGGCGTCGTCGGACAGGCGGGCGACCACCACCAGCGGCCGGTCCTTGCCGCGACCGTCGGCTTCTTCGTAGGGCACCCAGGTCCAGACGATCTCGCCGGGGTCAGGATCGCCGTCGGTGTCCGGGTTCCACGAGGTCTGGACCAGGTCGAGATCGCGCGGATCCACCTCGACGGTGGCGGTCGGCCCGACCTGGCCCGCACTGGCGACGCCGTCGTCGTCGCGGTCCATCCGACGTCGGTCACGGTCATCGTCGCCGCCTGACCGTCCGTCCGACGAGTGCGCATCCGCGTCGTCGCCGTCGTCGGATGGTCGGAACGGC
The DNA here is from genome assembly GCA_024637135.1 of Nitriliruptorales bacterium. GTDB lineage: Bacteria > Actinomycetota > Nitriliruptoria > Nitriliruptorales > Nitriliruptoraceae > Salsipaludibacter. The sequence goes on along the minus strand of JAGXFT010000117.1, from coordinate 5,053 downwards.
CGAGCCGGGTCGTCCTGGGCCGGGGCGGCCACGGGGTCGTCGGGCGTCCCGGCCCGGGTCGCACGCTCGCGCTGGCCGCGACGAGCCTCGTCGACCGTGGCCAGGTCCGGGATGTCGATGCCCGACGACCCACCCGAGGAGCGGGTGGAACCCGTCGCCCGGCCAGCCGCTCGGATCGCGGTGATGGCCAGGTCGCGCAGGATGGTCGTCCAGGAGGTCATGCTTGGGGATCCTAGGCGTTCGGCGCACCGGCCGGTCGTCGGGGTGGACCGTTCGTCCGCCCCGCGTCGGCCGCGGTGTCGGCAGACTGGGCGCATGGTCGACCCGGGAGGAACCGTGTACTGGTACTGCCTGACCCACAACAAGGTCGAGGGCGAGGACGATGGCTGCGCCGATCGCCAGCGCCTCGGCCCCTACGCCACGCGCGAGGAGGCCCAGGCCGCACTGGCCAAGGTCGAGGAGCGCAACGACGTCTGGGACGAGGACCCGGCCTGGAACGACGACCCCGACCCGGCCGCCTGACCACGTCGGCGTGGCGCCGCCCCCCGGTTGCGGCCACGCCCAGCGGTATGGTGCCGTCCGTGGACCGCGAATTCGCATGGATCCGCGGGACGGAGTGGCGATGGGGATGGCAGCGGACGGTGTCCGGCGCGCCAACCTCTCCCAGGTCCTGCGGTTGCTGCACCTCGATGGCTCGACCACGCGCGCCGAGATCACGGCGGCGACCGACCTCAACCGCAGCACCGTCGGGATCCTGGTCGCCGAACTGGTCGCCCTCGGCCTGGCCGAGGAGGGCGACCCCCAACTGACCGGCAGTCGCGGTCGGCCGTCGCCGCTGGTTTCGTTGTGCAGTCGCCGGACCGTCGTCGTCGTGCTGGACGTCAAGGTGGACTCCATCGCTGCCGGGGCCGTCGGCCTGGGTGGCGACATCGTGATGACGCACCGCCAGGATCGCCCCCGCGTCCGCACGGACGTCGACACGACCGTTGCCGACCTCGCCGTCATGGCGCGACGGGTCCTGGAGGAACTCGGGCCCGACCAGCGCGTGATGGCCGTCGCGATCTCGGTCGTCGGGCTGGTCAACGACGAGGGCGGCACCGTCGACGAGGGTCCCAACCTGGGCTGGCAGCGGGCGCCCTTGGCGAACATGGTTCGCCAGGCACTGGGCGTCGACCTGCCCATCGTGCTGGTCAATGACGGCGATGCCGGTGTGTGGGCCGAGAGTCGTCGCGGCGTGGCCATCCACGTCGACGACGTCCTCTACATCTCCGGTGAGGTCGGGGTCGGTGGCGGCATCAAGGCCGGCGGCGTCCCGCTGCGCGGCGCCATGGGCTACGCCGGCGAGATCGGGCACATGGTCCTGGATCCCTCGGGCCCGTCCTGTCGCTGCGGGTCGACCGGGTGCATGGAGGTCCTGGTCGGCGAGAACGCACTGTTGCGCGAGGCCGGCCGCCGCGAGGACGGTGGGCAGGAGGCCGTGGACGAGGTGCTGGAGGCGTTCGCGCGAGGCGAGCCCGCCGCGGTCGCCGGTGTCGCCCGGGTGGGGGAGTGGCTCGCCATCGGCGTCGCCAACCTGGTCAACGTCCTCAACCCGTCGATGGTGGTGCTGGGGGACCTGCACGCGCGCCTGCACCCCCACGTCACGACGACCATCGAGGAGCGCCTGTGGCAGCAGTCGCTGGTCGCCCGTCGCAGTCGCGTCGACGTCGTGGCCGCGGCGCTGGGGCGAAACGCGTCGATGCTCGGCTCGGCGGAACTGGCCCTGGAGTCGCTGCTGGACGACCCGGGGGGCTACGACCAGGGTCCCACGGTGGCCGCCATGACCAGCCGCCTCGACGCCGCTCCGCGCTCGGCCTGACCGACCCGCGGGCCGACGGTGCGCCGTCGCTGCGGGGGTGATCGCGCGCCGCAACGGGCACGGTGTGCGGTCGACGCGCGCGGGTGTTGCGGCGACGTTCGACCTGCGCGCCGGGCCCGAGTCTGCCCTGCAGCCTCCTTTTGTAGCGGCAAGCGACAAAAGAGCCTGATCCGTCCCCCGGACCCATCCACGGGCGTCCACGCCATTGCACGGGAGTTTGTTGGGGATCCGCACACAACCCATGACTTTGGTCCCGGTCTTGACTAGGGTTGTCTGTACTTCTGCAGGGTGGCTGGCCAAAGTCACCCACGTGGGCCGGGAAACCCGGATCACGGGCAGCACATCATGACGACCCTGGGGGTGACCGATGGCCGAGGCTGCCAACGATCCGTCGCCCATCCTGCAGATGACCGACATCGTCAAGATCTTCCCCGGGGTGCGCGCCCTCGACGGCGTCGACCTGGACGTCCGGGCCGGCGAGGTGCACTGCCTGTTGGGCCAGAACGGCGCTGGCAAGTCCACCCTCATCAAGGTGCTGTCGGCCGCGCACAAGCCGGAGGAGGGCACGATCACCTGGCTGGGGGAGCAGGTCGACTTCGCCACGCCGCTGGAGGCGCTGCACGCCGGGCTCGCCACGATGTACCAGGAGTTGGACCTGATCGACGGCCTGAGCGTCGCCGACAACATCTTCCTCGGCCACGAGAAGTCCCGGTTCGGGTGGATCGACTCCCATTCGTCCAACAAGCGCGCACGCGAGATCCTGGCTCGGCTCGGTCACCCCGAGATCCGGGCACGCCGCAACGTGGGGGCGCTGTCGGCCGCCGGCAAGCAGATCGTCTCGATGGCCCGGGCGCTGTCCCACGACGCCCGCCTGATCGTCATGGACGAACCGTCCGCCGTCCTCGACGGCGACGAGGTGGAGAACCTGTTCCGCACGATCCGCGATCTCACCAGCGACGGCGTCGCGATCATCTACATCAGCCACCGCCTGGAGGAGATCCGCGAGATCGGTGACCGCGTCACGGTGCTCAAGGACGGGCGCACCGTCGCCACGGGCCTGGATGCCAAGGACACGCCCACCTCCGAGGTCATCTCCCTGATGACCGGGCGCAACGTCGAGTACCTCTTCCCGCCCCGTCGCACCGACGACGACCACCTCGGCGAGGTGGTGCTGGAGGTCGACGGCCTGTCGCGCAAAGGCGAATTCAAGGACGTGACGTTCTCGCTGCGCGCGGGGGAGATCCTCGGCCTGGCCGGGCTGGTCGGCTCCGGGCGGTCGGAGATCCTCGAGACCGTCTACGGCGCCCGCCGTGCCACGTCGGGGACCACCGCCTACTTCGGCGAGACCGTCGGTCGTCGGTCGGTGCCCACGTCCGTGCGGATGGGGCTGGGCCTGGCGCCAGAGGAGCGCAAGACCCAGGCCCTGCTGATGGAGCAGTCGATCGCTCGCAACATGTCGTTGTCCGACCTCGGCACCTACAGCACGTGGGGCTGGATCGGTTCGGGCGCGGAGGTCAAGGAAGCACGCCGCGTCACCGAGCAGTTGGAACTGCGGCCGCCCGACCCGACCCGACGCGTCAGCACCCTGTCCGGTGGCAACCAGCAGAAGGTCGTCGTCGGCCGGTGGCTGATGAAGGGCTGTCGGGTCCTGCTGCTGGACGAGCCCACCCGTGGCGTGGACGTCGGTGCCCGCGCCGAGCTGTACTCCCTCGTCCGAGACCTCGCCGACGAGGGCGTGGCCGTGGTCGTGGTGTCGAGCGAGGTCCCGGAGGTGCTCGGGCTGGCCGACCGCGTCCTGGTCGTGGCCGACGGGCGCATCATCCAGGAGGCCGAGGCCGGCGTGCTGGAGGAGCACGACGTCCTCGACGTGATCATGGAGAACACGACCCACGTCTACGACGATAGCGGGGACGTCGGCGTCAGCGCTCGTGCGCCTCGCCGGTCCTCGCTCGCCCTGGCCGGCCGGCAGCGAGCGGGCGCCTGATCGGACGTCGAGGGGCCCCACGCCCATGTGGCGTGGGGCCCCTCGACTGGTGTCCCGACCGCGGTGGTCGGACCGCCGTGGGTCAGCGGTTGCCATCCCCGTCCTGCGGGCGACGACGGACCAGCAGCACGCCGAGCAGGAGCAGCAGCGCGCTGAACAGGCCGAGGCCGGGGTCACGATCACCGGGGCGGCGGGGTGAGCCAAGTGGGCCGCACAACGATGACGGGGAGCCGCGTTGGCTCCCCGTCGTCGGCTCGTGCGGCTGGCTCACTCCAGCAGGTAGTCCATCGTGCGACCCATCACGGCGTTGCGTTCGCCGGACGTCGAGATGCCCTCGAACCCGAACCCGTGCAGCACCGAGTCGGGCGTGGTGACGGCCGCCCAGGCGGTGACCAGGTTCGTCGACCGGACGAAGTCGACCGGGTTGGGCGGGCTGCCGGCGGGCGCGCCCAGGATCTCCCAACCACCGAGGTCGGTCTCGAAGGAGGTCTCGCGGACGGTGGCACCGTCCACGATCACCGCGGTGTCGTCGATGAACACGCCGGTGCCCTCGGTGCCCCAGTCGGTGGCGTAGCTGATGACCAACTCGACCTGGTCGCCGGCGTAGGCCGACAGGTCCAGGTCCCAGGTCTCCCAGCCGGGTCCGGCCCCTGCCACGGCGTTCCACTCACCGGTGGTGCCGGTGGGCGAGCACGTGCCGTCCTGGTTGACCGTCTGGTACCGCTCCATGAGCGGGTGGATTGCGCCCTGCCAACCGGCGAGGCAGGAACTGTTGCCGAGTGGTCCGAGCGCCTGGCTGGTCAGCCCGGGCACCTCGAGGGTCGTCCAGTCGTCCTGGCCGACCGTGTGCACCTCGAAGAACAGGAAGTCCCAGTACGGCGCCTCGGTGTTGTAGCTCAGGTTGATCTCGACCGAGCCGGTCGTGGCACCGGCCAGGTCGACCGTCGTCGCCAGCCGGGTCCACGACTTGGCCTCGGCCCGGCTGCCGACGTAGTAGTCCCCGGTCAGGGGCGAGAACGCGCTGGTGTCCCCGATCCAGTCGGCCGAGCCCCAACTCTCGAACTGCGGGAACTCCTCGACCGGGAGGACGTCACTGGTGGCGCTCCAGGTCGCCGTGCCGGTCCCGGTGGCGTTCGTGCCGTTCACGCTGCCCTGGTTCATGGCGGAGTCACCACCGTCCAGCGTCCAGGAGTAGCCGTCGTAGGGCGTGT
>JAGXFT010000116.1 GCA_024637135.1 Nitriliruptorales bacterium | reverse complement strand
GAGAGCCGGGGCGCGACATCGATGTCCACCAGGTCATGGTCTTCGACCACCTCGACGACCGCGACGCGCTGGAGGAACTGCGGCGACTGGTCGGCAGCGGGGACATCAGCCTGCGGGTCGCCGACACCGTCGCCTCCGAACGGGCCGACGACGCCCATCGCCGGTTCGCCGCGGGCGGCGTGCGCGGCCGCCTGGTGCTGGCCTTCTGAGGCAGGACCGCGGAGGAACGTACGGGCCACGACGCCACCGGCGGTAGGGTCGGAAGCCGGGTCCGCGCCCGCAGCGGCCACCGGTCGCCACCACGTCCCGACCCGTGCGGATCCCGGGGCGTCGTGACCGTCCAGGAACGCCTCTCGGCGATGACGACCCGCTTGCAGGCAAGCGGGTCGTCCGATGGTGCCATGTTGGCGCTCGGAGCCGGGACCGGTCTGATCACCGGCGTGTTCGCCGCCCTCCTGATCGCCGGGATCCGGCTGGTCCAGGGACTGGCGTTCGGCGCCACCGCGTCCCCACTGGAGATCCTCCTGTGGCCGGCCGTCGGCGGCCTGGTCGTCGGATTGATCCTGCGGTACTGGGCGGTCGAGCCGGGCGGCTCCGGCGTGGTCCGGACACTGGAGACCCTCGCCCTGCACGGGGGTCGGGCGCGGCGACGAGTGCCCGCCTCGACGCTGACCGCCGCGTCGATCGCGCTGGGCACCGGCGCGTCCGGGGGACGTGAGGGCCCGATCGTCCTGCTGGGCGGCAGCATCGGCTCGACGCTGGGCCAGTGGTTCCGGCTGGACGAGTCGCGGTTGCGGGCGTTGGTGGCGACCGGAGCCGGGGCCGGCATCGCCGCATCGTTCAACGCCCCGATCGGCGGGATGCTGTTCGCGATCGAGGTCATCCTCGGCCGCCTGCGGGCCACCTCCCTGCAGGTCGTCGTCGTCGGATCCGTCGTCGCATCGGTCACGGCGCGCAGCCTGGTCGGGCCCGGCATCGTGTTCCAGCCCACCCGGGTGTACGGGTTGGGCGACCCCCGCCAACTGGCGCTGTACGCGTTCCTGGGCCTGCCGGCGATGGCGGCCGCCGTCAGCCTCGGGCGGGCTGAACAGTGGGCAGCCGAGGCAGCCAGTTGGCTGCGCCAACGGATCCCGGCGCCGCTGGTCGTCGGCCTGTCGGGCCTGATCGTCGGGTTGATCGCCCTGGCCATCCCCGAGGTGCTGGGCACCGGCGACCGGTTGCCACCCGTGGACGGCATCCGCGACCCGATCCGCGCCATGCTCGACGGCTCGGTCGGCCTGGACGGCCCCGAAGGCACCGGGTGGCGGATCGCGGGCCTGCTGCTGGCCTTCGCCGTCGCGAAACTGATCGCCACCGGCGTCACCGTCGGCTTCGGCAACGCCGCTGGAACGTTCGCCCCGGCGGTGTTCATGGGAGCCGCACTGGGGGGCGCGTTCGGGACCCTGGGTGCCCAGTTCTTCCCGACGTGGGGCATCGAGCCGGGTGCGTTCGCGCTGGCCGGCACGGCGGCGGTGTTCGCCGCGGCCGCCCGCGCGCCGTTGACGGCGATCCTGATCGCGTTCGAACTGACCGGTGACTACCAACTCGTGGTGCCCATGATGTTGTCGGCCGGGATCGCGACGTTCCTGGCCGACCGGGTGTCGCGCGACTCGTTGTACGAGGCCCCGCTGCGGCTGCGTGGGATCGCCTTCACGCCGGTGTCCGACGACGTCGACGTCATGCAACTCCTGGTCGTGTCCGAGGTGATGAGCACCACCCACCCGACCGTCGCCCCGGACCAGTCGCTGGCAGACCTGCGCACGCTGTTCGACCACAGCCGCAGCCACGGCTTCGCGGTCGTGGGACCCGGCGGACGACTGGTCGGGGTCGTGACCATCAGCGACCTGCAGCGCGCCGAGGACGCCGGCCGGCCCGCCACGGCCGCGGACATCTGTCGACGCCGACCGGTCACGGTCGACGCCACGGCCACGCTGGACGCCGCCCTGCAGCGGATGGCCGCGATCGACGTCGGGCGGATCCCGGTCGTCACCGGCCGTGATCGCTACCAGGGCATCGTGCGGCGCTCCGACGTGGTGACGGCCTACCAGCGCGCGATCCTGCGCAAACTCGACGAGCAGCAGGACGTCCACACCAGCCACCTCAGGGACCTGACCGGCGTGCGGACGCTGACGTTGTCGGTGGACACCGGGTCGCCGGTCGACGGCGAACTGGTCCGCGAGATCGAGTGGCCGGCGCGGACCCTGGTCACCTCGATCCGCCGGGGCAGCGCGGTCCTGTTGCCGGACGGCGCCACCCGGCTGGCTGCCGGGGACGAGGTCATGGTGCTGGCCGACCCGACCGAGGTCGAGACCGTGCGCGCCCTGCTGGTCCGACAGGGGGCGCCGATCGGCGACACCTCCCCCGACCGCGACGACTGACCGGCGTCCCCGGACTCCGGGACACCAGTCCCGACCTGCTGGCATGGCCGACCGCCGCCCGTAGTCTGGTCGCATGACGACGGATGCCCGACGCGGACGGCGGTACCTGCGGCTCCTGACCGACCCGGATCGGGACCTGCTCGACTCCGCCGCGCGTCGGGCCGGAGTCCCCGGTCCCCGACAGCCCGGTGGTGACGCCCACGTCGAGGATCTCCTGGCCGACCCGGACCTGTTCGACGCCGTGGTGGGCACGACCGGCGACGACGCCCACGAGTCCCGGTTCGACGTCGCGGTCGCCTCACCCTTCCTGGTGTTCGCGACCGCACTGCACCGGGCCCGCGCCGAACTCGACCCGTCCAGCGTGGTCGTGGAGTGGACCGGGCCGCGGGAACGAGTGCCGGTCTTCTCGGGCGCCCAGTTGCGTGCCTTCCTCGACGACGGCGACCACCGGCTGTTCCTGGCCGAACTGCTGGCCAGCTACGTCCACCTGTCGGGCGCGGCCGTGACCTGGCAGCAGGGGTCGGCGATCCACCACCGACGGGTCGGCGAACTGGACCTGGCCGGCATGGCCGACCTGCTGGGCATGGTCGACGAGCGCGCGCAGGCCGGCCTGTACCGCCGCCTCGGCGACGCCAGCCTGTTCCTGACCGGGGTCTTCCCGGACCACACCTCACGCACCCGGTTCGCGCCGATCCAGGTCGACCGGCTCGCCCGTTCCCTGCAGTCGTCGTCGCCCGCCGCCACCGCCGAACTGGTCGACGCGCTTGCCGTCCACGGGGCCGTGGGCCTGGTCGAACACCTCGGTCAGCAGTGGTACCGACTGGCGGTCCAGGCCGACGGCGGGGCCAGCCCGACGTCCGGGCTGGCGTCGATCAGCGACCACTTCCCCGACGCCCGTCGGGCGCTCAACCACCTCGCGGACCGGTGGCTGTTCCCGTTCCGGTCGTCGTGGCTGGCGACCCCGGGCTGACCGGACGCTCCGTCAGGCGCTCGGCACGGCCCGGTCGGCATCGAGCGCGGCGAAGTCGACCCCGGTGGCCTCGACCGACAGGTCCCACAGCATCGCGGCCGACGCACGGTCGCGGGCCTTGGGGTCGATCGCGGCGGGGCCGACCGGGCCACGCATCTCGCGGAAGCCCTGCGGGCCCCAGTAGGAACCACCCTCGACGTCACCGACCGCCGCGTGCACCTGTGGCAGGACACCCTCTTCGACGTCCATCCCGACCAGCGGGTTCAGCACCCGCATGGCGTAGTCGGCGACGGTGTGGATGCGGCTGCCACCGGGCATGCGCACGCCCGTCGACTGGAGGTTGGTGGCGGTGTAGCCGGGGTGGGCGGCGACACTGGTCGCGGCCACGCCGGCCGCGTCGAAGCGACGTTGCAGTTCCTGGGAGAAGAGCAGGTTGGCCAGCTTGGAGCGCCCGTACTGGGCGGTCGTGTCGTAGCCGTCGGAACGCTGCTGGTGGAGGTCGTCGAAGTCCATCTCGCCCATGTGGTGCGCGCCGGAGGACACCGTGACGATGCGAGCCGCGTCCGCAGCCAGCAGGCGGTCCAACAGCAGTCCGGTGAAGGCGAAGTGGCCGAAGTGGTTGGTGCCCAACTGCAACTCGAACCCGTCGGCGGTGGTGGCCTCGGGCGTCATCATGACCCCGGCGTTGTTGACCAGCAGGTCGACGTGGTCGAACTCCTCGGCGATGGTCGCCGCGGCCGCACGCACGCTGGCGAGGTCGGCCAGGTCCATCTCGACGAAGCGCAGGTCGGCCATGCGGATCCGGGGTCGGATCTCGGCTTCGGCCTCGTCGAACTTGGCCTGCGAGCGCGCGGTCATGACGACGGTCGCGCCGGCGCCGGCCAGCATCCGTGCGGTCTGGAGGCCGAGGCCGGAGTTGGCGCCGGTCACGACGGCGACGGAACCGGTCAGGTCGGGCATGTCGGACGGGGTGAACATGGGGGCTCCGGAGGACGGGGGAGAATGGGAGGACGGTCCGATGCCCGTGCGGGCTCGTCGGCCGTCCGCCCTGCACCGTATCCAGCGGCCTCACCCATTCGACCCGCCGTGCGACCGCGCGCGGCCAGCCATCGAGCCGGGCAACCCAGCCGGAGATCGTGCGCTCAGCCCTCGACGTGGTCACGCCACGAGAACTCGGGCTCGTAGCCCAGCCGGGCACGCGCCCGGTCGATCGACAGCAGCGTGGTGTGGCCCTCCACGCCGCCACGCACCTCGACGTCGGGGTACACCGACCCGAGCAGGTCGGCGCTGGGCGTGGTCATGCACGTGTCGGCCGCCGCCACCAGGAACGCCTCGGCACCGTCGACGTCGGCCGTCAGCGACCGGCGTGCGGCCTGGGCGACGTCACGCGCGTCGACGTAGCCCCACAGGTTCCACGCACGGATCGTGGGGTCGTCCCAGAACCCGGGGAAGCGTTCGTAGTCGTGCGGCTCCATGATGTTGGAGATGCGCAACGCCACGAACGGGATCCCGGACCAGCGATGGAACTGGGCCGCGATCGCCTCGCCCGCCAGCTTCGACAGCGAGTAGTGCGACTCGGGCAGCAGCGGATGGTCCTCGTCGATGGGCGCATACCGGGGGGACTCACGCTCGAACGGCAACCCGATCAGGGTCTCCGACGACGCCCACACGACCCGGTCCAGTCCAAGTCGGGCCGCGGCCGTGAAGACGTTGTAGGTGGACAGGAGGTTGTTGGTGAAGGTCGCACCCTCCGGCCGGATGCCCGGCGCGGGCACCGCGGCGAGGTGGACCACCGCGTCGTACCCGTCGAGCGTCTCGAGCGTTTCACCCAGGTCGACCAGGTCGACCACCAGGGTGGGATCATCCGGATCCATCGAGGCGGCGATGTCGACCGACAGGACGTCCATGCCCCGTTCCGACAGGTCCGCCACGACCGCTCTCCCGGCCTTGCCGCTGCCACCCGTCACGACCACGCGTTCGATCGTCATCCTGCTGTCCTGTCGTCGGTCGGTGACGCCGGTCCCGGCCCCGCGCTCGACGGTACGGGACCGGACGACAGGGTCCGTGGTCCGCTCGACGGCTGGACCCGGGCCGGGTCCCCGCACCACCGCGACGCCGAACGTTCCAGTCGGTCGATCTAGGTTGCGGCGCAGGCACGTGACGGGCGGGTGACATCGGACGGTGCAGGTGGGCGCGGCCCCCACGGCCAGGGTCTGAACGGATCTCCCCCCATGCGCAGGTTCCTCCCCCTCCTCGTCGTCGCCCTCGTGGTCCCCGGTTCCGCCACCGCACTGGCGGCCGACCCACCCCCGCCACCCGGTGACATCGCCAACGTCACGCTCAAGGCCAACCTCCCCGAGGCGGCCCAGGCGACCTCGATCAACTTCCTGGCCTACGGCAATGGTCGCAAGGCCCGCGACATCATGTTCGTCAACGGTCGGTTCGGGTTGCAGAGCTGGGACCTGGCGGACCCGGCCGACCCGGTGCTGCTCGACCACCTCACCTCGGCGGAGCTCAAGCTCCCCAGCGACGTGGACGGGACCTTCTGGCAGAACGAGGACATGGACGTCGACCAGCGCCGCAAGCTGGTCTTCATGGCCCCCGACCCACGGGCCTACAACGGCACAACCTCGGACCCGACCGACATCGCCGGGGTCTACGTCATCGACGCCAGCGACCCCGAGGACCTGGTCCTGCGCACGTTCGAACAACTGCCCACGGGCCACACCTCGACCTGCGTCAACGACTGTGACTTCCTGTGGACGGGCGGCCCGGCCAGCCCCAGCGACAAGCTGGACGTGTGGCCGGGGGGCCGTCCGATGTACGTCAACGGACCTGCGCGACCTCGACGACATCACGACCTCACCGATCCCGATCGACACCGGTCGCAACGATGGCGCCACCGCCTACTCCCACGACGTGCAGGTCGACGCGGCCGGCATCGCCTGGGTGTCGGGCCTGGGTGGCGTCCGCGGCTACCACACCAGTGGCCGCCACCTCGACCCGACGACGGGGGTGCGACGGCTGGCCACCGCGACCGAGCCGATCCCCTACGCCGGCGGCGGCTTCCCGGACGAGACCACGCCCAGCCACTTCATGCACAACTCG
>JAGXFT010000115.1 GCA_024637135.1 Nitriliruptorales bacterium | reverse complement strand
GCGGAGTGGGCCGCGTCCGTGCGGGAGTGGAGGTCGCGCAGGACCTCCAGTTCGCGTGCGGTGGGCGGCTCGGTGCGGCCGAGGTCGTCGATGAAGCGCACGTCCCAGCCCGTGGCCGCGACGACGTCCTCGCTCGTCACGCCGGGATGCAGTGCGTCCACCACCAGTTCGTTGGTGCCCGGCTCCGGTGACAGCGTGCACAGGTCGGTCACGACCAGCACCGGCCCGGCCGTGGTCACGCCGAACTCGGCCCGTTCGCGCCCGGTCGGACCGAAGCCCAGCGACGTGGTGAAGTCGACTGCCTCCACCAACGCCCGGGTCGAGTGCGCGATCGTGACGAACACGCGGCCGCACTGCGAGGCGATCTCGGGCGCACCGCCGGCCCCGGGCAGGCGCACGGTCGGGTCGTCCCAGTCACCGATCACGGTCGTGTTGATGTTGCCGAACCGGTCCAGTTGGGCGGCGCCCAGGAACCCGACGTCCACGTGGCCACCCTGCAGCCAGTAGCGGAACATCTCCGGCACCGACACGGTCGTGACGGCAGTGTCGGCCAGTTCGCCGTCGCCGATGGACAACGGCAGCACGTCGGGCCTGGTGCCGATGGTCCCGGACTCGTAGATCAGGGTCAGGTCGGGCGCCCGGGTCAGCCGCGCGAGGTTGCAGGCCGCCGACGGGGCCCCGATCCCCACGAAGCACACGTCGTCGGGGTCCAGTGCCCGCGACGCCGCGATCGTCATCATCTCGGCGGCCGTCCAGGAGCCGTCGTCGGTGCTCGCGTCCGTCATGCCGACACCCCCAGCACGTGGGTGTCCATCCATGCCAGGAACCGCTCCCGGTCGACCGCGATGTCGTCCCACGCCTGGTAGAAGGCGTTGTCCCGGTCGTAGTACCCGTGGGTGTAGGACGGATGGGCACCGTTGGGCGCGACGACGACCGCGTCGATCGCCCATCCGGGGATGACGCACGAGTTGAGGCTGGGGGCGGCCAGGTCGTCCACCACCTCCTCGACGGTCACGATCGACCGGGTGGACGCCAGCACGACCTCCTTCTGCACGCCGATGATCCCCTCGACCAGCACGTTGCCGTCCCGGTCGGCGCGTTGGGCGTGGACGATGCCGACGTCCGGGCGCAGCGACGGGACCGCCGACAGGTCCTCGCCGGTGAACGGGCAGGTGACGGTGGCGACCGAGTCGTTGACGTCGGGCAGCGAGGTGCCGGCGTAGGCACGCAGGACCGCCATCGGCAGTCCGGCGGCCCCGGCCTCCCACGCGCTGGCCATGGCGGCGTGGGCGTGCTCCTCCAGTTCCAGCGGGGCCGGCCAGTCGTGCTCGACCGCGTCGCGGAAGCGCCGCAGCGATCCGACCCCGGGGTTGCCGCCCCACGAGAAGACCAGCCGGCTGGCGCACCCCATCCCGATCATCTGGTCGTACAGCAGGTCGGGCGTCATGCGCACCAGCGTCAGGTCGCGCCGTCCCTGGCGGATGACCTCGTGGCCGGCCGCGAACGGGATCAGGTGCGTGAACCCTTCCAGGGCGACGGTGTCACCGTCGTGGACCGCCTGGGCGACGGCGTCGTGGAGCGAGGGAAAGCTGGCCATGCCGGTCCTGGTCGGGTCGTGGGTCGGGGTTCGCGGGGGTGGTGACGTCAGACGTCGAAGAACACGGTCTCGTGCTCACCCTGCACGTGCAGGTCGAGGTGGAACGTGGCCAGCCCGTCGACGTCGTCGCCACGGCTGGCGACCAACGTGTGGCGTCGTTGCTCGGGGACACCGGCCAGGACGAGGTCGTCGTCGTTGGACAGCTCGTCGTCGAAGTAGACCCGGGTGAACACCGGGTCCAACATCCCACGGGCCTGCAGCACCAGGTTGAGGTGCGGGGCCTGCAGGCCGCCGCGACCATCGGGCACCTGCCCGGGCCGCAGGGTCACCACCGACCAGCTCCCGGTCGGGTGGTCGGTCGGGCAGCGACCGAACCCGGTGAAGCCGTCGAGCAGGGGCAGGTCGTCGCGGTCGTCGACGGGGTGGCGGTAGCGCCCGGCCGAGTTGGCCTGCCACACCTCCACCAGGCCGTCCTCGATCGGGGCGCCGTGGCCGTCGAACACCACGCCGGTGACCCGGATGCGTTCACCCGCCACCGACTCGTCGGCCATGTTCGCGTCGCCAGGACGGCCCAGCAGCATCCCGAAGAAGGGCCCGAGTGTCTGGGAGGGGGTCTGCCCGAGCGGCGCCGGGCGTCCCGGTCCTGCGCCGGCCATCACGCCTCCTCCTGCTCGACCGGGGTGGCCTCGGCGCCGGCGAGCACGATGTCGAAGCGCCACCCGGTCGCCCAGTCTGCCTCGGTCACCTCGTGGTCGTAGTGGGCCAGCATCCGGTGGCGCGACTGCGGCGGCGCCGAACAGTAGATCGGGTCCAGGTGGAGCATCGGGTCCCCGTCGAAGTACAACTGCGTGACCAGTCGACTGCCCAGCGACGGGCCCATCAGCGACAGGTGGATGTGGGCCGGGCGCCAGGCATTGTGGTGGTTGCCCCACGGATAGGGCCCGGGCCGGATCGTCAGGAACCGGTAGGTCCCGTCGGCGTCGGTGTGGCACTGGCCCACGCCGAGGAAGTTGGGGTCCAGCGGCGCGTCGTACTCGGTCTCGCGCCAGTGGGCGTAGCGACCGGCGGCATTGGCCTGCCAGATCTCGACCAGGGTGTCGGGGACGCCGTTGCCGGCCGCGTCCAGCACCCGGCCCGTGACGATGATCCGGGCCCCGATCGCGACCCCACCGGTCCCGGCGTTGGTCGTCAGGTCGGCGTCCTCCGGCGACACCTCGCTCCAGGCCGGTCCCGGCCCGGTGGCTTCCGACAGCGTGGCCAGGATCGACACCAGGTCCTGGTCCGGCGAGCGCGCCGCCGTCGACTTGTAGTCCGGATAGCGGAAGGGTGGGTGGTCACCGTGCTCGCGTGCGTGCAGGCGCGGCAGCATCGGTCCGTCGGCACTCATGCGCGGCCCCCGAACAGAACCGCTGCCATGATCCCCGAAACACATCCCGACAGGATCCCTGACTCGAATGCTGGCACGAGTCTGACTGACCGGTTAGTCTGGATCTCGTGACCCGGGTCGGTGGTCGACACGTTTGCCATGGGCCGCTCCCTTCACTATGTTCGCACAGCGAACGAGTGTTCGTTGAGCGAACACCAGCATAGATGATCTCGACCGGCACGCTACAGGCGAAGGGGGAGCATGGACACGGTGCAGTCGTTCGAGCGCGGGCTCGCCGTGATCCGCAGCTTCGGCGCGGGCCGGGAGCGCCAGAGCGTGTCGGAGGCGTCCGCGGCCACCGGCCTCAGCCGGGCCTCGGTGCGGCGCCTGCTGCACACCCTGGAAGCCCAGGGCTACGCCCGCCGGGTCGGCAGTTCGTTCGAACTGACGGCTCGCGTCCTCGACCTCGGCTACGCCTTCCTGTCGTCGTTGTCCGTGGCCCAGTTGGCCGAACCGTTCCTCGACACGTTGTCGTCGGCAACGGGCGAGTCCACCTCCGTCGCGATCCTCGACGACCTCGACGTCGTCTACGTGGCACGCGTCCAGGCCAAGCGCCTCATGACCGTCTCGATCGGCCTCGGCACCCGCTTCCCGGCCTACCGGACCTCGCTGGGCCGGGCCCAGTTGGCGTGGCTGTCGAACGCCCGGGTGGCAGCGATCTGGGACCGCAGCGACCACACCGGCACCACCGACCGCACCGTCACCGAGCTCGACCAGCTCCGTGACTGCCTCGCCGAGGTGCGGACCCGTGGCTGGGCCCTGGTCGACCAGGAGCTGGAACTGGGGGTGCGCTCGGTGGCCGCCCCGATCCGCGACGGAGAGGGCGACGTGATCGCCGCCGTCAACGTCTCGACACACGCCGCCCGGACCAGCCGCGAGGACATCGACACCGCCATCGTGCCCCCGCTGCTGGACGCCGCCGCCGGGCTGTCGCGGGCCGTGACGATGGCCGGCTCGCGCGACCGGAAGGACGGCCAGTGAGGACTCGCGTCGCGATCGTCGGGGCCGGCCCGGCCGGGTCCCTGCTCGCCCACCTGCTCCACGGTGCCGGCATCGACAGCGTCGTGCTGGAACGCCGCAGCCGCGCGTACGTGCTGGGTCGCGTCCGCGCCGGCGTGCTGGAGGCGGGCAGCGTCCGGGTGCTGCGCGACGCCGGCCTCGCCGGCCGCATGGATGCCCCCACCGCCGACGGCGGCGGCGATCCCCACGACGGGGTCGGACTGTCGCTGGACCAGGGCCACCTGCGGATCGGCTTCACCGAGGCGGTGGGTCGCCGGGTCATGCTGTGGGGCCAGACCGAGGTCCAGCACGACCTCTACGACGCCCTCGACGCCGACGGGGTCACACTGCTGGACGAGATCGACGACGTCGAACTGCATGACCTGACCACGGACGCCCCGTCGGTCACCTTCACCCGCGACGGCGCCACCCAACGCCTCGACTGCGACTGGATCGTGGGTTGTGACGGGTCGCGGGGAACCTCGCGGCTGGCCATCCCGGAGGACCTCCGACGTACCTACGAGCGCGCCTACCCGTTCGGGTGGCTCGGGATCCTGTCCGAGACCCCGCCGGTGGACGACGAACTGATCTACGCCAGCCACGAGCGCGGTTTCGCGCTGTGCTCGATGCGCCACGCGATGCTCAGCCGGTACTACCTGCAGTGCGACGACACCGACGTGGTCGAGGACTGGTCCGACGACCGCTTCTGGACCGAACTGTCGGAACGGCTGCCCGACGAGGCCGCTGCCGCGCTGGTGACGGGGCCGTCGGTCGAGAAGTCCATCGCACCACTGCGCAGCTTCGTCTCCGAACCGATGCGCCACGGACGGCTGTTGCTGGCCGGGGACGCCGCCCACGTCGTCCCTCCCACGGGCGCCAAGGGCCTCAACCTCGCCATCGGCGACGTGGTGCTGGTCGAGGCCGCGCTGCGCCGCCACTACGACGACGGCGATGACGAGGCGCTGGACCGCTATTCCGAGACGGCGTTGCGGCGGGTGTGGAAGGCCGTCCGGTTCTCGTGGTGGCTGACCACGCTGACGCACCGTTTCCCCGACCGCGACGACTTCGACCGTCGCATCCAGGCGGCCGAGTTCCACCACCTCGCCACCTCCCCCCACGCACGGGCCACGTTCGCCGACAACTACACCGGCCTGCCGATCCCCGTGGACCAGTTGACCACTCCTCCCGAGCACGTCACGACCCCCCAGACCCCGACCGCAACAGGAGCACGAGCATGAGACGAATGCACACACGACACCTGCTGGCCATCGCGGCCGCCGGGGCCCTGGTCCTGGCTGGCTGTGGCGGCGACGACGCCGCCGAGGATCCGACCGACGGGGGCAGCGAGCCCACCGCGGCCGCCACCGGCTCGGAATCCATGGCCGAGACCGAGACCGGGTCCGCGCCCGCCTCCGAGGGCGAGGCGTCGGGCGAGCCACTCCGCATCGGCGTGCTGACGTCGTTCACCGGACCGTTCACCACCTGGGGTGTGCAGGCCGAGGCCGGCATGCAGATGGCGGCCGACGACATCAACGCCGACGGTGGAGTCGACGGACGGATGATCGAACTGATCTCCGCCGATGACGAGAACAACCCCGAGACCGGCGTGTCGGAGTTGGAGCGCATGGTCGAACAGGACGGCATCGTCGCCGCGGGTGGCGTGATCTCGTCCGACGTGGGCCTGGCCGCCAGCCAGACCGCCGAGGAACTCGAGACCCCGTTGTTCCTGGTCAAGGCGGGTGCCGCACCCATCCTGACCCAGGACAGCCGCTACACGTTCCGGACCTGCCTGCCGGCCGCACCCGAGGTCGCCGGTCCGATCGCGGACTACATCCAGTCGGAGGGCATCACCCGGGTCGGCGCGATCATCGCCGACTACGCGTGGGGCCAGTCCGTCAAGGGCGCGCTGGAGGCCGACATCGGGGGCCTGGACGGGGTGGAACTGCAGATCGAGACCGCCCCGGTGGGTGAGACCGAGTTCACCACCTACCTGCGCAACCTGCAGGACTTCGACCCGGAGATCATCGTCGCGACCGGGCACCCGCCGGGCGCCGGCCCGATCACCATCCAGGCGACCGACCTGGGCATCGACGTGCCGGTGACCGGTCCGTACTCGACGTTGACCGCGGTCTATGACAGCGTCGGCGACGTCGCGCTGGGCAAGTACTCCGACTTCGGTTGTGCGGACTTCCAGTCCGACGACTACATCGAGTTGGCGACCCGCTTCGCCGAGACCTCCGACTTCGGCTTCATGGAGGCCGACGCGGTGGCCGGCTACGGCATCGTCACGATGGTGGCCGAGGCTGTCACCGAGGTCGGCGACGACCCCGCGGCCGTGTCGGAGTACCTGCACGCGAACTCGTTCGACTTGCCGGGCTACGCCTTCACCATGAGCTGGACCGAGTGGGGCGAGTTGGCCGAGGCGACCCCGCACTTCGTGCAGATGGTCGAAGGCACGCCGCCGGACGGGATCAACCCGGGTGCGAACTGGTACGTCGAGACCCTCGTGGTACCGGACCCGCTCGAGCCCTACGTTCCCGAGTGATCGTCGCGGTCGGGGCCACCTGCGTGGTGGCCCCGGCCCGCGCCACCACCACCCGTCACCACCCCGACCGCACGGTCGGGGCCGCACCGCTGGGGACTGCATGTCCATCCTGGAACTTCGCGACGTCAGCAAGCACTTCGGTGGGCTGCCGGCCGTCGACGGGGTCAGCTTCGACGTCGAGCAGGGAATCGTCTTCGCCGTCATCGGCCCGAACGGGGCCGGCAAGTCGACCCTGCTGAAGGCGGTCAGCGGCATGCACCGGGCCACGTCGGGGACGATCACCTTCGACGGCACCGACATCACGAACCTGACCAGCCACGCGATCCGCCACCTCGGCGTCGCCAAGGTGCTCCAGCACCCGCGCGTGTTCCACTCGATGTCGGTCGGGGACAACGCCGCCCTTGGCGCCATGTTCGGGGGCACCGACGGCCGCCGACCCGAGGCCGAGGCGACCCGCGCCGGCCGCGAGATGCTGGACCTCGTGGGGCTGGGCGGCAAGGCCGGTTGGGACGTCGACCAGCTCAACCTCCACGAACAACGGATGCTCGACCTCGCCCGGGCGGTCGCGGGCCGACCACGGCTGCTGCTGCTGGACGAGGTCATGGCCGGGCTCAACCCCAGCGAACTGGAGGCGTCCATCGCGATCGTGCGACGACTGGGCGAGGAACTGGGGTTGACGGTGGTCTGGGTGGAACACGTCATGAAGGCGGTGCGGGCCCTGGCCGACCACGTAGTCGTGCTCAACATGGGGACGTTGCTGGCCGAGGGCGTCCCGGACGAGGTCATGCGCGATCGTGACGTCGTCGAGGCCTACCTGGGTGAAGGGGCCGCCGATGCTGCTTGAGGTCGAGGGCCTGGACGTCGGGTACGGATCGTCGACGGTCGTGCACGGCGTCTCGTTCCACGTCGCCGAGGGCGAGGCAGTGGCCATCATCGGCTCCAACGGCGCCGGCAAGACCACCACGCTGCGGGCGATCGCCGGGATGTTGCCGGGCAGCGCCGGACGGATCACCTTCGACGGCGACGAGGTCCTGGGCGAACCCACGCACGTCGTGTCGCGGCGTGGGCTGGCCTACGTCCCGGCCGAACGCCACCTGTTCCCCGGGATGCCGATCCACGAGAACCTGTCGCTGGGGGCCCACCCCGACAAGCCGGACCCCGCCCAGCTCGCGCGCGTGTTCGAGTTGTTCCCCCGCCTGGAGGAACGACGCAACCAGTCGGCCGGCACGCTCAGCGGCGGCGAACAGCAGATGCTGGCCGTGGGCCGGGCGCTGATGGGCAAGCCCCGCCTGCTGATCCTGGACGAACCGACCACCGGGCTGGCACCCAAGCTGGCCACGGAGGCCTACGACGCGCTCGCGGCCCTGCGCAGCGACGAGGGCCTGACCGTGCTGGTCGCCGAACAGCAGGTGCCACTGGCGCTGGGCCTGGCCGACCGTGGCTACGTCATCGAGGACGGCCACATCGAACTGTCGGGCTCGGCCGCCGACCTCCGTGGCAACCCCGACGTCCAACGCGCCTACCTGGGAATCTCCTGATGAATCCAGCCGTGATCGTCGACGGACTCATCGGGGGGCTCCAGTTGGGGCTGCTCGCGGTGGGGCTGACGTTGTTGTACGGGCTGGGGGGCATCCTCAACCTCGCGCACGGCCAGATCGCGGTCTTCGGCGGGATCGTCGGGGCGGCGGTGCTGGACGCCGACCTGGGCATGCCGGCGGCCGCGGTCGCCGCGGTGGCCTCGGCGCTGGCACTGGGACTGGTGCTCGACCAGTCGATCATGCGTCCGGTCTACAAGCGCCGTGGCGAGGAACGGATCCTGCTGAGCCTGCTCGTGACGCTGGGCGTGTCGTTCGTGATCGACGGCGTGCTGGTGTGGCGCTATCCGAGCGAGGCACTCACGATGCGGGTCGGCACCGGGGGCGCCGTCGACGTGCTGGGCATCACCATCCGCCAGGGCAGCCTGTGGGCGTCGGCCATCACGATCGTGGCCATCGGGGCCGTCATCGTGTTCCTGCAGTACACGCGCACCGGACGGGCGGTCCGGTCGGTGATCGAGGACGAGACCGGCGCGCAACTGGTGGGCGTCAACCCCGCCACGGTCCGCACGGTCATCTTCGGGCTCAGCGGCGCGCTGGCGGGCCTGTTCGCGGTCACCCAGTCCATGACTTCCCCCGTCACCTCCAGTTCCGGGGTGAGCTACACCATCCTCGCCCTGATCGTGACCGTCGTCGGCGGCCTGGGCAGTGCGCGTGGTGCGTTGCTGGCCGGGGTCCTGCTGGGCGTCGTCAACGCGGTCAGCGCGGCCGAGATCGGGTCCTACATCACGGCGATCATCCTGCTGGCGGCCGCCGCCCTGACCATCCTGTTGCGACCGGCCGGGTTGCTGGGGACGACCCGATGACCGCCGCCCTGTCTACGGTCGACGCCACCCCGACACGTCGTCCTCCCTGGCTCGCCTACGCCCCGATCGCGGTGATCGGCGTGCTCTCGCTGATCGTGCCGCTGGTCGTGGGCGACTCCCGCACGTGGATGGGGGTGGCCACCAGCGGGCTGCTGTTCGCCTGCTACGCGACCGCCTTCAACGTCATCTTCGGCTCGACCGGGCAGTTGTTCCTGTGCCTGGGGGCGCTGGCCGGCGTCGCCGGGTACGCGACCCCGATCCTGGCCGAGGACGTCGGGCTGCCGCTGGTGGTCGCGCTGCTGATCGCGACCGCGCTGTCGGCCGGACTGGGGGCGCTGTTCAGCTGGATCTCGGTGCGGCGGTCGCTGGGTGTCATCTTCACCGGCATCGTGACGCTGACCTTCTCGCTGGGGTTCGGAAACCTGCTGCTGGGCCAGCGCGACCTGACCGGTGGCGAGACCGGGCTGCGCATCGCCACCGGTGCCGACACGTGGCTGCGGGAACTGGTCCCGGTCTACCTGTTGTTCCTGGTGCTGCTGCTGGCCTACCTGGGCCTGTTCCAGTGGCTCCAACGGTCCCACTTCGGGTGGGCGTTCCGGGCACTGCGCGACGATCCGGTCGCGGCCGAACTGGCCGGCATCGACGTGGCCCGCTATCGGATCTGGGCGGGCGGGATCGGCTCCGCCATGCTGGGCCTGGCCGGCGGCTTGTGGGCCGTGACCGAGGGCTTCGTCTCCCCCACGACGTTCGCGTTCGGCGAGGTCGACGTCGAGACCCTGGTGATCCTGGCGTTCGGCGGCATCGGAACCCTGGTCGGCCCGGTCATCGGCGCCCTCGCGCTGACCGTGATCGACGAACTGCTGCGTGATGCCGGCCAACTCCGCGTGGCAGTGTTCGGCGTGATCCTGATCACGCTGTTCCTGGGCTTCCGCCGCGGGGTCGGCCCCGCGCTGGCCGACATGTTCCGCCGGATCCTGCCGACGAGCCTGGTCGACCGCTTCACCTGACGCTCGCTCACGGGGTCATGGACGGCAACGCGCCCCCGTTGCGCTGGACCCGTGCGCTGAAGT
This sequence comes from Nitriliruptorales bacterium, assembly GCA_024637135.1. Lineage (GTDB taxonomy): Bacteria > Actinomycetota > Nitriliruptoria > Nitriliruptorales > Nitriliruptoraceae > Salsipaludibacter. Next base: position 8,072 of record JAGXFT010000115.1, on the reverse strand, counting down.
AGCCCGATGGTGATGGCCTCGGCAACCTGCTGGCAACGCGCGGCGGTATCGGCGGCCATCAAAGGTTTCGGGAGCGTCCCCCGGAGCGGCGCTACCAGCGGTTTCGGCCGCGCTCCACGACGTGGCAGGGCGGGCAGCTGCCAGGGCTTGGTTCAGGAGGACGGTTCCGAGTTGCTGGTGTCCACCTGTCGAAGTCGCCACCGGTCGGGTGCTGCCAGTAGGAGTCCCAGCAGGATGCCAAGCGCGATGCCGACCATTGCCGCCCCGGTCGTGGCCAGGGTCGCCAGGCCCTGAACGCCGTCTTCGTTGAGGATCCTGGTGACTCCCTGCAGGCCCAGCGCCCCGGGAACGAGCAACCAGAACGCCGGCAGGAACGTGACCAGGGACGGCGGACCTCCCTGTTGTTGGGAGGCGTACACCGCGACCGGGGTCATCGCCAACGCGCCGAAGAACGCTGACAGGGCGTTTCCGAAGAACACTCCGCCGACGATCTGGCCCGCGTAGGCGACGAACAGCACGATCAGGATCCAGGGCAGGGACGCTCGCCGGGCGCCGCGGGCCCAGCCGATCCCGAGCCCGAACGCGGCCACCCCGACCCAGGGCGCGAGCACGCCGACGACCCCTCCCGGTGAGCCGGACGAGGCCGCCGCGACCAGGTCGCCCGGTCCCGGGATGCCAACGAACTGGACGGCACCGATGATCCCGCCGGCGAGCAGCACCAGTTGGAGCCCGCCCGACCCCAGCCGCGCGACGCCGGACAGGGCCTGCCCGGTCGCCAACTCAAGCGTGCCCATGGTCAGCATCGCCCCGGGGAGCAACGGGATCAGTGGGGCGATCAGCGGCGGCAAGGCGGCCAGGCCCGGCGTGACCCGGGCGGCCAGGAACACCACGGTCGCGACCAGGAAGGACGCCACCAGCGGCAGGAAGGGCCGCAGGTTCGACTCTCGCGGTGACACCACGAGCCGGAGCGCACCGACGACTGCGCCCATCGCGCCGGCGAGGGCGACTTCCACCAGGCCGCCGCGCAGCAGCAGGGCCAGGCCGATCGCGGCCAGTGCGTGGCCGACCAGTGCCAGGCCGGTGGGCACCGACGACTTCGAAGCCCGGATCGTCGTGAGTTCGGCGCGGCCCTGGGCGGGTCCGACGTCTCCGTCCTCGGCCCGGTCGACCAGCCGGAAGACCGCCTCGATCTGGTCCAGGCGCAGGGGGCTGGCTCCGGCGGCCGACACGTCCGTCTGGACGCTTCCCCGCCCGGAGGCCGAGATCATCAGCGCAGTCGGGAGCACGATCACGCCCACGTCGGGAAGGCCCTGCACCCGTGCCACGGCTGACAGGGTCATGCCGACTCGGTCGACCGAGTCACCGGTGTCGATCAGCGCCTTGCCGAGCTCGAGGAGGAACGCGACCAGTTCCCGGTCGGCAGCAGGGTCAGGGTCCGAAGCCGGCGACGGAGTCGGGACCGGGGATGCTCGCGGTGGTTCGCGCTCGTCGATGGCGTCGCCCGACCGGGTCGAGCTCCGTCCCAGCACGAGCGCGGCCAGGGCCACCACGGCAAGCACCCCGATCGCGAGTGCGGTCGTTGCCACCGGGATCCCGGACCGGCGGACGCTGGGCGTGACCCCGCTGTCGTCGCCGGATTCGCCATCGGTCGGCGACGGTGTGGGGCGCGGGCTCGCGCCGTCGCCGGGCTCCTGCTCGCCGTCGCCGGTGGGGCTCGGTTCGGGTTCCTGGCCCGTGTCATCGGCTGGCTCGGTGCCGGTGTCCGCCTCCGTGCCGACATCGTCGTCGACCAGCGGCGTGGGGGTGCCGCCTTGCTGGTCCTCGGTCGAGGTCAGCTGGTCCGGCGTGGTCGAGCTCTCCGAGGGCTGGGCCATGGAGACCCCCGGACTCGTCGCAACCACCGCCAGCATCGCCAGAAACACGAGGAGCACCAGGCGAACCCGACCGCCCGTCCATCCCACGTCACGCCACCTCTCAACTGATGGTCGAGCGTCGCTAGACCGCCTGCGGCGCCGGCCCACCCGTGTGGCACAACGCGCCCACACTGTCACCACCCCCCCGGAGGGAACCCGATCCGCCGAGCCCCGTCACCACATCGGCCATCGATCACGCCACCGCCTGCAAGGTGGGGACGCGACGCCTCTCGAGACCCCTCGAGACGGCGGGTCCCCACCCGCAGCGACAGGGGTGAATACGGACCACACGCCAAGCGACCATCATGGCTGCGCCGAACTCGGTCACCAAGCCAGCACGCGACCCCAGGCCGCGCCCGTGATCTCGCATGTTTCGCGGTTGCGGTCATGGCTCACTGATGCTTCCGTCGGGGGCGACCGTGAAGGTGGCGATGACTGGAAGATGACGCTGAGGCCATCGGTGTGGACGGTGACCTGCACGGTGGCGTCGCCCCGTCGACGTGGTCGCTCCAGCAACGGGGCGTCCCAGCAGACGTCCACGTCCATCCTGTCGACGACTCCAGACGGTCCGACGTGTTCCACACGTTGGTGGGCATGGCAAGCAACTGCGTCCAGGGCAGGCGACGCAGCCGGTCGAGACGGTCCGTGGCCACTTGGGCTGCCTCTTCTCGGTCCAGCCCCACGTCGGGTGGACGGGTCGATTCGACGTCGTCAGGGTCCCATGGAGGCAGGACGTCCACGTCGATGGGAGACAGAAGGGCTGCCGTGTACTGCCACCCGTAGTTCACGGCCACACGAGGCTGGCCATCGACAACGATTTCAAACCATCCCTCGGCGCAGGTGAACAGCATGTCTCGGAAGTCCCGGAGAGGGCCGTCAACGGTGACCAGTTCATAGTCGGGAAGCGTGACCACTGTCGCCGACATCCGGGATGCATCGCGTGAAGAACGCGACTTCCTGCTCGTGCTGGTCGACGTCGTCCACAGCTACCCATGTGGGGGAAGGCCGGCGTCGCCACCATCGGGGCCAGCGTGATACCCGCCGACAGCGGCTGACACCGAGCGCGGGGATGGCCGTGGTACCAAGCCCCATCCGCCATGATCGCTTCCGAATCCCGTCCCAGCGCCGAGCGCACTGGTCGAGCGGCAAGCCTACTGACCGCGCCGTGCCACGCACAGGCTCACCCACGCCGCCTCATGCGACCGACCCGCACCAACCACGCGAGCCACACGATCGCGGCAAGACCGTCCAGAGCGGTGGCTACCGCATGGTTGGGGAGCGACTCGACCGGGCGTCGTGGATGCTCACGACCACGACCCGGTCCGACGATTCGTCGTGGGTGTAGACCATGATCATCCAGCGCCACGGCCCCAGCACGAAGCGCATGCCTTCCCAGCGGCTTGACAGTTCCGGGCCCAAGCGGGGGAACTCGAGCAGCGGAGCCAGGGTGGCCCGGATCCGTTGCCGGGTGTCGGCCGGGAGGCTGTGGGTGACGATCAGCCTGTGGAGGTCTTCGACCGCGGTCCTGGCAAGTTCGACGGTGGCCACTCGTTACAGGTCGTCGAGGGCGACGGTGTCACCGGTGTGGGCTTGGTCGATGCCCTGATGGGCACGTTCCCATGCGCCGTCGATGCCGTCGAGTACGGCGACGACGTTGTCGGGGTCGGGGTCGGTGTCGTCGATGGCCGACGAGAGCAGGGACCGGGCGAGCGTGCCCTCGTTGACGTGCACGCGTGCCGCGAGCTGCGCCAGTTTCGAGGCGTGCTCGCCGTCCAGGGTGATGTTGAGGCGTTGGCTGGTCATGCCGCGATGCTACACGCTGCGACACGACTCGTTCGAACCGTCTGCGTGACCGCGGTTCGACCGTCCCCATTCCGTTCCAACTGCCCTTGGAGATCGGCGGATCCGAGGTTTCGCTGGAGTCCTCGAGAGTGTCGGGATCAGCGGATACCACAGGTTGGCTGCCCTGCCCGAAGTGTCGGAAGCGGGCAGTTGCGAGAATTCGATTCCACGGCGAGAATTGCGCCTGTGACGACCTGCGGTGCGTTCCGATCGAGCCGCTGTCTGTCAAGCTGGACGGCGTGCCCGCCGCATGGTTTGGGAGCGCCGTGCACGATGCGCCGGCCGGCTGCGGCCACCGTTCATCCGGCGGCTGGCTGGCGAACCATGCCGGTGAGGGTGTGACCGTCGAAGGCTTCTTGGCCGACGATCTCGAAGCCGCGTTTCTGGTAGTAGCTGATGTTGGAGTCGGTCCCGGTTTCGAGGTAGCAGGGCAGCTCGTCGGTGTCGGCGCGCGAGGTGCCAATGTCGACAAGGGTCGAACCGAGTCCTTGGCCCTGGAGCCCGGACCGCACGCCGACGGCAACCAGGTACCAGTGCGGACCATCCACGGACTTGTGGAACTTCTCCGTCACCGACAGCGACTTGAGCAACCGCAGCGTCGGGGACAGGCCGAGTCGGAAGGGCAGCCTGGCCATGCCGACCTGGAGCATGCGCCCGGGCCCCATCTCACCGCTGTTCGGCGGCACCCAGACTGCGACAGCCGACGCGTCGTCATTGGCCCAGACCTCGCCCCACTTCAGCCCGTACTTGACCAGCGTGCCCATGAACCAGGCTGCCTGCTCGCGTCGCACACGCTCGTCCGGCGCAGCGATCTGCAGCACCGGGTCATCGAAGAACGACTCACCCAAGGTGGCCGACGCGGCGTCGGCTTGGCTCGCGTCGAGCAGTCTGGGTTCCATGTTCCCCCCTGTTGCCAGCCCCGGTATCGGTCTGTCGACCTGTGGCGACCCTAGTGGCCGGGTGGCCGACATGGACGTGGTTGCCGTGACCGACCCACCCGACCTTGCCCCGGTGATCCCTGGGGTGTCGACATCGATCCCCGCAGGTGGTGCTCCTTCTGGGCGCCACCGTCCCGCAGGCCTCCCCGGTCGTACACCTGACCGCAACATGCCAGTCCCCCGGGCGTCACGCTGTCCGACACCTGGCAGTTCGACCTCACCGTGGCGTCCGATCAGAGAGCGAGGGCCTCGGCAATGGGCGTTGGTGGAGCAACGGGAGTGCCGACTGGCGACACCTGACGCTCGAACGTCATGTCGATCACGTCCATGGCAACCGCAGCACGGGCGGGGCGTGCCACCCTCGCCGCCGCGCGAAGGAACCAGCGCGGTACGTGGTGCACTGCTTGCTCCACGATGCCGGACATCTTCGAGTCGGGATCTCCCTCGACGAGGCAACCGACGTGCTCTGGACCTACAGCGCACCAGAACTGTTCGAACTCCTCGTCCTCCGGCGGAAGTGGAGCACACAAAGATTCGGTCGATTCGTTGCCGAGGCCATCACAAACGCGCTCCTCAGGCCAGCACCGACAAACACCAAGCCGATTGGGACACGCTGAAGGCGATGACCGCCAGGCATGGCGACGCGATCGGGGTCCATGCCCAGTCGCCGTTGGACGTGCCGTTGCCGAGCAGGTGGCTGCATGCCGAGACCAGCGGATCCCGGATGGCCGCCGCACCTGCCGAGAGTGTCGAGATCGGGGAGATCTCCGAGGCCTCGAGCACGCCCACGAGAGTGACGATACCGGCGTTCCCAGAGGCTTCGGTGACCGAACATGGGAGGTGGGCGTGCCTATGGTGGGCAGGCATCGGAGCGGCGAAGTTCATGTCGTGGGCGGTTGGGGATTGACATGGAGGGCGACGACGGAGTGGAGATCCCGTTCGGGGCGGGTTGCCGTTTGCGTTTCGATGAGTACCCCCGGGAGGAACCCATCGCGCACGCGGACATGCCGAGATCGCCGCGCCCACACGTGACTAGGGTCTTGCCATGTCCCGCCTAGAGGTGCGTTGATGGCATCGTTCGAGATGACCGTCGAGGTCGACCGGCTTCCCGACGAGGTCTTCGGGTTCGTCTCCGACCTCAGCAACGATCCGAAGTGGCGTCGCGAGTGGGAACGAGCGAAGCCCCTTACGGAGGGACCGATCGGCGTCGGCTCCTCCTGCGCCCTGTACGCCAAGGTCTTCGGGAGGCAGACCGAGTCCGTGTACGAAGTCACCGAGTTTGAGGCGAGCCGCATCGTGAAGTGGAGGACCGTCCACGGACCACTCCCCTTGATCTTCTGGCGCAGTGTCGACGGCGTCGATGGAGGCACAGGCGTCACGATGGGGTACTCGGGCGACTTCCGTGGGTTGCTCGGACTCCTGCGTCCGCTGCTCATCCCATTGGGCAGGCGAGCTCTCAGCGGGGACCTGCCGGCGCTGAAGCGGGTGCTCGAAGCCGACGCCTGAAGACCGACTGGCGCTCACGAAGCGCTCACCGAGACCAATGGATCGGCCGGTAGCCCAGGTGGAAGTCGTGATGCAAACCAGTGGACCCACCGGACCTGCAATGCCTGGGGGGTGCTGCCGCTTGGGATCGGACCGTGTTCTACTCGCCAGGCGGCTACGCCACCGAGGCTCTGCAGTACGCCAAGGGCGTTGAGAGCCCACGTCGATGACCCAACCCGCTCACGGCAGGACACGTACCGGGGATGGGCGCAGCCAGCAACCGTGAGGACAGGCCGCCATGATCGCCATCCAGCTGCGGGTGACCGACCATGCTCGGATTCGGGACTTCGCCGGCGCCCGCGTTCGCACACGACTGCCCGTTGCGCCCCTGTTCAGTCTGGGGCATACCCAGCTGGGCGCCGTTGACCCGTGCGCACGGCAGCCACCTCGTCCACGAGCCGGACTCAGGTCGGGATGAAGCGGGCCTCGAAGCCGGCCAGGAGGTCGAGGTGATCCTCGAGGAGCCTCGTGATGAGGAACCGCTCCCGGACCTTTTGCCGTCCGGCCCGACCCATCGCGGCGGCCCTGCCGGGGTCGTCGATCAACTCGACGATGCGGTGCGCCGCCTCGTCGACGCTCTCGACCAAGAACCCGTTCGTCCCGTGATCGATCTGCTCGGGGATACCACCGGCGTTGCCGCCGATCACCGGGGTGCCGACCCAGAGCGCCTCGGCGACGGTCAACCCGAAACCCTCTCGAAGCGACTTCTGGAGCACGACGGCAGCGTGCTGCTGCAGCGCCGCGACCAACGTCTGATCGGTGCCGTCGACAACGAGCATGCGCTCGTGCTGGCGCTCGATGAGGTCGTCGTAGATCTCGTTTTCCTCGGGGTCGTCCGCCGGACGGTTGCCCGCCATCACCAAGGTGGCATCGACCTCGTCACTGGCCAGCTCGAAGGCGTCGACCACGCCGTGGGGATCCTTCCAGCGGTCGAACCGGGATATCTGGGTGACGATGGGACGATCGAGCGGGATCTCGTACTTTGCCAGTCGGTCCTCGATCTCCTGGGGGTCGAGCTTGCGACTCTTGGGCTTGAGAGGATCGATGGCGGGCAGGATCGAGAACTGAGGTACGTCGAAGCTCTGCTGCTTGTACTGCTCGAGAATGCAGACCATGGCGTCGAACCGGTCGGCGTACTGCTTGAGGTAGGCGATCAGGTCCGGGTTTGGCTCGGTGAGGTCAAGGTGGCAGCGCCAGATCCAGGGGCCCCGTTTGCGGGCGTGGGCGACGATGCCCATCGTGTGGTGATCGTGCAGGTACACGGCGTCGTGATCGAACTGGTTGCGCATGGCGTTCTCGGCCATGACCTCCTCGTAGATCTGCTGTTTTTCGGCGGTGAGATCAAGGTCACCGGCCTGGATCGCGTCGTGCATCTCCCGGGTGACCTGGTAGAACTCCTCGGTGCCGCGCAGGAGCCGCCACTCGGTCGGGATTCCGAGATCGTTCTGGAGCGTGGTGAGCGAGAGGAGGATCTCGACCACCCCTCCGGCGTGATACGTCGAGTTCATGTGGGCCACTCGCATCCCCCGCAAGGCCGTCGCCTTCTCACGGATGCGCTCGATCGTCTCGTCGCCGACGATCGAGCGGTAGTCGTTCAGTTTCGCCAGGTGTTCCGGGACCATGTCTGCCTCCGAACGACACCATAGACCCCAATGCATCGGTTGCAACAGGATGCCAACGACGCGCGGTGCCTTGACCGTCTGCAGTTGATCGGCCAGCAACCCACCGGTCGAACCCGGGCATGGTGATCAGGACCGTTCCGCATTCGGGGCTAGCTGGGTGTAGGTCGGGTCGGGTCAAGGGGACAGGGGCACGTATGCGTCTGGCCCATCGT
>JAGXFT010000114.1 GCA_024637135.1 Nitriliruptorales bacterium | reverse complement strand
CGCCCGATCGCATTCATCTGGGTCGCTCCCCCTGCTCGACAGGCGTGCCGGCGTGGCTGGCCGGCATCCTCGCCGCCAGGTCGTCCTTCTCGACGACCGGCTTGACGGTCGCCATCGCGGTCAGCGCGCGCATGCTGGGTGTCGCCCTCCCCCTCGGCATCGCCTCGGCCATCTAGACCGCGTCCCCGAAGTTCGTCGTCCCGCTGCGCGGTTCGCCGAGGACTGGCCGCTGGTCGGGCCCGGGCACCACCTCGGCGGCGTCACGGGGATGGGCCCGGCACACGGGGCGTCGACCCCCCGGATCGTGCCGTCGCAACCTGGTCCGCGACGTTCGGACGGTGCGCGTCCTCCGCAAGGTGGCATGAGACCACATGACAACGTCGATGCGACATGACACACTGGCAGTTCCCAGCCCCCGATCGACCCGGGACCACCACCATGAAAACCATCCGCGAACACCTCCGAACGGCCCTCCGCGACGAAGCCGGCGAGGGCGTCATCTCGACCGGCATCGTCATCCTGATCATGGCCCTGTTGGGTGCGGCCATGTGGGTCACCTTCGATCAGGTGATGGACACCGCCGGCGACAAGGCCGAGGAGCAGATCGACTCGATCAACAACGACGAGTGACCGGCCTCGGCCCGAGCGCGTCCACATGGCCGCGGATGACGCCGTGACCAGGCTGCGGGCCGCCCTGCACGGCCAGGACGGCTCCAGTCCGGTGACGGCGATCGGTGGCCTGCTGATCTTCCTCGGCTTCCTGTTCCTGGCCGTTCAGGTCACCGTGCACCTCTACACCATCTCCACCGCGGGCACGATCGCGCTGGAGGCGGCCAACCGGGCGGCCAAGGACGGCGGTGCGCCGGGGTGTGACCGGGCGCGGGCCTGGGCGGACAGTCGCGTCGGGAACTGGGCCGACACGGTGGCCTGCGGCGAGACCCTCGACGGCCAAGAGGTGATCGTGACCATCACCGGTACCTCACCGGTCGCGTCGATGCGGGTGTTCCGGGCCGCCACCGGCCTGACCAGCATCCACCGCAGCGCCCGCGTGCGGGTCGAGGAGGGGATCGATGCCCGCACCTGATCCGCGCGACCGGGACGACGACCGGCGCCAGGGCGGGTTCGTGGCGGGTGCCGAGGCCCTGTTGTTCGGCAGCCTGATCTTCGTTGTCGGGGTCCTGTTGACCATCAACGCCTGGGGCGTGGTCGACGCCCACATGACCGCCGACGCGGTCGCCCGCCAGGTGGCACGGACCCTGGTCGAGGCCGACCCCGGACTCGGCCTGCCATCGGAGTTGCAGGGCGTGGCCAACAGCGTGATGGACGACATGCAACGCGACACCCCGGTCACCCTGGTGTTCCGCGACCGAAACGGGGTGGCCGCGGACAACCCGTCCAGCCTGCTGGTGCGGTGCCACCGCGTCACCGTCACCGCCACCCTGTCCACCAACACCGTCAACCTGCCGTTCATCGCCGACACCTGGGGCCTCCAACGCCAGGTGACCGGCACCCACACCGAAGTCGTCGACCCGTTCCGCAGCGGGCTTCCCGGGGAGGTCGACTGTGACGGGTGACCGACACGCCCCCGGGCGACGCGACCAGCACGGCAACGCCATGATCCTGATGCCGGCCGGCGTCCTGGTGATGCTGATCCTGGCCGCCATCGCGGTCGACACGGCCCTGCTGTTCCGCTCCCAACTCGAACTGGAGAACACCGCCGCGGCCCTGGCCAACGACGTCGCCGCCGCGGTCTCGACCGGGTCCCTGTTCGACGACGACGACGCGATCGAAGTCGACGACGACCTGCTCACGGCCCTGGCCGACACCCACGGTCGGGCCGCGGGGCTGCGGATCACCCCGCGCTGCGTCGCCACCGTCCTGGACGGACCCGAGCCCACGGCGACCGCCACCTGCCGCGGCAGCGCCCACCTGATCTTCCGCGGCGCAGTCGGGCTGGACCGGACCGTGCCGATCGAGGCCACCGAGACGTCCCTGCTCGACACCGGCTGACACCGGCCGAGTCAGGACGGGGCGTCGTCCAACCCGTCCGCGTCGGGCCAGAAGGCGTCGTCGGCGGTGGGGGCGACTGGTTGCAGGCGCTCCAGCAGGCCGAGGTCGTCGGAGAACTCCAGCACCTGCACCTTCTCGTCGACCACGTCGACGTGCAGGGTGCCGACGGCCGACCACGTGTCCGACGCGGCCCGCTCCCACAGCACACCCAGGGCTCGGTCGCCGTCCACCGCGCGGGTCATCAGGATGGTCGGCCGCCGGTTCCACAGGTCACCCATGGCCGGGTCGACCGTGGTGGGCCCCCCGTCGAGGCCTGGCACCTCGCAGTCGCGCGTGGCCAGGTCCACCAGGCCGTCGAGGTCGCGGGCGTTGAAGGCCTCCGCAAGCGCGTCGACCATGTCGTCGTCGCGCACCGCCGCCCAGTCCTCCACGTCGGAGGGCAAGGCGTCGTCGTCGCTGCGGACCTGCATGCCGTCGTCCAGTTCGCGTTCGGACACGCCCAGGTCGGTCGCGGGCTCGCCGCCGTCGTCACCGTCGACGGCGACCGACGCCTCGGCCTGGTCGACCAGACGGTCCAGCCGCGCCTGGGCCGTGGCCTCGTGGCGATCGAACCCGGTCATGACGGTCTCCGTGTCTCGCGGCTGCCGGTCGCGACCCCGTGGGGTGGAATCCCGATCGGGGGCGCGTCCGTGACCATCCTCGCACGGCCACCGTCGCGGGGCAACCGGCCACCGGCCCGCCACCCCCGCGAACCGGCCCGTCGGGGGCCCGGCCAGCGCCACCTCCGCGACCGTTCGGGCCGGACCCCGTGCCGTACCGTTGCTCCCCCGCCGGTCGCCCGCCCGCCAGCAGACGACCGCGTCTCCCGCCCCGTCCAGGAGCCATCCGCACATGCCCCCGGGCTCACACGACCACGACCACGCCCTGCCGGACGGCACGACCATCCGCATCCGCCGGCTCACGCCCGACGATGCGCCGTTGCTGCTGGCGATGTGGGACCGGACGTCCGCGCGGTCGCGTCAGTTGCGCTTCCACGGCCCGTTCGACCTCAACGAACGCAACGTGGGCGTGTTCACCGACCCCGACCCCGACTGGCAACTCGCGCTGGCCGCCATCACCGGCCGCGACGACGACACCCGCCTGGTCGGCGTATCCCGCTACGTCATCGATCGCGACCGGCCCGACGAGGCCGAGTTCGCCGCCCTCATCGAGGACGCCCACCAGGGCCGCGGTATCGGCTCCGCGCTCGTCCGCCACGTCGCCGAGGCCGCCCACGACGCCGGGGTGCGGATCCTGTCCGGCGACGTGCTGGCCGAGAACGCCTCCATGTTGCGGGTGATCCAGGACCTCGGGCTCGAGCACACCGACCGGGTCGACCACAGCGTTGTCCGCAGCGACCTCCGACTGGACCTCTCCGAGGACTTCCTCCAGGTCGTGGACCAGCGCACGCGGACGGCGGCACGATCGGCCCTGACCCGATTCCTCCGACCGGCGTCGGTCGCGGTGGTCGGGGCCTCCCGTGACCCCGACGCGGTCGGTGGCCAGGTCGTCCACCACCTGGTGACCGGGGGCTACACCGGCACGGTGCTGCCGGTGAACCCGGCCGCCGACACGATCCACGGCCTGCCGGCGTACAGCGGCCTCGACGCGTTGCCCCAAGTGCCCGACCTGGTGGTCGTGGCAGTACCCGCCACCGAGGTCAACGACATCGTCGACCGGGCCGGCGACGTGGGCGTGCGGGCCGTCTGCATCCTGTCCGCAGGCTTCGCCGACGCCGGCGAGGAGGGGTGGCGGCGACAGGCCGAACTGATGCGGCGCGCCCGCAGCCACGGGCTGCGGATCGTCGGCCCGAACTGCATGGGGGTGATGAACCTCGACCCGGCCGTCGCCCTCAACGCCACCGTGTCCGCCCGGATGCCGCCGCACGGACGGACCGCGTTCCTGTCGCAGTCGGGGGTCCTGGGGACCACGATCCTGGACATGGCCGCGGTGCGGGGCCTGGGCATCTCGACCTTCGCGTCGGTCGGGAACAAGGCCGACATCTCCGGCAACGACCTGTTGCAGTACTGGGAGGAGGATCACGACACCGACCAGATGCTGCTCTACCTGGAGTCCTTCGGGAACCCGCGGACGTTCAGCCGCATCGCCCGGCGGGTGGGGCGACGCAAGCCGATCGTGGTGGTCAAGGCCGCGCGCACGCGCTCCGGGGCCCGCGCCTCGACGCGCCTGACGGTCGAACGCAGCGGGGACGACGACGCGGTCGAGGCGCTGTTCTCCCAGACCGGCGTCATCCGCACCGACACGCTGGCCGAACTGTTCGACGTCGCCGGGTTGCTGGCGACCCAACCACTGCCGGCCGGGTCGCGGGTCGGCATCGTGGTCAACGCCGGCGGACCCGGGATCCTGGCGGCCGACGCGCTCGAGGCCAACGACCTGGAGGTGGCCGCCCTGTCGACGCGCACCCGCCAGCGACTGGTGCCACACGTGGGGCCGGACCACGTCGGCAACCCGGTGGACGTGCGGCCCGGCGGGACCGTGGCCGACTTCGAGGAGGCCGTGCGGATCCTGGGGACCTCGACGGAGGTGGACGCGATCGTCGCGATCATGGTGCCGCTGGCCAACCACCGGGCCGACGACCTCGCCCGCGCCGTGGTCCGTGCGCGCGGCGACATCAACGAGCGACTGCCGCTGGTCGCGGTCACGATGACCCCCGACGGCCAGGTGCCATCGGTGCTGTCCGATGCCGGGATCCCGGCCCATCCGTTCCCGGAATCGGCTGCCACCGCGCTGGGCCGCGTGGCCGACCATGCACGCTGGCGGCGGCGTCCCTTGGGCACGGTGCTGGCGCCGGACGGCATCCACGCCGGGGCAGCCCGACAGCTCGTCCGGGCCGCGTTGGCCGCCACGCCCGGACTCGACCACGCCCACCCGGCCGCCCGGTCGGCCTGGCTCGACCCGGTCGACGCCCACGCCGTGCTGGACCACTACGGCGTCCCGCGCGCACGGTCGCGGTTCGTGACCACCCCCGAGGCCGCGGCCGACGCCTTCCGCGACCTGGGAGGACCAGTCGCGGTCAAGGTGGTCGACGGCAAGCCCCTGGACACCCTGCTCGACACCGTGGAGGTGGGACGCCGGTCACACCGGGCCGCCGCCGCCGCGGCCCGCGACCTGATCGCTCGTCGGGAACAGGGGTTCGCCCCCGACGAGCCAGCGTGGTTCACCTACCCGACGGCGCCCATGCAGACGACCGACCACCCGGACCGGCTCGGACCCGGGCCGGGCTGCCGACTGCTGGTCCAGGAGATGCTGGCCGGCACCGAGATGGCCGTCGACGTCCGCCACGACACCGTGTTCGGCCCGGTGGTGGCCGCCGGGCTGGGCGGCCCACTCGCCGACCTGATCGGCGACCGCACCACCCGCGTGACCCCCCTGACCGACCGGGACATCGACGAGATGCTGGCCGACCTGCGGATGCGGCCCCTGTTGGAGGGTTGGCGCGGCTCACCGGCGGCGGACATGTCGTCGTTGCACGACCTGTTGGCTCGGATCAATGCACTGGTCGAGGACCTCCCGGAAGTCACCGAGTTGCGCATGAACCCGGTCTTCGTGGGCCCCGACGGGGCCCACGTGGCCGACGTGCGCATCCGGGTCGCGCCGCTGGCCAGCCTCGGCCCATCCTCGGACTGACCACCATGACTCGGGTCCCTGCCGCCCGGGACGTGCAGCGGTTGTGGGCGTGGCGAGCCGGTGGCTACCGTTGCGCGTGCACCGTCGAGTCCGGCCTCGTGCACATCTCGCGCGACCACGTGGTCGCCGTGCGACGAAGGGCCCCCGACGTGACCCGCATCTCCGACCTGCTCGCCGCCGGTCCCTCCACCTCGTTCGAGTTCATGCCGCCGCGCAGTGACGTCGGCGAACAGCGACTGCGGACCGCCCTGTCGGAACTCCGACCGCTCGACCCGTCGTTCGTGTCGGTGACCTACGGCGCTGGCGGCTCGACGCGCTCCCGCACGCATGGCATCGTCGTGGACCTGCTGGACGACTTCACCCCGATGGCCCACCTGACGACGTGGGGGCACGAACGGGATGAACTCGCCGACATCATCCGGTCCTACCACGACCGGGGCGTCCGCAACATCCTGGCCCTGCGTGGCGACCCACCTCGCAACGAACCGGACCTGCCGATCGGCGACCTCGCCAACGCCATCGACCTGGTCCGGCTGGTCCGGGAGATCACCGGGGACGACATGGCGGTCGGCGTGGCGGCGCAACCCCAGGTCCACCCGTCCTCGCCCGACCGCGCGACCGATCGCCGACACCTCGCCGCCAAGCTCGCCGAGGCCGACTTCGGCATCACCCAGTTCTTCTTCCGGACCGAGGACTACCTGCGCATGATGGAGGAACTGGCGGACCTGGGCTGCACCACACCGGTGCTGCCCGGCATCATGCCGATCACCAACGTGGGCCAGATCGAACGCTTCGCGGCGATGTCCGGCCACCCGGTGCCGGCCGACCTCGCGGCTCGGCTCCACGAGGTCGCCGACGACCCCGACGAGGTCCGACGCCTGGGCGTCGAGGAGGCCACGAGGTTGTGTCGCGACCTCCTGGACGGGGGCGCACCGGGCATCCACTACTACACGCTCAACACGTCGACGGCCACGCGCGAGATCCATGCGAACCTCGGATCCCTGGCCACTCGCGACTGACCGGGCTGCCTGCCGGACGTCTGGGCGGGACCGTGCCGGGACCGCGGTCCGGACATGACCGGTCCGAAAGGCCCGTCCCCGCGGGGGTAACAACCGTTCCAACGGCTGACCTTGGCCTCGGCGCGCCCAGGGCCGCACAGTTCGGAGCGCACCGTCGGGCGGACCGACGGTGCGGACACCGCCTCCGACTCCGGACCCCCATGTCGACTGCCCGCCACGCCACCGGCCCGGCCCTGCGGGTTCCCACGGCTGTCGCTGCCCGGCGCGCCGACGGCGACCCCGCGCTGCGGGCGGTCGGCCGGACCGTGCACCAGCCGGGCGCACTGGACCGGCTGCAGCATCGCGTCCGCGAGGCCAACGACCGCCTGGCCGCCCAGGGTGCCGATGCCGGGGAGGTCCTGTCCTGGGCGAGCGCCGAGGTGCCGCGGTTCGCGGCGACGTCGTCGTTCGGGGTCGACTCGGCCGTGCTGCTGCACCTGCTGTCGATCCACGCACCCGCCACGCCCGTCATCTTCCTCGACACCGGCCTGCACTTCGACGAGACGCTCGCGTACCGCGACCACCTCGCCGACCTGTTCGACCTGGACGTGGTGACCGTCACGCCGTCGTTGACCGTCGCCGACCAGCGGCGGCTGTTCGCGTCGCGGTTGTCGTCGACGGATCCGGGCACCTGCTGCATGCTGCGCAAGGACCTGCCGCTGACGGCCGCCCTGGCCGCGGTCGACGGGTGGGCCAGCGGCGTGCGACGGGACCAGACCGCCACCCGGGCCGCCCTCCCCCTGGTGGGCACCGCGGTGAAGGGCGGCCGCACCCTCGTCAAGGTGTCGCCGTTGGCGGGCTGGACCGACGACCGGGTCGCCGACCACCGCCGACGCCACGACCTGCCACCCCATCCGCTGGAGGCCCGCGGCTACCGCTCGATCGGCTGCTGGCCCTGCACGCGACCGACCGCACCCGACGAGGGGGCCCGGGCGGGTCGGTGGGCCGAGGCCGAGCGCGACGAGTGCGGCATCCACGTCGACGAGGACGGCCGAATCGTCCGCGACGCCGCGGCGGTCGTGCGATGAGTCGCTTCGGCTACGTACTCGCACTCGACCTCCACGACACGCGCGCGGTCCTGGTCGGGGGCGGCCCCGAGGCCGTCAACCGCCTGGAGGCCCTGCTGGTCGCGGGGGCGACCGTCGACGTCATCACGCCCCGTGCGGCCGACGACCTGCGCCACGCCATCGACGAGGCCGGCGACCGCGCCACGCTGCACGTCCGCGACTACGCACCCGGCGACCTCGCGGATGCCCGGATCGCCATCGCCACCCGCGAGGACTCCGGCACCGACGTCGAGGCCTTCTGGGCGGAGTCGCGTGCGCGCCACGTCCTGACCTCCGTGCTCGACGACCTGCCCCACACCGACTTCGCCCAGCCCGCACTGGTCCGGCGCGGCGACCTGCGGATCGCCATCTCGACGGGTGGCACGGCCCCGGCACTTGCCCGGCGCTACCGCGAGGACCTCGAGGACCACTACGGCCCCGAGCACGCCGCCCTGGTGCAGGCCGCCGCGGAGGCCCGCGACCGGGCCGGGCGCCGGCCGGTCTCGTTCGCCGAGTGGGCCGGGCGCTGGTCGTGCGCGGTGTGGGACCTCCACGGACTGGCCCGCCGCATCCGCGAGGACGACCGCGCCGGCGTCGTGGATCACCTGGTCGCGACGTTGCTGCCGGATCCCCCGATCGACATGCCGATCGACGGGCAGGTCGACGGGCAAGTCGGCGTGCAGCCACGCCCGGCCCCGCCGCGTCCCCGGCCCACCAAGGCCGAATCGGACGGCAGCGCCGACGAACACCCCACCATCCTGCTGGACGAGGACGCGGCATGACACTCGATCGACT
>JAGXFT010000113.1 GCA_024637135.1 Nitriliruptorales bacterium | reverse complement strand
AGATGTGTATAAGAGACAGGTACGAGGGCACGGAGTACCTGCTGCTGTCGTCGCGCGACATCCTGGCCGTCATCGGCTGACGATTCCGTCCGGTCCGTGCTGCGGACCGGCCCGAACTCGGCCGGAACCACGCGCGAATCCCCACCGAACGTGAACATGGGAGTTCGCGCAGGAAATTTCATCGTCTCCGCAGGAGACGCCACCACACATCCACCACGCAGGAGGAACGCACATGGCGAAGATCCTCAGTTTCAGTGAAGACGCCCGCCGGCGTCTCGAGACCGGTGTCAACAAGCTTGCCGACACCGTCAAGGTGACGCTCGGCCCCAAGGGCCGCAACGTCGTCATCGACAAGAAGTGGGGCGCACCCACGATCACCAAGGATGGTGTCACCGTCGCTCGCGAGATCGAGCTCGAGGACGCCTACGAGAACATGGGCGCCCAGCTGGCCAAGGAAGTCGCGACCAAGACCAACGACGTCGCGGGTGACGGCACCACCACCGCCACCGTCCTGGCCCAGGCCATCGTCAAGGAAGGCCTGCGCAACGTCGCCGCCGGCGCCAACCCGATGCTGCTCAAGCGCGGCATCGACGCGGCCGTCGAGAAGATCGTCGACGAGATCGCCAACCAGGCCCGCGAGATCGAGACCCAGGACGAGATCGCCCAGATCGCGGCCATCTCGGCCAACAACGACATGACGATCGGCAAGGTCATCGCCGACGCCATGGAGAAGGTCGGCAAGGACGGCGTCATCACCGTCGAGGAGTCCCACACCTTCGGGATGGACCTGGACTTCGTCGAGGGCATGCAGTTCGACAAGGGCTACCTGTCGGCCTACATGGTCACCGACACCGACCGGATGGAGGCGGTCTTCGAGGACCCCTACGTCCTGATTGTCAACGGCAAGGTCAGCTCCGTCCAGGACCTGCTGCCCGTGCTCGAAAAGGTCATGCAGTCCGGCAAGCAGCTGGTCATCGTGGCCGAGGACGTCGAGGGCGAGGCCCTGGCGACCCTGGTCGTGAACAAGATCCGCGGCACCTTCCAGTCGGTGGCCGTCAAGGCCCCGGGCTTCGGTGAGCGCCGCAAGGCCATGCTCGCCGACATCGCCACCCTCACCGGTGGAACCGTGATCTCCGAGGAGGTCGGCCTGAAGCTGGAGAACGCGACCGTGGACCTCCTGGGCCACGCCCGCAAGATCGTCATCACCAAGGACGACACCACCATCGTCGATGGTGGTGGGTCCGAGGACGACATCGCGGGTCGCATCTCCCAGATCAAGACCGAGATCGAGAACACCGACTCCGACTGGGACCGCGAGAAGCTCCAGGAGCGTCTCGCGAAGTTGTCCGGCGGCGTCGCCGTCGTGAAGGTCGGCGCGGCGACCGAGACCGAGCTGAAGGAGGTCAAGCACCGCATCGAGGACGCGCTGAGCGCGACCCGTGCAGCGGTCGAGGAAGGCGTGGTCGCCGGTGGCGGCACCGCACTGCTCCAGGCCGTCAGCGTGATCGACGACCTTGTCAACGGTGAGGGCGACGAGGCCACGGGTGCCAAGATCGTTCGCGGTGCCCTGAAGGCTCCGCTGTACTGGATCGCGCAGAACGCCGGCCACGAGGGTTCGGTCGTCGTCGAGAAGGTCAAGGGACTGGCCGCAGGTGAGGGCCTCAACGCCCTGACCGGCGAGTACGGCAACCTGATCGACGCCGGCATCATCGATCCGGCCAAGGTGACCCGTTCGGCACTGCAGAACGCCGCGTCCATCGCGGGCCTGCTGCTGACCACCGAGGCGCTGATCGCCGACAAGCCCGAGGCCGAGTCCGGCGACGGTGGCGGCCACGACCACGGCATGGGTGGCGGCATGGGCGGCATGGACTTCTGAGTCCACGCACCCGGCCGACCTGACCGGTCGCGCCAGCACCAGTCGTCGAGGGCCCCGCCACGTGCGGGGCCCTCGACGCGTGTCGCGCCTCCGCGTGGGGGAATGGTGCCGATCAGTCGTCGTAGCCCACGCCGGCGAGGACCTGGGTGTCGAGTTGACGGCGGACCGTTCGGCGTTGCCGTCGCGTGAAGGCATCGAGGTGCCCGCCGGCGAGGTACGGGGTCGGGTCGAACACGGTGTCGTGGGTGTAGTGCTCGGCCGACCGCGGCAGCGCCCCGGGAGCGAGGTTGCGGGTCCGGCGCGTGACGTGCTGGAAGTCGTCGGTCCGGCGTGGCAGCCCGAAGTGGTCGGCGATCCCGCCGATGACGGCGGCAGGGTCGGCGAGCAGGTCCTCGTAGCGGACCACCCGACAGCGCTGGCCGGGCAGCGACAGCAGGTTGGCGCCCATCGCGTTCCAGTAGTCCACCGGGGTCGCGAACCGCTGGTGCGGGAACCCCTCGATCCCGCCGTGGAAGACCTCCAGCGGCGTCACCAGGAAGTCGTCCCAGGTGGCGCCGCAGCGCGTGTGCCGGGCGCCCACGTCGTTGACGTAGCGCCACATCGACACCAGCCATGCGAGCGGATCCTTCAGGACGCCGACCACGGGCCCGTGGGCACTCGCCGGCACCGGGTGGTGCTTGAACCCGGCGGCGGGCACCAGCCGGACGTCGTGGTTGAGTTCCAGCAGCGCCTGCAGCCAGTTCGTGCCCGACCGGAACGGTCCGACCAGGTTGAGCTCCATGGTGCCTCCTCGGGGGACCCGCATGGTGCCGCGTCGGGTCGGGTCGCGTCGCGAGTCTGCTGTTCGGACGTTCCAGCCTCCCCGGATCGCGAGACGGTCGCGGATATGATCGGGCGCATGCAGAACACACGACGCTTCCGTCACGCCGGGCCCCGACCAGGGGACCCGAGCGGGTGTTCCCGACCCCCATCCGGCAGGTCCACATGAGCATGTCCGACCAGGCCCCCCAGCCCCAGGCCATGTCCTGGCAGGACCAACTCCTCGACGTGCTGCGCGCGCGGGAACGGACGTGGTTCGTCGCCGCGGTCGTGCTGATCCTGCTGGGCGCCCTGCTCGCACTGCTCGCGCCCGGGACCCTGCCCCCGACGCCGCTGGTCGGACTGGCCGTGGGTGCCGCCGGGATCCTGTTGGCCACGGCCGTCGTCATCGGGCTCGACGTGTCCGACGTCATCGTCCGGGGGTCGCGCCACGTCGAGATCGCCGGTGGCCGGGTCGCGGGGACCATCTCGCGCTCGACCGCCGACATCGACGCCCTCGTCGGCCTGATCGACGCCCACGATCGCGAGGGCAAGGTCCGGGTCGCGCTGACGCCGGCCTCGCGCAGTGCCGGCGTCCCCGGTTCGCGAGCCAACATCGTGGCGGCGGAACTGGCCGGTCGAGGTGCCAAGGTCCTGGTGACCGACCTGACCCGCGGCGGGACCCCGGCCGTCGGGCTGTCCGACGTGATCTCGGGTGAGCGCACGCTGGGCGAGGCCGTGCGCTTCGACGACGAGTTGTACCTGGCCCACCTCGCGGTGGGCTCCGAACCGGAAATGGCCCTGGAGGGCTTCGCGAGCTGGGCCCGCGGCCTGCCCCCCGACCTGGACGTGCTGGTCGCGGCGCTCCCGCCACTGTCCGAGCCCGGTGTCCTCCAGGCCGTCGCGGGCGTCGAACTCGTGCTGTTGCTGGTCGAGGTCGACCGGACCGAACGGGTCGACCTGGTCGCGTCGCTGGACGCCATCGATGCCGCCGAGGTCCCGGCCGAACTGGTGCTCGTGGACGACACCGGCGCCCCGATGCCGGCGACCGGCTCGGGCAGCGTCGAGGTCCTGTCGACGCCGGGCTCCACGCCGCGCCAGCGTGACCCCGACGGCTTCGACCTGCAGTCCCGGGCGGGCGAGTCGCCCACCCCCGCTCCCGACACCGACGTCGCCGGACCGGACGACGACACCGGACCGGACGACGATGTCGCCGGGTCCGACGTCCACGACTCCCACCTCGACGAGTCCGATGTCGCGGGGTCCGACCTCGCCGGGTCCGACGCCGACCCGGTGGCCACGGACGAGACCGGCATCGACCCGGAGGGCGTCGATGAACCAGGCCATCCCGGCGACGACCCGGCGGGCGTGGACGACACGGACCTGCGAACGACCCTCCCCGGCGCGGTGACCCCGTCGACGGCGCCGCTGGACCCGGACGACTTCGAGGACGACGACGGGCCGGCCACGGCCCCGGGCGGCGGCCACGTCCGCACGATCCGTCGCCGGACACCCGGCGGTGACGACACGATGGCGATGCCACCGGTCGGTCGCGACGAGCCCCCCATGGCCAGCACGTCGCACGACGACGGCGGGCACGATGACGACCCTTCCGGTGACTCGGTTCCGACCGAGCACCTGACCCTCGGGCACGACCGCGAGCCCAGCATGGTGGATCCCTACGCCGCCGGTCCGGCCGATGCCGACGTGCCCGTGCTGCCCGACGACGACCTGGACGACGACGGGGACGACGTGTCCTGGTCGGACGCCCCGGACACGCACGAGGAGCCGACGCGTCACGACGCGCGTCCCCAGAATGCGTCCGTCGCCACGCCCGACGAAACTCCCGACGAGCCCGTCGCCACCGTCGACGAGCGCGCCGACGAGCCCCACGACGCGGGTGAGCGCGCCCACGCCTCGCACGACGAGGCCCCGCACCATGCCGCGGCCCCGGACGACGAGGACCCGGTGGACGTGGTGGCGCGCGAACAGGCTCGGCTGTCGGCCTCACTCCAGCAGTTGGCCCAGGACGTGTGGCAACGAGGCGACGGGGCGTGACCCGACGGGTCCT
This sequence comes from Nitriliruptorales bacterium, assembly GCA_024637135.1. Classification (GTDB taxonomy): domain Bacteria; phylum Actinomycetota; class Nitriliruptoria; order Nitriliruptorales; family Nitriliruptoraceae; genus Salsipaludibacter. The sequence continues at coordinate 10,951 of JAGXFT010000113.1, read as the reverse complement.
GGCGGTGCTTGCCGCCGTGGCGCTCCTGGTCGGCGCCTGCGGTGGCGACGACCAGGCGGTGGCGTGGCGTGACCTCGACCTTCGCCTGCCGGCGGGCTGGACGGTCGTCAACGACCAGGCCGGCGCGCTCTACGTGGCCGACGGGGCCCCCGGTGAGGAACCGGGCGAGCCGGGCGATCTCGAGGTCGGCATCCAGTTGAGCAGCGAGTCGGCGCCGTCGTCGGCCGACTGGCGCCTGCTCGTGGACGACCAGGGCTGGACCCTCGAGCGGGACGAGTCGATCACCGTGGACGACCTGCCCGCGACCCTGTTGGAGTTCTCCTCCGACGGATCCGACGGGCGGCCCCCGACCCGCGAACAGGTGGTGGTCGTCCCGTCGCGTGACCTCGTGATCCTGTCGCAAGCGGTCACCGTGCAGGGGCAGGAGGACGGGCCGGAGGTCTTCGACGACCACGTGGACGACTTCGAGGCCGTGCGCGACTCGATCTCGTTCGGGGCGCCGGAGGACTTCGGCGGCTGACGACGGACCGCGCCGCGTCGCGCCGATCGGGTCAGCCCGTGGCCGCCCGCGTCCGACCGCCGTCGGGGTCGGCGTTGTAGTGGTCCACGACCGTCTCCGGGTCGCCGACCTCCACCACCTGGCCGCCCGCCAGCCACATGACGCGGTCCGACAGGTCCATGATGCTGCCCATGCTGTGGGACACCAGCACGATCGTGCGCCCCTCGCCCAGCAACTGCTTCATCCGCTGCGAGGCCTTGTCCTTGAAGTTGGCGTCGCCGGCGGACAGCGCCTCGTCGATCAGGAGGATGTCGGGGTCCAGCGACGTCGACACGGCGAACGCCAGCCGACCCCGCATGCCCGACGAGTAGGTCCGCAGCGGCATGTCGATGAAGTCCCGCACGCCGGAGAAGTCGATGATGGCGTCCTCGCGCTCGAGGATCTCCTGGCGGGTGAGCCCAGCCGCCAGCCCGCCGACCAGGATGTTCTCCCGGCCCGTGAGCTTGGCGTTGAACCCGACGCCCAGGGCCAGCAGCGTCGAGACCTGGCCGGCGACCTCGACCCGGCCCTCGCTGGGCGGCAGGATCCCCGCGATGCCGCGCAACATGGTGGACTTCCCGGCGCCGTTGTGGCCGATGACGCCCAGCACCTCGCCCCGGCGGACGTCGAAGTCGACGCCCTGGACGGCCCGCACCAGGCGGATGTTGTCCCGGGTGCCACGTCGGCCCAGGCGGGACACCCGCCCGCGCAGCGTCTGCTTCTTGTCGACCACGCTGCGATAGGTGATGTGGAGGTTGTTGACGCGGATGGCGACGTCCCCGTCCGGGTAACGCACGGGCCAGGTGGCACCGTCGGATCCGTCGTCGCCGGACACCGGCGGCCCGTCGACCGGGGAGTCGACGTCGTCCTGCGCCGTCGGGGGCGTCGTGTGGTCGAGGTCAGACACGGAAGGCGAACTCCCGCTCGCGGGTGAGGAAGAACCAGCCGCCGATGGCGAGCGCGGCAACGGCCCAGGCGATCGCCATCCCGATGTCGAACAACCCGGGCAGGCGACCGTCGACCAGGGCGTGCCAGATCTGCAGGTAGGACACCAGCGGGTTGATGTAGACCACCTTCTCGGCCAGGGCCACGGTCGCGGCCGGCGCATCCTCGATGGTGCGGACGCGGGAACCGGTCAGGAGGCTGACCACCAGGAGCACGAGCTCGTCGTAGGTCAGGATGACCGGTGACAGGTACAGCCAGATGCGCAGGGTGTAGGGCAGGAAGGACGTCGTGTCGCGGAAGTACACCGTCACGGTCGCCGACAACAACGACAACCCGAACGCGAATGCCGACAGGGGGATCAGGAACAGTGGCAGGAGCAGCATCGTCGGTTGCAGGTCGCGACCGCCGGCCAGGTGGAACCCCAGGTAGACGATGAAGGTCGGGATGTAGTTGTAGGTGGCCGCGAACGTGGTGGACAACGGCAGGATCGCCCGCGGGAAGGCCGAGTTCAGCAGCAACGTGCCACCGGCGACGACCGAGTTCGCCCCGGTCCCCATGGCGTTGCGGAAGTAGTAGTAGAGGAACAGGCCACCCATCAGGTAGGACAGGTAGTCGGGTGGTGCGTTGCCACCGCGGAGCACCATCACCACGAAGAAGTACACCATGCCGAGCAGCAGCGGGTTCAGGACCTGCCACAGTTGCCCGAACACCGTGTCGGTGTGCTCGGCCTTGAGGTTGCTCCGGGCCAGGTGCATGACGAAGCGTCGGCGTGACCAGATGTCCCGGATGTAGGCGTCCAGCGGCGGGAGTCGCCCCGTCTGGGCGTCGAACACCGTCACCTCGCGACCGGCGCCACCGATGGTGGCAGGGCTGACGGGCATGCGAACGGCCTCGCGAGGATCAAGGGTGGACGTCGGGAGTGTATCCGTGGCCGTCCGGGATCCCCGCAGGCGGGGACCGGCCGAAGGTGGCCTGTCCGCCGCCGGTCGGCTCCCCCGACGTCGTTCGGGCCGCTGGTACGGTCCCGGCCGATCCCGGGCAGGACATGGCGGTGCGGAGCAGGTGGGCGCAATGCGGACACGCGTGACCGGTCGGTGGCCACGATGCCGCTGATGGACCCGATCGCTCGCGAGGCCATGGGCCTGCCCGCTGCGTCCACCGATGGCGTCCCGGTCCTGTTCATGTCGTCCAACGGGGTCGGCATGGGCCACCTGACACGCCTGTTGGCCATCGCGTTGCGGACCGAACCGGACGTGGCACCGGTGTTCCTGTCGTTGTCGCGCGCCGCCGGCGTGGTGAGCCGCTTCGGACTCCCGTGGGAGCACGTGTCCTCCAACGCCGCACTGGGTGACACCGCCGTCTGGGACCTCGTGCTCCGCGACGCCGTGGTGGCGACCATCGACCGGTGGGGGATCCGTGCGGTGGTGTTCGACGGGGTGGCGCCCTACCGCGGCCTGCAGGCCGCGCTCGACCGGCGTCCGGACGTGAAGCGGGCATGGGTGCGACGGGGCTTGTGGCTGCCGGGCCGAATCACCGAACTGGGGATCGCCGACTGGTTCGACACCGTGATCGTGCCCGGCGAACTGGGGCCCGACGACGACCCACCCGACGCCCCCACGGCCGTCGACCCGGTGACCCTGGTCGACCGGTCCCAGTTGGCGGATCGGGCCACCGCTCGACGCGAACTCGGGCTGCCGGCCGACGCCCGGATCCTGCTGGTCGCCATGGGCTCGGGGGCCATGACCGACGTCGCGACCCCCTTCCGCGCGGTGATGGACGTGGTGGCCGACCGCCACTGGGTGGTCGCCCGGCCGCGCTCCCCGCTGCCCGGCGACCTGGTCCCGCCCGGGTTGGACGTCCACACCTTCGAGGCCTATCCGATGGCCCGGCTGTTCCGGGCCTTCGACGCCGCGATCGCGGCGTCGGGCTACAACTCGTTCCACGAACTGGTGGTCGGCGGCGTCCCCTCGTTGTTCGTGCCGCAACCCCGCGAGACCGACGACCAGGAGCGGCGCGCCGAGCACGCAGCGGCGGCCGGGGCCGGGTTGGTGGCGCCCGACCTGGCGGACCTGCCGGAGCGGGTCTCCGCCCTGCTCTCCGACGACGTCCGGGCATCGTTGCGGTCACGCCTCGACGACCACGGCGTGCGCAACGGGGCCGACCAGGCCGCCGCCGTCGTCCGGTCCCTGGTCGGGGCATGAGGTACCCACGGCTCCGACGCCTCCTGGGTCCGCTCGAGCCCCAGGTGCGCGACGGCTACCACTGGGTCCGGGGTCGGATCGCGCGCTGGCGTCGGTCGGCGCTGGTGGTGGTCGCGCTGGACGCTGACCACGACGGTGCGGCCGAGGGTCTGGCCGCGGACCTGGACGATCGCATCGGCGTGTGGCTGTGCTGCCGCGACGACGTCGCGCCCCCGGGCTCGTGGGGCTGGTTCGTCGTGCGACTGGAACCCGCGTCGGTGCAGCACGAGGTGGATCGACGGGCCGAGGTCGCCGCGGTGGTGGACAGTTGGCGTCGGGCCTGCCGCAACGTCGCCGTCCGCGACCTCCGTGACGAGCCGACCTGATCGTGCATCGGGACCGCCCGGGGCGGCCGGGTGTGCGTGATTTCGGCTGGAAGCCAGGGTCCGATCGGGCTCACGGCCGGTCGGCGGTGGCTCGACGGACGGGATCGACGGTGGGCCTCGTCAGCGAGGCTCGGCGCCGCCCGCAAGGAAGCCGGCCCCCCACGCGTGGTGCATCACGGCGAAGGCCAGCGGCAACCGGGCGGTGGTGGCAACGTCGAGGTCCTGGCGCGCGGACTCCACCGCGGATGCCGCCACCGTGGCGGCGAGGTAGCCCAGCGGGACGGCGGCTGCCGGTCTCCAGCGGATCGCCAGTGCGAGCCCGGCGAGGTTGGCGACCACGGCCACCGGCGGCACGACCTGGCGCCATCGCAGGCTGCCCGGGTGCCGTGTCGCGACCACCCGTTTCCACTGGCCGTACTGGCGGTACTGGCTGGCCAACTCCCGGACCGTGCGGCGGGGTCGGTAGACCACCTCCAGCGTCGGGTCGAACCAGACGAGCCAGCCCGCGTCGCGGAGGCGGATGTTGAGCTCGTAGTCCTGGTTGCGGACCAGCGACTCGTCGTAGCCCCCCACCTCCTCGAGCGCCTCGCGGCGGAACACGCCCAGGTACACGGTGTCGATCGGCCCGGCGTCGCCGCCGTAGTGGAAGCGGGCGTCGCCGGTGCCGTAGCGAGACCCCATGGCGGCGGCGACGGCGCGTTGGAACGGGGTCGTGCCGACCGCTCGCTGGACCCCGCCGACGTTGCCCGCACCGGTCGTCGACAGCACCTGCGCGGCGTGGCGCAGGTAGCCGTCTCCCAGTTCGGCGTGGGCGTCGACCCGGGCCACCACCGCCCCGGTGGCCACCGCGATCGCGCGGTTGAGCGCGACCGGCGTCGTGCCGGCAGGGTTGTCCACCACCCGGACGCGGGGATCCCGTGCCGCGATGGCGGCCGCCACGCCGGCCGTGTCGTCGGTCGACGGGCCGACCGCGACGACGACGTCCAGCGGCCGGGGATAGTCCTGGGCGAGGATGGCAGCCAGCGCGTCGGGCAGGTGGTCGGCCTCGTCCACGGCCGGCATCACCACCGACAGGGTGGGCCAGTCCGGTGGCGCGGGTGACGCGTCGGCGTCCATGCGCGGCCTCCCGATCGTCGGCGTGGTGATGCGGTCGTGGGCAGGGTGCCATGCGGGGAAGCGGCCCGTCGTCGGTGCGGCTGTGGGCACCTGCGGGACGATCGACGTATGGTTGCAACGGCGCTGACACCCCCGAGGGGAGCCGCTGTGGCCTCACCATCGCCGTCGGGTCGGTCCCACCCCGACACCCCGGTCGCGGTCGACACGACCGGTCGGGCGCGTCCCCTGTCCGACGACGGGGGAGCCGCCGACGCCGCGGACCCGACGCGTCCCGTGTCCGACGAGGTCGCCGAGGTGTCGCCGACCGGGACATCCGACCAGGTCCACGCTGCGTCTGACCACACGACGCCGCTGGACCCGCTGATCGGGCGGCTGAACAATCGGGGCTTCCGCCTGATCCAGGTCCTCGACCTCGGTGCGCTGTTCCTGATCACCATCGGTGCGATGGTGGCGCTGCACGGGTGGCTCCCGTGGCCGGACTTCGACACGTGGCGCTACGCGTTGTCGTTCCCGCTGATCATCCTGACGTTCGTCGTCAGCTACTACTTCGGGGGCTTGTACGAGCGCGAGCCGCGGCTCGGGCGCCCGCCGGTGTTGCCGTGGGCCCTGCGACAGTCCCTCGCGGCCGGTGGCGTGGTCGCACTGGCCAACCTGGTGCTGCCCGGCGCGCTGGAACAGGTCTACGGGATCGTGACGCCGCGGGCCCTGCCGATCCCGACCACGGTGTTGCTGGTCCTGCTGGTGCTCAGCCCGGTCGCGGTGGCGATGGTGCGGGCGGCGGCCGCGGCCCATCGCACCCGGCTGGAAGGCCCTCCGCGGGTGATGCTGCTGGGAACGCCCAACGAGATCCGGGTGGCGCGCCCCCACCTCGACCGGTCCGACGCCGAGGTGGTCGAGGTGGCCACCACCGACCGTGACCTCGAAGCCCGGGTGGCCGCCTCGGGTGCCACGAACCTGATGCTGCTGTCCGCCGCATGGGCGTCGAGCCTGTATCCCGACGTCGTGGACCGGTTGGAGTCGCGGGGCGTGTCCGTGCTGCAGCGGGTGACCGCGGCGGAGACGTTGTACGGCATCCCGCGCGTGCGCCAGGTCGGCGGTCTGCCCTTCGTGCTGCTCCGCGCACACGTCATGCCGCGTTCCCGTGCCCAGCTCAAGCGGCTCACCGACCTCGTGCTGTTGATCGTGGGGGCAGCGATCTGGCTGCCACTGCTCGTGCTCCTGGGGCTGTACCACCTGGTCGTGGTGCGCCGGCCGGTCCTGTTCTGGCAGGACCGCGTCGGTGTGGGCGGCTCCACCTTCCCGCTGGTCAAGTTCCGCACGATGTCGGTGGACGCCGAGGAGGACGGCAACCCGCGCCTGGCCGAACAGTCCGACCCACGGATCGTGGCTGGATGTGGCTGGATCCGGGCCTCCCGGATGGACGAGTTGCCGCAGGTGTGGAACATCCTGCGGGGCGAGATGTCACTGGTCGGCCCGCGGCCCGAACGACCCGAGTTGACCACGACCTTCGAGGACAACATCGTGGGTTACTCACGTCGCCACGAGGTCCCGCCGGGGTTGACCGGGTTGGCCCAGATCCACGGCCACTACCACACCGACCCCGAGTACAAGCTGGGCTACGACCTGCAGTACGTCGCCAACTGGTCACCCATGCTCGACCTCGAGATCCTCCTGCGGACCGTCTGGGTCGTCCTCTCCCAACGCATCTGACCCCACCCCCCGGATGTTGCTCGCCCGGCGGGCCCGTCCGAAGCAGCGCTGGACGTTGCGTGCCCGGATGCGGCCGGCGCCCAAGGAGGGAGATCCCGCCAGGCGCGCAACTCCGACGTGCCCGGAAACAGCTGACTTCGCCGCAAGACGGACCCGCCGGGCACGCGTTCAGCCCGGCAGGCCCATCTCGTGCAGCACGGCCCGGATGTCGTCGGTGCCCAGCCCGCGGCGTGTCAGGGAGTCGATCAGGCGCGGGGCCAGCAGGGGCGTGGCACAGCGGGGACAGAAGTTCGCCTGCTTCCACCCGCCGGGCAGTTCCAGACCGCAGGACGGGCAGCCGTCGACCTCGCGGCGTTCGTCGACGCCCGCGTCGGTCAGCGCGTCGGCGTAGCCACGGGCGTAGTCCCACGGCACGTAGTCCGATGGGTTGGGATCGAAGGCGGGTTCGTGGACCGGGGTCTCGCCGGTCTCGAGCAGGAGTTTGAGGTTCTCGCGGAGGAGGTCCCACGGGTAGTAGTGCTCGACCTCGCAGTCGCGACAGAAGACGCTGACCCCGCGGTAGCCGTCGGCCCGGAAGGTGGCCTCGAACTGGTCGAGGTCGACCAGGTCCTGTTCGACCAACGCCGACTCGTGCGGGTCGAGCGGCAGCGGCTCGCCGTGGAGGTCCTCGCCGTGCAGGTCGAAGTCGAACGGCGACACCCCGTCGTCGGGGCCGGCGCCGGCAGCGTCGTCGAACCGGTCGCCCGACCCGTCCCCGAACTCGTCGTCCCCGAACTCGTCGTCCCCGAACTCGTCGCCCCCGGAGTCGTGGTCCCCGGATCCGTCGCCGCCCGGCTCCGACGGGTCGTCGCCGGGTACGTCGTCGGCGGGATCGCGGGGTGGTCGATCGGCCACGGGGGTTCCTTGGGTCAGGGCGCCCCAGTGTGGCACGTCGCGGCCACGCGTGGGGATGCGTGTCGGCGGGTGGGGACGTCGGCCGCGGCGTTGCCTGGTCCGTCGGGGCGGCGCGGTCGGCTTGTAGGCTGCGCCCTCACCTGTTCCCCGTCCATCCCCGAGGATCGCCGTGCCAGACATCGACATCGGTGGCGGTCGCATCGCCCGTCGGGGGATCGACCTCGACGACCTGTCCCTGGTCCCGAGCCGACGGACGCGTGATCGCGACCTGGTCGACCTCGGCTGGGACCTCGATGCCTACCACCTCGACCTCCCCCTGCTCAGCGCGCCGCTGGACGCCGTGACGTCGCCGGCGACCGCTGCGGCCATCAGCGGGCTGGGTGGGCTGGGCGTGCTGAACCTCGAAGGACTGTGGACGCGCTACGAGGACCCGGTCCAGGTGCTGTCCGAGATCGCGACGCTGGAGCCCGGACCGGCCGCGACGGCTCGACTCCAACAGCTCTACGACGAGCCGGTGCAGGAACGACTGATCGGCCAGCGGATCGAGGAACTGGCCGCGGCCGGCATCGCCGCGGGCTCGCTCACCCCACAGAAGGTCGGGCGCTACCACGCCGCCGCACTGGAGGCGGGGCTGGATCTGCTGGTCATCCAGGGCGTGGCCGTGACCGCCCAGCACGTCTCGGAGGGCGACACCGACCCGCTGGACCTGCGCGACTTCACCGCGCGCTACGACATCCCCGTGGTGGTCGGCGGCGTCGCCTCCGCCACCTCGGCCTCGCACCTGATGCGTACCGGCGCGGTCGGCGTGCTGGTGGGCATGGGACGCTCGAGCGTGTCCACGACCTCGGCTGCGCTGGGCATCGGGGTGCCCCGGGCCACCGCGATCGCCGAGGTTGCCGCCGCCCGCAACCGCTATCTCATGGACTCCGGGCGGTACGTGCAGGTGATCGCGTCCGGCGGGCTGCGGACCGGCGGGGACGTCGCCAAGGCCATCGCCTGCGGTGCCGACGCCGTGATGGTCGGTCGTGCGCTGGCCGCCGCGGCCGAGGCCCCCGGCGCCGGCGCCTACTGGGGCCTGTCGGCTGCCCACCACGAACTGCCGCGCGGCCGCTTCGAGCGGGTCGACCAGCTCGGGACGCTCGAACAACTCCTGACCGGGCCGGCGCATCGAGACGACGGGACCGTCAACCTGTTCGGAGGGCTGCGCCGCGCCATGGCAGTCTGCGGCGCACGCTCGCGCCGGGACCTCCAACGCACCGAACTGACGGTGCACGGGTGAGTGGGGCGGCCACGACCGCCGACACCCGCCCCGACGACGTCGCGACGGCGCCTCGGGGCACGGCCATGACGCCCGACGACGTGCCGACCGTGCTGGTCGTGGACTTCGGGGCGCAGTACGCCCAACTGATCGCCCGGCGGGTCCGCGAGGCCCGCGTGCACTCCGAGATCGTTCCGGCGACCATCACGGCCGAACAGGTCGCGGCCCGTGACCCCGCCGCCCTGATCCTGTCGGGTGGACCGGCCAGCGTCTACGCCGAGGGCGCCCCCACCATGGATCCGGCCATCCTCGACCTCGGCGTGCCGACGCTGGGCATCTGCTACGGCCAGCAACTGATGGTGCAACTCCTTGGTGGCACGGTCAGCCATTCCGACGTCGCCGAGTACGGCAAGACCGAGTTGGCGGCCGATGACGACGGCGTGCTGCTGGCCGGTGCCGAGGCGACCCAGACCGTGTGGATGTCGCACCGCGACGCCGTGGCCGTCGCGCCAGACGGGTTCGTCACCACCGCCCGCACGGCAGCCGCGCCCTGTGCCGTCATCGAGGACGTCGAGCGACGCCTGTTCGGGGTCCAGTACCACCCCGAGGTCTCCCACACCGACCACGGCCAGGCCGTGCTCGAGGCCTTCCTCTACGACGGGGCCGGCTTGGCCCCGGACTGGACACCCACCAACATCATCGACGACCTGGTCGAGTCGATCCGGGCCCAGGTCGGCGATCGCCCCGTGCTGTGCGGGTTGTCCGGTGGGGTCGACTCGTCCGTGGCGGCTGCACTGGTGCACCGGGCGGTCGGGGACCAGTTGACCTGCGTGTTCGTCGACCACGGCCTGATGCGCCACGACGAGGGCACCCAGGTCGAGGCCACCTTCCGCGACCACTTCCACGTCGACCTCGTCCACGTCCGCGCCCAGGAGCGCTTCCTCGCGAAGTTGTCCGGCGTGGTCGATCCCGAGGCCAAGCGCAAGGTCATCGGCGAGGCCTTCATCCGCGAGTTCGAGACCGCCGCCCGTGACATCTACGCCGACGCCCCAGGGACGAAGTACCTGGTCCAGGGCACGCTCTATCCGGACGTCATCGAGTCCGGCGGTTCCGATTCGGCCTCCACGATCAAGAGCCACCACAACGTCGGTGGGCTGCCCGCCGACCTCGACTTCGACCTGGTCGAGCCCCTCCGGGACCTGTTCAAGGACGAGGTGCGGGAGTTGGGCACGGCACTTGGCCTGCCCGACGCGATCGTGCAGCGCCAACCGTTCCCCGGTCCCGGGCTGGGCGTGCGCATCGTCGGTGAGGTCACGCAGGAACGGCTCGACCTGGTCCGCGCTGCCGACCGGATCGCACTGGACGAGTTCCGCGCAGCCGGGCTGGAGGGTGTGCTGTGGCAGTCCTACGCCGCCCTGCTCACGGTCCGATCCGTCGGCGTGCAGGGAGACGGGCGGACCTACGGCCACCCCATCGTGATCCGGGCCGTGACCTCCGAGGACGCCATGACGGCCGACTGGGCACGCATCCCGCACGACGTCCTTGCGACCATCTCGTCGCGCATCACCAACGAGGTCGAGGGCATCAACCGCGTGGTCTACGACATCACGTCCAAGCCGCCCGGCACCATCGAATGGGAGTAGGCGCGCGTCCGCCGGGGGCGAGGGGGGGTTCGCCGTGAGCCCCTTCCGGAGGCATTGGAGTTGCTCGCTGCGCTCCCAACATCCAGGCCCTGGGCGGCTGCGCTCGCAGCGAGTCAGGCGGTGTCGGCCTGGGATGTGGCGTGAGAAACGAGCCCTTGGGCGAGTTTCTCAAACCTGATGAGCGCAGCGAGTCAGGCGGTGTCGGCCTGGGATGTGGCGTGAGAAACGAGCCCTTGGGCGAGTTTCTCAAACCTGATGAGCGCAGCGAGTCAGGCGAGGTC
>JAGXFT010000112.1 GCA_024637135.1 Nitriliruptorales bacterium | reverse complement strand
CACCGGCACCATCCGAACCACCACCCCCGCACCCACCGTCCTCCACGATGCCCACCCGCAACCGCCGACCCGGCCCACCACCCGTGACCACGACACCACCCAGCCCGCCCCGCCGTCGCATGCATCCGGCGGGACGCCACGACGATGACCCCACCCCGACCGGCCCCACACCGTGGGGCCAACCACCCATGCCCGGAGACCCGAACCGGCGCTCCCCCGGACGTGCCTTCCCGGTCGAGCACCAGAACCGTCGCATCGACGAACCTCCAGGCACGCACGGACGCCAGAGCCGGGCCCGCGACCACGTCAACCACGATGCCCGGCCCGCGACCACGTCAACCACGATGATGGCACCTGGACCAGGTCGACCCGGACCGCAGGACCAGGGTCACGCGGGTTCGGGTCCCAGCGTGCCGACCACGGTCGTTCGTGGACCGGCACCCACCTACCCACGGCGCGACCGACCAGCGAGGAACAGGCGATGAGCGACCACGGAGGCGAGCCGTACACCGTCGACATCGAGCAGACGACGCTCGACAACGACACCTTCCGCACCACCCGGTGGACGGGCGAGCACCTGCAGTTGACGGTGATGACCCGGACCACGTGCCCGGCACCATCCACGAGACCCACCAGGACGCCCGGACCGATCCGAACGAGGACTGAGCCTCCACGGGCGCGCATGGCCTGCCGCCGACGTCGACCAGGTCCTGTGCGGCCTGGGCAGCCGCGGTCCGAACGGGACGTCTCCGTCCCGGGCTGCCGCACCAGCGCGGACCCCGGGCACGCATCGACGTGCGCGTGACCATCGAGCACGCCTGGCGCCGCCTGTCCGCGGCAACGACGCCCGGCTGGTGCCGCTCCCGCTCGCCCTGTCGGCCGCCGTCGTCATGGTCGACTTGATCGGCGGACGAACCGTTCCGATGGCGACGTGAACGGGACCCTGGTCCCTTTCAGCCCCCCGGGGCGAGTGATTAGGCTGCCGAAGCTCGGCCGACCAGGCGATCAACCGTGGCCGACGAGGAACGGAGCAGGCCATGGGGGAGAAGGGCAATGTCGCCGCCGCGACGGAGGCGGCAGCCGCGGCGACCGGCGCGGCACAGTCGTTGGTGGAGCGCACCACGGTGCGCACGACCGAGTCGGTCGTCAACGCCGGCCAGGACTACGCCGACACCGTGCGGGACAAGGTCATCGGTTCGGCTGCCGACGGGACCGTCGAGGAGGCGCGCGAACGCGTGCGGCGCCGCCGCGACGAGCCCGAGGACGGCGGCGAGACGCCCACGCCGCCCGACGCAGGCTGACGCCGATGACCGGGCCACGGGGCCAACGTCCCCGGGTCTCGGGTCGCCAGCCCGATCCCACCTCGGTCATCGCCCCGGAGCGGGACCTGGCCGGCAACGTCGTGGACCCCACGCCGCGTGACAAGGGTCGTCGGGACCCGGGCCGACGGGGCCGACGCGCGACGTCGCCCCACACCGCCGGCCCCGGGACCGGACCGACACCGACACGTCCGCCCACGCGCGCCGCTGCCACCGGGGCGAGCCGCACCCCGTGGATCGTGGCCGGCGCGGGCCGGCTCGTGCTGGCAATCGGTGCCGTCGCGATGGCCCTCGGTGGGCTGGGGGGGGACCCCGACCCACTCGCCGCCGCGAGCCCCACCGCCTCCCCACCGTCCTCGACCGCGGCCGTACCCGCCGCCACGGCCGCGCCCAGCCCCACGACCCCGCCGTCGGCGGCACCGAGTCCCACGCCGACCGCGACTCCCACGCCGACCGCGACTCCCACGCCCAGCCCGATTGCCGCCGGCCCGGCCCTGCCGATCGGCCCCTTCTGCGACGTGATCGACGAAGCGGCCATCACGGGGCTCCTGGGCGAGTCCCCGACCGAGGTCTACGCCCTGGAACCGGGCGATCCGAACCCGGAACAGGCAGCGGGGATCGAACTGCCGCCGGTCTTGCGCCACACCTGCGAGTACTGGGCCACGCCCGTCACGCTGACGATCAGGACCGCCACCCAGACTGGCAGCCAGACGATGACCTCCAACGTCGGCCTCTCCATCGACCCGGAGCCACGCGACGTCGCTGACGTGTCCGGCGCCCGGTCGTTCCTGGGCGGGACAGAGGGCTGCGAGACTGCCGACGCCGACTTCGGGACCGGGGGGTTCGTGCTCACCTGCATCGTCGGGGCCGGCTTCGGCCCGCCCGGACCCGACGACCTGTCGGCGACCCGGGTCGGCTACGCCGGGCTGTTCGGCGAGGCGCTGTTCACCTGCAGCGCCACGATCGTGTCGGCCGACGCGGCGACCCTTCGGCCCGCGGTCGAGCAGTTCTGCAGCGACCAGGTGACCAACATCGCGGGGTGAGACCATGGCATGGGGCGGCAACGACCGCGTCGGCGGCGTCGAGCGCGAGTTCACTGCGCTCGGCCCCGACGGCGTGGTGGACGCACGCCGGCTGTGGCCCGCCCTGGCGCTCGGGACGGCACTCGACCCGGGCGATCCGTTGGCCCGTCGCACGACGTGGGGCGGCCTGGTCACCGCCGACGGCCGCGAGGCCGAGGCAGCGACGCCTCCGGTGACCCTGGCGCCCGGGTGCACCCGCTCGGTGCTCGACCTGGCGGCCGCCGGTCGGCGGCAGCTGGCCGATGCGCTGGCCGCCCATCCCCCGGGGCATCGCCTGGTCGGCTACTCGACCCACCTCAGCGTCGAAGTGCCGGAGTCGCGGGTCTGCCGGGTGGCACGACTGGTGGCCGATCACCTCGCCGTGCCGCTGATGCTGGCCCTGGACCGGGTCGACTCCCCCGGGCTGTTGGTGCGCCCCCGCCATGGGCGACTGGAAGTCGGTGGCGAGTTCACGGCCGGGACCCCGCTGCGGACCGCGTTGGTCATGGCCGTCGCGATGGTGCGACTGGCCGAGCACGCCACCCGCCACCCACGCTGGCGACGACGACTCCCGCGGCCGGTCGTCACGGTGGTCCCCGCCGTCGGGCGCCATGGGTGGTACGTCGACCGCCGGGCCCTCGGCACGGACCTGTACGCCTCCGGACGAGCCACCGCCGTGCACTTGCGGGACCCAGCCTCCACGGCCACGGCTGGCGACCTCCTCGCACGGTCATGGGCGCTGGCCCGTCCGGGCCTCACCGGCGTGCTGGCCAGCGACGAGATCGCGTTGGGCGACGACCTGGTGGCCGGGCGCACGCCGTTGCCACTGGAGCATCCCGACGACGACGACGGGACCACACGCGCGGTCCCGGTGCGCGACTACGGCCCCCGCCGGGTCGACGCGGGCGTCGTCGCGGTCGAGGCAGCGTCGTGGCACCGCGCGGTCGTGCGGGTCGAGGGGCCGAGCAGGACGCGCTGGGCGACGCTGCCCGGTCGGGCGCTGGACGCGTGGCTGGCCGACCTCGACGCCGGCCACGCCGACCGGTGGGTGCGTCGCACGGTCGCCGGCGACGCCGTCGGACGGCGCCGCCAGGCCCGGCACCGCATCGGATGACGCCGGCGACGCCCCCGCCGGGGACGGCCCCGGGTCGCCGGCCGGCGGGGAGTGAAACGTCTGCCGGGATGCCGCGACCTCCCACCAGGCCCCCAGTCGGACCAACCGGGCGACAGCAGGGACCTTCGGCGGCAGATGACGGGACCAATGCGCCGATCACGACCGGGACCGGTTCGTAGCGTGGGTCATGACGCTCCCATCGACGACGAAGGCCCCACCATGGTCGACCTGTCACATGCCGGCCTCACCCACGTCGGGACCGTCCACCACAACCTCTCCACGGGCGAACTCTACGAACACGCCGTGCGCAACGGCGAGGCCCAGATCGGCCACCTCGGGCCGCTGATGGTCGGTACCGGCAAGTACACCGGGCGCTCGGCCAACGACAAGTTCGTCGTCGACGATCCCGTCAGCCACGACGACATCTGGTGGGGCGAGGTCAACCGGCCCTTCGCCCCGGCCGACTTCGAGCAGGTCCTGTACGGCCTGGGCAGCTACCTGCAGAACCGGGACGTCTACGTCCAGGACTGCCACGCCGGCGCCGACCCCGAGCACCGCATCGACGTCCGCGTCATCACCGAACACGCCTGGCACAGCCTGTTCGCCCGCACCATGTTCATCCGCGAGTTCGACCCCGACGTGCTGGCCGACTTCGCCCCCGACTGGACCGTCGTGCACTGTCCCGGCTTCCATGCCGAGCCCTCGCGCGACAACACCCACAGCGAGGCCTTCATCCTGCTCGACCTCGGCCGCCGGATGGTCGTCATCGGCGGCACCAGCTACGCCGGCGAGATCAAGAAGGCCATCTTCACCGTCATGAACCACCTCCTCCCCAAGAAGGGCGTGCTGAGCCTGCACTCGTCGGCCAACGTCGGTCGCGACGGCGACAGCGCGGTGTTCTTCGGGCTGTCCGGCACCGGCAAGACCACCCTGTCCACCGAGGCCGACCGGGCCATGATCGGCGACGACGAGATCGCCTGGGACGACAAGGGCATCTTCAACATCGAGGGTGGCTGCTACGCCAAGATGATCCGCCTGTCCGACACCGCCGAGCCCGAGATCTACCGCACCACCCGCCGCTTCGGCACCGTGCTCGAAAACGTCACCTTCGACCCCGACACCCACCGGATCGACCTCGACCACGCCACCACCGAGAACACCCGGGGCGCCTACCCGCTGACCCACCTCGACAACGTCGACCCCACCAGCATGGCCGACCACCCGCGCCACATCTTCATGCTGACCGCCGACGCCTTCGGGATCCTGCCACCGATCGCCCGCCTGACCCCCGAACAGGCCCGCTACCACTTCATCTCCGGCTACACCGCCAAGGTGGCCGGCACCGAACGCGGCGTCAAGGAGCCCCAGACCACCTTCTCGGCCTGCTTCGGCGCCCCCTTCATGCCGCTGCACCCGACCGTCTACGCCGACCTGCTGGGCGACAAGATCGACCAGCACGACGTGCAGGTGTGGCTGATCAACACCGGCTGGGTCGGGGGCCCGTACGGCGTCGGCGAGCGCTTCCCGATCTCGACCTCTCGTGCGGTCATCCGCGCCGCGATCGACGGCGACCTGGACGACGTCCCCACCCGCACCGACCCGACGTTCGGGTTCGCCGTGCCGACCCACGTCCCGGGCGTGGCCGACGACCAGCTCGACCCGCGCAGCACCTGGGACGACCCGGACGCCTACGACGACGCGGCCCACGACCTGGCCGCGCGCTTCGTCAAGAACTTCGACGAGTTCACCGACGTCGCCGGTGCCGACCTCGTCGCCGCCGGCCCCCACCTCGACTGAGCCAGGACCGACTGAGCAGGACCGACTGAGCCAGGACTCACCGAGTCCGAGACCACGAACATGTGCAGGTGGGGGTGGCGACCGCTGTCCCGTGGCCGCTGGGCCCGCCCCCGCAGGGCTCGCGGACGGGCCGTGTGCTGGACCCGGGTGATCCGACCCGGCCGGGTCGGATCGCTTGCGCGCTCCAGCCGCCACGTCCACGACCGCCCGATCGGGCGGGACGGCGCGACGCCGACCCGCCCGGACCCGGACCTGCCACGCCCGACCTCGGGCCTGCTCGGACCTGCCGTGACCCCACCCCCGGCGAGCTCGTCGGGGTGGGGTCGGTCCGGACGCTGGCGACGTCGTGGCAACGATCATCGGGCGGCACGGCCGATCGGGCGCGATCGGTCCCACCGACCGGCGCGCAGCAGCAACCACAGGCCGAGCCAGCCCTCGCCGAGGACTGACGGGACGGCGACCAGCACCAGCAGCACGTCCGCGACAGCGGCGTAGTCCGCCAACACCAGGTGGGCGACGGTGTCGACGGCGTAGGCCACCCCGGCCACGGCCAGCAGCCACCCCAGCGCGCGCGGCGCCGACGAGCGCAGCACCAGGGTCGCGAGCAGCACCAGGTGCAGGCCGAACGCGGTCAGCCCGACCAGCCACGTGACGTCGAAGGTCTCCAGCGCCAGCAGCGCCTGGGCGTCGCGCACCCCGGGATCGATGCCAGCCAGCGACGCTGCCCCCGACGTCAGCTGCAGCGCCTGGAAGGCGAACACCAGCGCGACTCCCAGGAACACGGTGTAGACCAGCCGTGACCACGCGGCCAGCAGCGAGCGGTCGCGGGCGACGTGGCGGAACACCACGTGCAACGCCCACGCCACCACGATGTCGATGAGGAAGACGGCGAGGAAGGCCACGATCGCGAGTCGGAACATCGTCGGTTCGGCCGCGAGGTTGGCCGCCGTCGCGGTGGCGTCACCGGCCACGACCAGCCGCTCGAACACGGCGAAGTTCGCGAACAT
>JAGXFT010000111.1 GCA_024637135.1 Nitriliruptorales bacterium | reverse complement strand
GTCGCCGTGCCGGTCCCGGTGGCGTTCGTGCCGTTCACGCTGCCCTGGTTCATGGCGGAGTCACCACCGTCCAGCGTCCAGGAGTAGCCGTCGTAGGGCGTGTCGATGCCGTCGACCGCAAGGGCGTTGCCGTCGGTGCCCAGGCCGCCACGCCGGCTCCAGCGATACCCCCCCAACCAGTACTGGTGGACGTCGTTGGTCATGACCAGGCAGTTGCCCGAGGTGCACGGGGTGTCCGGGTCGCCGTTGGTGCCGTAGCCGGTGCCGAAGAACTCCATCAGTCCCATGTTCTTGCCCGTGGCCAGGACCTTGCCGCCCTCGTTCATGTACTCGCGCATGGCCATCGGGACCTCGTGCGCGATCCGGGAACTGACGATCAGGCCGCTACTCAACTGGCCGGCGAAGTCCGTGGCCAGGTTGTCGCCCGTGTACCACACGACCGAGTCGTAGTGGTCGAGCACGCCGAGCGGGTGCGGGGCGAGGCCGGTGGCATCGACGTCGTAGAGGTCCCACGAGTACCCGTTGGCCTCGAGCGCGTCGGCGTAGTACTCCTCGTAGCGCAGTTCGGTCGCGCCGCCCGACAGGGCGCTGCCCCAGTCGGTGGCCGCCACGACCAGCACGTCGCCACCGATGTCGTCGGCGACGGTGTAGGTGAATGGCTCGGTCCTGGCCTTCTTGGCCTCGAACCACACCTCAACCTCGTCACCGGCCTGCTGGCCGGTCACCGTGGCCCGACGCCAGGCGTAGTAGAGGTCGTTCTCGGCCCCGTAGCGTTCGCCGCCGTCCCACTCGGTGGTGTTGACCTTCACCTTCTTGCCACCATTGATCGAGTAGTACATCCGGACCATCCCGAGTTCGCGGTCGGCCGTGATCTGCACGACCTGCTCGGTGCCGTTGGACTGGGTGAACTCGTCGACCACGATCTCGGGTGCGACGTTGCCCAGGTGCGACTCCGGGTTGCTGGGATCGGCGGCGGAACGGGCGATGTCCAGGGCGAACGGGAGGTTGTTCTGGAACTCCTCCTCGACCAGTGCCTCGTCGTCGGGGAAGTTGAATCCGGACTGGCAGTCGCCAGCCTCCCACTCGTCGTCGGGGTCCTTGTTGCTGATCGTCGCGCAGGTCGACATCTCCGGCGTGTAGCCCAATGTCTCGTGGACGTTGTGGACGTGACCGGTGGTCGCGCCGTTGGTGATGTAGAGCTCGGCCGACTGGTCGGGGTCGTAGCCCGGGATCGCCGGTTCGGCGTCGTCACCGGCCAGCGCGATCTGCACGATGTCGTCGGGGGAGGGGGTGTCCACCTGCCACCCCACGCCGTACAGCAGCAACTCCGCGGCGGAGTGGTAGTTCACCATGAACGAGAAGTCGACCGATCCCAGCAGGCCGTCCATCGCCTGGGTCTCGGGTTCCGACATCGGGCCGGTGCCGCGATAGGTCTCGTTGGTGAAGTTGGGCGACGAGCCCTCGTTGTCGTAGCCCCACTTGTAGGCGAAGTTGCGGTTGAGGTCCACGCCGTCGGCGGTCGTGATGATCCCGTCACCGTCGTTGTCGCGCAGGTTCTTGCGCCACAGGCGGTTGGCCGGGTCCTCGTGGGTCCACTGGTAGCCGTCCGGGTTGGCGACCCACACGAACCACAGTTCGTTGCGGTCGACCAGCCGGGTGATCTCGGGGTCGCTGCCGTAGTTGTCGAGGTAGTAACGGGTCAGGCGCCGGGTCATCTCCGGCGTGATCCACTCACGCGCGTGCTGGGCCGCGTTGTACAGCACCGCCGGCTTGGTCCCGTCAGGACGTTGGTTGGCGTTCTTGCTGACCTTGAGCGCCCAGATGTCCCGCCCCTGCACGGTGTCGCCGATGTCGACCAGCTTGACCAGGTCGGGGTTGGCCTCGGCGAGCGCGACCATCTCGGCCTCGAGGCCCTCGGGACCGTCATTCGGCCGGAACACGTTCTCACCCGTGTTGACGTCCGGTGTGCGGTCCGCGATGCGCTGTCCCCTGGTCTTGGAGAACTTGACGTCGGGTCCCCGGAACTCCGCGAGTGCCTTGGCCGTGGCGATGACCTCGATGCGCATGAGTCCGCTTTCGAGTGCATCCTGGGAGCTGATCGTGATGCCGGCCTCGCGCATCTCCATCGCGACCCCGGCGGGGACGTCGGCGGTCCATGCCTTGAGGTCGCCAGTGGTCGCCTGTTCGGGCGCCGCGGCCACCGCCGCGGACGCCGACACGACCAACAGGACGGACAGGAACAGTGCGGTCAGCCAGCGCATGGTTGCTCCATTGCAAGGGGACAGCGGGCCGGGGTGATTCCCTCACCTTAGGAATCCACTCGCGTGGCACCACCCGGTCGGAGCTGTTCGTGCTACGAGCGCACGGAATCGGCCCGGTTGGCGTCCGAAACGGGCACGATCTCGACAGGATCGGCTGACCGTGCCGGATCAGGCGTCGGTGCGTCGGAGGACGAACAAGCCGTCGCCGATGGGCAGGATGACGCCCTCGAGGCGGTCATCGGCCGCGGCGTGGTCGTTGTAGGCACGGATCGCCCGGGTGTTGTCGTCATCGACCTCGTCGTCGACGACGTCACCCGACCAGAGCACGTTGTCCACCAGCAACAGCCCGCCCGGGACCAGCCGGGGGACGATCTCGTCGTGGTAGGTGATGTAGCCGGGCTTGTCGGCGTCGATGAACGCCAGCCCGATCATGCGCTCGTGGGGCAGTTCGGCCAGGCCGTCGGCGGCCGGCCCGAGGTGCAGGCGGATGCGGTCGGCGACGCCGGCCCGTTGCCAGAACCCGCGGGCGATGTCGGTCCAGTGCAGCGAGGTGTCGTAGCAGTGCAGCACGCCGTCGGGCGGCAGGCCGCGGGCGATCGCCAGGGACGAGGCACCGGTGAAGGTGCCGACCTCGACCGCCATCGTCGGCGCGACCAGGCGGGTGAGCAGGGTGGTGAGGACGGCCTGCTCGTGGTCGATGCGCATCGACGACACGCCGCCGAGGTCGGTGGTGGCCGCATGCTGGGCGAGTTCGAGGTCGTCCGGAGCGCGCGTGTGGGCACGGACGTAGTCGTCCAGCGCGGGGGGTGTCAGGAGGCTGCGACGTCCTGCCATGGGGCACCTCGTCGAGGTCCGGGGAACGCGATTCCTCACCATACTTGTCACGACCACGCAGGCAAAGGGGCCGGCAGATCACCCACGCGGCGGGTGACCAGGTGGCCGTGCGGGCGGCACCGTCGAGGTGTCAGCCGCCGTGCCCATGGCGGATCCTGGACGGCGTCGAACGTGGAGCCGACCGGCCGGTCGGGGCGACGTAGCCTTGGCGGCACTGCCCGTCCGTCGAAGAGGGGCCCCACGATGCCGTCCAGTCCTCCGTCCGCCAACTCCGTGGGACGCCGGGTCCAGGCCGAGATCTACCGGGAGGGGGCCTTCGGGACCATGCCGAGGGTGCCCGTGCACCCGGACGAGTTGCGTCGGGCGGCCGAGGCGGCGATGTCGCCGCGGGCGTGGGCCTACGTCGACGGATCGGCCGGGTCCGAGGACACCGCCCGGGCCAACGGTGACGCGTTCCGGAACTGGCGGATAGTCCCGCGCGTGCTGCGCGACGTGTCGACGTGTGACACCTCGACGACCGTCCTGGACACGTCGCTGCACAGCCCGTTGTTGTTCGCACCCATCGGCGCGCTGGAGCTGGTCGACGACGAAGGCGACCTGGGCGTGGCGGCCGCGGCCCGGACCCTGGACATGCCCATGGTCATCTCCACCCAGGGGTCGTCGCCCATGGAGGAGACCGCGCGCGTGCTGGGGGACGCCGAGCGGTGGTACCAGCTGTACTGGAGCAACGACGAGGCACTGGCGCGCAGCCTGGTCGAGCGCGCCGTACGGATCGGGGCGACCGCGTTGGTCGTCACGCTCGACACCCCGCTGCTGGGCTGGCGCGCGCGGGATCTCGACCTCGGCCACCTGCCGTTCATCCGCTACGAGGGCATCGCGCAGTACACCTCGGACCCCCGCTTCGCCGAACTGGTGCGCGCACGCGTGGCCGCGCAGGAAGGCGTCGAGCGTCCGTCGCCGACCCTGGGGGCGGTCCGGACGTTGTTGGCGCAGGCGCGCAACCATCCCGGGGGAGTGGTGGACAACCTCCGGTCACCCGTCGTGCGGGCGACGGCCGAGACGTTCATCGACGCATTCGTGCGCACCGACCTGACCTGGGACGCCCTCGCGACCCTGCGCGAGTGGACCGACCTGCCGATCGTGTTGAAGGGCGTGCTGCATCCCGACGACGCCCGGACCGCCCGCGACCACGGCGTGGACGGCGTGGTGGTGTCCAACCACGGTGGACGCCAGGTCGACGGCGCGGTCGGTGCGCTGCAGGCCCTGCCGGGCGTCGTGGACGCGGTCGGGTCGGACCTCGCGGTGCTGTTCGACAGTGGTGTCCGCACGGGTGCGGATGCCTTCAAGGCCATCGCCCTGGGCGCCGAGGCCGTCCTGGTCGGTCGCCCGTGGGTCTACGGGCTGGCGATCGCCGGACGCCGTGGCGCCCACGACGTCATGCGCAACCTGCTGGCCGAGTTCGACCTCACCATGGCCTTGGCCGGCTGCCGACAGGTCCCCGACATCACCCGGGACTGCCTGGTCGAGGATCCGATCCGCACGGCCCACACGACACCGGGCCCGGTCACCACCCACTGAAGGCCTCATCAGACGGAGCCAGCAGATGACACGAACTCGCAGAGCGAGTCGCGGTCGCCGGCAGGACGGGCTGCCGGGTGCGCGCTTCTGGATGCGGGTAGCGCCACCGCATCCAGGATGTTGACGTAGTCATCCGGGAGTTGGTCGGGTCGGCCGATGACATCCCCACACGGCAGGTCGCGCGCACCGTCGGATGCGTCCACGTTCGCGACAGTCGGCGAGGCAGACGTCGATGCTTGTTCGCCGTTCGCGCCCTGCATGCGGCGAGGACGACCAGCAGCACTGCCACGGCGATCCGACCGAGCATCTGCGCCTGCCATCGAACTCGGGTCGTGTTCGACGGTAGTAGACGTGTCGACGCCGTGTACCATAGGCATGGTAGATTCATGGCACGCGGCGAAGGTGGGTCTGACATGACGGTCGAGGTGAAGGTCGATGCGTCTGGACGGATGGTGATCCCTGCCCGTCTGAGGCGGGCGCTCGGGGTCGGCGAGGACGGGGGACAGGTGGTGCTGGACGAGGGGCCGGACGGCTTGTCGCTCAGCCCGCACAGCCCCCGTCGCGAACCTCCGGCGGTCGACGAGTTCGGCCTGGTCGTGCTGGACGTCGGACGCGAGGTCGGTGCCGACGAGGTCGCCGACGCCATCGCCAGGGATCGCGAGGACCGCGACCAACCGACGTCGTGATGGCTGAGGTCACTTCTGGGGCGGTCGACACCAGCGTGTTGGTGTCGGCACATGTCGCTGGCCACGTCCACCGTGGGCGCGCGGCCCCGGCCGCTGCGGACGCCACGCACGTGATCGGCCCGGTCGTCGCCGAGACCTGGTCGGTGCTGCGTCGTCACTTCCGACTTCCTGCCACCGAAGTCGAGATCGCCCTCCGGACCTACGTCCAGGACAGGATCCTGGTCGTGCCGGACGTCGACGTGTACCGCGAGCTGGTGGACGTCGGCGCCGGACTGGGCCTGGCCGGCAACGTGCACGACTTCGTGATCGTGCATACGGCCAGCAACGCGGGCGTGCGGCTGGTGACCTTCGACCGCGGCATGGCGCGCCTGTCCACGGCGACCGTGTCACCGCTGACCTGACCTCGAGGGGGGCGGGGGGGAGCCCTTGTCGAGTGTGCGCATCACCCCGGCATACACGGGCGATCCGCACACTCGACGTTCACCTGCGCTTCAGCATAATCAGCATTATCTTGAATACAAACGTCTGAACGGGACCAGCGGGACTGCTGACCCGTCCGCAACGCGGTGCGGTCCATGCACCCGGGCCAACTCGCCCAGGCGTTGACCGAGGTGACGCTGCGGCGCATCCGCACCTTCGCCCGGCGCGGGGGTTGCGGACGGCGTTGGCAACGGCGGCGACTGGGGTCCCGGCGGAGCCGACCCGGTGCACGCCGCGAGCACGGTCGCCATCACCGCCACGGCGGAACGGGTGCGCGAGGGCATGGTCGAGTCCGATCCCGTCGGGGGTCGGACGGGCGCCGGACCGGTCCGGTTGCATCCCGGAGGTGCACGGTCAGTCCGGCTCGCCCAGGCAGGTGGCGAGGAAGGCGCGGGCATCGGTGGCGAAGGCGCTGCGGCTGTCGGCCAGTGCGTAGAACATGTGGCCGCCGTCGTAGGTGCGCAGGTCGACCCGGTCGCCGGTGTCCGGGTCCAGTCGCATGAGGTCGCGCAACCGCACGGACGTGTGGCTGGGCGTGACGAGGTCGTGGCGCCCGTGCACGATCAGCACCCGCAGGTGCGGATTCAGGGACAGTCCGTACCGGAGGTCGTCGGTCGCGCCGGGCGGGATCTCCAGCGCGTGGACGTCCTCATCGACCTTCCAGGCTTCGTTGACGTCGATGCTGATCAGTTCGTAGCGGCGCTCGGACTGGATCCCGATCTCGCCCCGCAGCACCTGGTTGACGCCCATGGTGAAGGCCGGCGTGATCCCGGCCAGCGTGGGGTCCGCGCCGGCGAACGGTTCGCGGTCCGGGAACGGGTCGGTGGTCACCTGCGTGGCGTCGTACAGGCCGACCACCCGGCGCTCGTCGCGCAGCAGTTCCCGCACCCACGTGGCGATCGTGATCCGCCCGTGGACCCGGTCGATGACGGCGCGCTCCAACCCGATCAGGTCGGCCAGTCGCGCCAGCACGTCGTCGCGAGCGTCGGCATCCATGCCCGCCCCGCGGGCGAGGAACGTGGCGTAGTCGCCCGTCGCGAACTCGGCCGCGGCGGCCATGACCTCGTCGACCGTGGCCCCCTCCCCCACGGCGCGGCAGCGTCCGTGGTGCAGCGCGCCGGCCGCCATGGTGGGCAGCGTGTCGATGAACGCCTCCAGCGAGTAGTCCGTGGCGGTCAGCGGCGCCAGTTCCAGTGCCGGGGAGATCATGACGGCACCCGCCAGTCCCACCCCCTCGTCCTCCTGCAGCGACCGCACCAGTCGACCGACGCGGTAGCCGCCATAGCTCTCTCCGGCGATCACGACCGGAGCCGACCACCGTCCGTTGGCGGACAGCCACCGGCCGATGAACTCGCGCATGGCGGAGAGGTCCGCCGCGAACTCGTAGTACCCGTGGTCGCCAGATCCGGATGCGCCCTTGGCATCCTTGCCCTCCGTCCCCGACGCCGGGATGCGTCGGGAGAACCCGGTGCCGACGGGGTCGACGAACACCAGGTCGGTCTGGGGCAGCCACGACGCGTCATTGTCGACCACGCGCACGGGCATCGCCGGCAGTGACCCGTCGGATGGTAAGTCGATGCGACGCGGGCCGATGGCCCCGACGTGGAGGTAGGCCGCCGACGCACCCGGTCCGCCGTTGAACACGAACGTGACCGGACGGTCCGCGGGCGCGTCGTCGACCACCCACGCGACCGAGAAGACCTCCGCGGCGGGCGACTCCTCGCGGCGAAGGACCGTCCAGCCGGCGGTCGCGGTCACCGCCAGCGCATCGTGGCCGGGCGGGGCCCACGTGATGGAGGTCGTCGCCCCCTCGGGTGCCTCGTAGGACGGTGTGACGGGTTCGCGGCGTCGCGGGGTCGTCGTGTCCGGGCGGGCGCGGTCGGCGGTGGCGTGGTCGGCGGTGGCGTGGTCGGCGTCGGTCATGGTCGCCCTCGGAAGGTGTGTGGGGCCGGTGTTTCCGGGTCGTGCGGTGCGGTCAGGTCGAGGTCGCGTCGGCGCGGCGGTAGTCCAGTTCCACGGAGACCGCGGCGTCGGCCTCCGGCGCCAGTCGAAAGTTGACCGTGTGTCGGATGGTCGCGTGATCGGTGAGCATGTCGTCCTCCGTGATCGGGAGGGGAACGGCTGGTCACGCTACCGAGCAGGCCGGTCCGGCGACTCGCCCCGACCCGACCCCCGGGCGCCCACGAGCCCCGGCCGCCGCCGGGTCGATCCGCTGGGCCCGTGACCGTCAGGGCTGGTCGACCAGGGCCAGCAGCGACGCGTCCCCGTCGACGACCCGGTCCGCCAGCGGCCGCCGCCCCCACAGTCCGAGCAGGAGGTCCTGCGCCGACCCGGCCAGTCCGACCGACCGCGAGCCGGCGCCGAACACCACGGTGCGCCGGACCCCCACGTCGACGAGTTCGAGGTCGAAGCGGGCGTCCAGTGGGTGGTCGTCTGTCCCCCACCGCACCGGTGCCCACGTGTCCAGGACCTCGTCCACGCCGTCGATGGCCTGGGCCGGGTCCAGCGGGTCGGCGCGACCGCGGACGGCCTGGGCGTCCCAGCGGTGGACGGCGGCCTCGTGCGCCAGGCGACGATGCCAGAACGCGGTGGTCGCGGGCTCCGCACCCAGGAAGTTCCAGGCCGGCGTCGTCGTGCCCAGGTGACGCAGGTCGACGACCAGCCGATCCGCCCCGGTGGCGAACCACTCGAGCAGTCCGTCGTCGGTGGGTGCGGACGGCCGGGTGCCGTCGGGCGGGTCGGTCACGCCACGGGCGAGGTGGCTCCCGTGGAACTGCTGCACGATGCCCAGGTGGCCCACCAGGTCGCGGACGAGCCAGCCGGGACAGGTCGGCACGGGGTCGTCGAGCGAACCCGCCGACGCCGCGTCCAGGAACGACTGTGATTCGGCCTCGAGCCAGTGCAGGTGGTCCATCCCCGTGTCCGTGTCGTCGCGGCGATCGTCGGGCGGGGCCAGTATGCATCGTCAGGCTCGCGCGGCGTCAGCGGCTGACCGTGGCCGATCGTCTCGGCGGTGGGCCGTGCCCCTCACGGCCGGGATAGGGTCTGGCCCATGACGACCTCCCTGCGCCTGGCCCGTCCCGCCGACGGTCCCGCCATCGCCCGCATCTACGCGCCGTACGTGGTCGACACGACCGTCAGCCTGGAGGTGGTGCCGCCCACGCCCGAGGTGATGGTGGCACGACTCGCCGCGACCCTCCCCCGGTGGCCGTGGCTGGTCGTCGAGGATGCGACCGCCGTGCTCGGCTACGCGTACGGGGGTTCCTACCGCTCCCGGGACGGGTACCGCTGGACCGTCGAGGTGTCGGCCTACCTCGATGCCGGTGCCCAACGCCAGGGGCTCGGTCGCTGGCTCTACGAGTCGCTGCTCGCGCTGCTGGACGTCCAGGGCCACCGCCAGGCGATCGCCGGGATCGGGTTGCCCAACGACGCCAGTGTCGCGTTCCACGAGGCACTGGGGTTCCGTCCCGCCGGACGGTCGACCGCCGTGGGTCGCAAGTTCCGGGCCTGGCAGGACGTCGGGTGGTGGCAACGACCGCTGGGCGACGGGGACGCGACTGACCCCCGTGAGCCGCGACCGCTGGATCGACTCGACCCGGCCGAGGTGGCCCGCCTCCTGGGCTGACCACGCCGAACG
>JAGXFT010000110.1 GCA_024637135.1 Nitriliruptorales bacterium | reverse complement strand
CCTGGACGTCCCGGCTCCCGCGGTGACCGTGCGGTACGTGTTCGTCGGTCGCGACGGCGTCCCGCTGCCGGAGATCCCGGAGCCGACCCCCGAGCCCAGGCGGGAGCCCGAGCCCGCCCCCGAGGCCGTGGCGGCACCGGCCCCCGCGCCGAACCCGGACCCCGAGCCGGAGCCGGAACTCGAACCGGCACCGGAGCCCGAACCGGAACCCGAGCCCGAGCCGGAGCCGGAACCGCAGGCCCAGGACGACGGTCCGTCCGGATCCGTCTGGGACGACATCGCCCAGTGCGAGTCCAGCGGTCGTTGGGACATCAGCGAGGGCCTGTTCGAGGGTGGCCTCCAGTTCCACCCGGACACCTGGGACTCCTTCAAGGATGCCGGCATGGCGGACGGCGCCCACCAGGCCTCCAAGGGCGACCAGATCCGCATCGCCGAGCGTGTCCTGGACGCCCAGGGCTGGGGCGCGTGGCCGACCTGTTCGCGCAAGCTCGGGCTGCGGTAGGCCTCGAGCCGCGACGCTGATCACGGGACGGTCCCTCACGGGGCCGTCCCGTCGTCGTGCCCGTCCGCTCGGCGCCCATGATCCGTCCGCTCGGCGCCTATGATTCGGAGTCCTCGACCACGGACCGCACCCCATGGACTTCGCCCTCTCGGATCGTGCGGCCACGTTGCGGGACGACCTGCTGGACTTCATGGACTCGTGGATCTACCCGAACGAGTCGGTCCTGGCGGCCGAGGTCGAGGCGTCGGGGAATCGCCACCACCACCCGGAGTTGCTGGAGGACATCAAGGCGGAAGCACGCCGACGTGGGCTGTGGAACCTGTTCCTCCCCGACGACGTGCACGGGGCCGGGCTGAGCAACGTCGAGTACGCGTCGTTGTGCGAGATCCTGGGTCGTTCGCCGCTGGTCGCACCCGAGGCCACGAACTGTGCGGCGCCGGACACCGGCAACATGGAGGTGCTGCACCTGTTCGGGACGTCCGAGCAGCAGGCGCAGTGGCTCGAGCCGCTGCTGGCGGGCGAGATCCGGTCGTCGTTCTTCATGACCGAGCCCGACGTGGCCTCGTCGGACGCCCGCAACATCCAGTCGTCGATCACCCGCGATGGCGACGACTACGTGGTCAACGGGCGCAAGTGGTGGTCGTCGGGCGCGTCCTCCCCACGAGCCCGCGTCGGCGTGTTCATGGGGGTGACCGACCCGGACGCCGACAGCTACCACCAGCAGTCGATGATCCTCGTGCCGTTCGACACGCCCGGGGTCGAGGTGGTGCGCGAGTTGCCCGTCCTCGGACGCTACGACGGGCACGGCGGCCATCCCGAGATGCGTTTCACGGACGTACGGGTGCCGGCGTCCAACCTCATCGGCAACGAGGGCGACGGCTTCCGGATCGCCCAGGAGCGGCTCGGTCCGGGGCGCATCCACCACTGCATGCGTGCCATCGGCATGGCGGAGCGGTCACTGGAGTTGCTGATCGACCGCGCGATCGAGCGGGTCGCGTTCGGCAAGCGGCTGGCCGACCAGGGCAAGATCCAGCACTGGATCGCCCAGTCCCGCGTCCGCATCGAGGCCGCCCGCACCCTGACCCTCAAGACCGCGTGGCTGATGGACACGGTCGGCAACAAGGGGGCGCGGATGGAGATCTCGGCGATCAAGTTGGCCGCACCGGCCGCCGCCGAGTACGTGATCGACAAGGCCATCCAGGTCCACGGTGGCGCAGGCGTGTCGGACGATGTGCCACTGGCATCGTTCCATGCCCAGATCCGCGCCATGCGACTCTTCGACGGGCCCGACGAGGTCCATGAGATGTCGGTGGCCCGCCGCGAGATCCGGGCCCGCGAGTGAGTCGGCCGTCCGTGGGCCAGGTGGCCGCCGCCCTCGCGCGCAAGGGTTTCGAGCCCGCCGACGGCCCCGGGTCGACCCAGCGCCTGGTGCGACGCCATGCCGACCGACACGACCACGTGGCGATCGTCCCGGCCGGACCCGGCTGGGTGCGACGACTGCTGCGGCGGCCCCGCACCATCGACGAGGTGGTGGCCGGCGTGGTGTGGCCGATCGGCGAGATGGCCTTCTCGCGGTCGGTGCCCACGTTGCCGGTGCTGCCCCAACAGGCCCACGCGGCCACCGGGTTCACCCGGCTGGTCGGGCCCGACCCGACCGACGTGGCCACCCTGGCGGCAGCGGTGGACGACTGGTGCCGTCGGCTGGAGGATCCGAAGACGGCGTTGCGGAACGGCGCGATCACCGAACCGGTGCGGCGGCTGGAGTTCGCGGTCATCACCAACCAGCGCGAACTGGGAACGGAGGCGGCGGAGGCGGCCCGGGTCGAGGCCCGGGAACTGCCGCCCGCCCCCCGTCGCCAGGCCATGAAGCGAATCGAACTGGCCGAGGCCCGCCTCCCCAGGACCTGAGGCGGCGCAGGATCATCCGGACCGCAGGACCAGCGCAGCGACTGGCAGGCGCGGCTCCGGGCGCAGAACGAGCGGAGCGAGTTCTGCAAACCTGCCCGAGCGCCCCAGCGCGAGTGGCAGGCGCTCAGCGCAGCCAGGGGACCGAGCGGTCGAGCAGGCCACGTTCCTTCAGTTCCGCGCGCAGCGGGATGGCGTCGTTGATGCCGCCCGCCTCGTGGATGCCCCAGTAGTCGGGGAGGTTCGGGCCGGCCCCGACGAGCTGCTTCTGCACGTCGGTGAGGTCACCCCAGAAGTCCTCCGCCAGTTCCAGCGGCATCGGGTCGAGCGGACGGATCCAGCGATGGGTGTAGCCCAGGAACAGGATCTTGCGCGTGATGTCGGAGTGGTTGCGCGACCGCGAGTGCCACATGCGGCGGTCGAACACCAGCGCGTCGCCGGGGTTGCCGGTGACCTGGATGGTGCCCTCCGGGTGTTCGAAGTCCTCGGGGTCGTCCGGCCGCGGCAGGCTGTTGTCGAGGTGGCTGCCGGGGATGATCAGGGTCGAGCCGCGGTCGGGCTCGGAGAGGTCCGAGAACAGCATCGCGGTCTTGATCGAGAACTGCGGTCGGCTGACCTCGTAGCCGTAGTAGTCGCCCATGTACTCGGCGTCGGAGTTCTGGCGCCAGCCGTCCTGGTGCCAGCCCCAGCGCTCGGGGTCGCCGGACTCGTCCAGCGGCGGGTTCACGTCCAGGTGGTTGTGGTGGCTGTAGATGTTCCAGCCCAGCAGGCCCCAGATCCAGCGGAACGCCTTGTTGTCGTCCAGCAGGCGGACGAACTCGGGGTGGCGGATGACGCCGCCCTGGAGGTGCAGCCAGTCGCCCTTCCACAGGTCGCCGGCGGCCTTGGCCTCGGCGTAGAACTCGTCGATGATTGTCTCGACCCGGAGCCGGCGGTCCTCGTCGATGGCGTTGCGGACGACGACGTAGCCCTCGTCGTGGAACTGGCGACGTTCGTCGTCGGTCAGCGGCGTCCAGCGGTCCGCGTCCGTGTCGGACACCGACAACGGCCGGTCCTTCGGGGTCGCGGCGGGGGTGGCTGGGGCAGCGATGCTCATGGAGGCCTCGAGGCGAGGAAGTGGTGGGAACGTGGCCGGGGCGCGCTGGTCCGGGGAGTGGTGGTCGGGGGTGGTGGCCGGGGGTGTGGCGGTCGGGCGGCGAGTGGCCGTGGCCGACAGCCCGGGTCGGCGCGCTCGGCGCCGTGGCACAGGATAGGCCTTGGCGACCGTGGATCCGTGGATCTGCGGTGCCCAAACGTCGGGTGTCCGGTCGCACTCCCCGCCCCGTCCGTCCCCGGCCCTGCCCGACCGACGGGACCACCCCGTTGGCGTCGCTGTGGCGGGTGAGGTCGGGTCAGGCCGCGCCGGGCGCACCGCCCCACTTGGCGCGCTTGGCCGCTCGGGCGCGCGTCGTCTGGTCGAGCACGACCTTGCGGAGCCGCACGTGCTTCGGAGTGACCTCGACCGCCTCGTCGTCGCGGATCCACTCCAGCGCCTGCTCCAGCGACAGCTCGCGGGGCGGCGCAAGGCGCACCAGTTCCTCCGCGGTGGAACTGCGGACGTTGGTGGCCTTCTTCTCGCGGCTGGCGTTGACGTCGAGGTCCTCGCCGCGGGTGTGTTCGCCGATGATCATGCCCTCGTAGAGTTCCTCGCCCGGTGCGACGAACATCTCGCCACGATCCTGCAGCGGCAGCAACGCGTAGGTCGTCGACGACCCGATCCGGTCGGCGACCAGGGAGCCGTTGGGGCGGGTGCGCAGGTCGCCGGTCCACGGCTCGTAGCCGTCGGCGACGTGGTTGAGGATGCCGGTCCCGCGGGTCTGGGTCATGAACTCGGTGCGGAAGCCGATCAGGCCCCGGGCCGGGACGTGGAACCCGATCCGGACCCAGCCGTCACTGCCGTGCTGCATGTCGACCATGCGTCCGTTGCGCGTGCCCAGCAACTGCGTCACGGTCCCGACGTGTTCCTCGGGGACGTCGACGGTCAGCAGTTCGAACGGTTCGTGGGTGACGCCGTCGATCTCACGCAGCACCACCTGGGGCTTGCCGACGGTCAGCTCGAAGCCCTCGCGTCGCAGGGTCTCGACCAGCACCGCCAACTGCAGTTCGCCACGGCCCTGGACCTCCCAGGCGTCGGGTTCCTCGGTCGGGAGGACGCGCAGTGACACGTTGCCGACCAGTTCCGACCGCAACCGGTTCTCGATCAGTCGGGCGGTGAGCTTGCTGCCCTCGCGACCCGCCAGCGGCGACTTGTTGACGCCGATGGTCATGCCCAGCGACGGCTCGTCGACGGTCAGCCGAGGCAGTGCGCGGGCATCCTTGGGGTCGGCGAGGGTGTCGCCGATCATCACGTCGTCGAGCCCGGCGACCGCGATCAGGTCACCGGGGCCGGCCTGGTCCGCCCGGACGCGATCCAGCGCCTCGGTGAGGTAGAGCTCGGCGAGCTTCACCGTCTCGACCGACCCGTCCGCACGCATCCAGGCGATCGGCTGGCCGCGAGTGACGGTGCCGTGCTGGACCCGGGCCAACGCCAGCCGGCCCAGGTACGGCGACGCGTCGAGCATCGTGACCAGCGCCTGGAACGGGTGGTCGGGGTCGTGTTCGGGGGCCGGGATCGCCGACAGGATGGTGTCGAAGACCGGGTCGAGGTCGGGTTCGAGGTGGTCGGGGGTCAGCCCGGCGTGGCCGGCCTTGGCGTTGGTGTACAGGACCGGGATGTCGATGGAGTCGTCGTCAGCGCCCAGGTCGATCAACAGGTCGAACACCTCGTCGACCACGTCGGCCGCGCGGGCGTCCTGGCGATCCACCTTGTTGACCACCAGCACCAGTGGCAGCTCCAGGTCCAGCGCCTTGCGCAGCACGAAACGGGTCTGGGGGAGCGGTCCCTCGGCCGCGTCGACCAGCAGCAGGGCGCCGTCCACCATGGCCAGAGCGCGTTCCACCTCGCCCCCGAAGTCGGCGTGGCCGGGGGTGTCCACGATGTTGATGGTGACGTCATCACGCACCACGGCCGTGTTCTTGGCCAGGATCGTGATGCCCTTCTCGCGTTCGAGGTCCCCCGAGTCCATCACGCGGTCGGCGATCGCCTGGTGGGCCTGGAAGGCCCCGGACTGGTGCAGCATCGCGTCGACCAGTGTGGTCTTGCCGTGGTCCACGTGGGCGATGATGGCGACGTTGCGACGGTCGTCGCGGGTGACCGATCGGGTACTCATGGGTGGATCCTGTGGGGCGGTGGGAGGCGGTGCGGGAGCCGGGCGCCGGGAGTCATGGGCG
Source organism: Nitriliruptorales bacterium (assembly GCA_024637135.1). Taxonomy (GTDB): domain Bacteria; phylum Actinomycetota; class Nitriliruptoria; order Nitriliruptorales; family Nitriliruptoraceae; genus Salsipaludibacter. The sequence goes on along the minus strand of JAGXFT010000110.1, from coordinate 915 downwards.
GGGGCGCGCACGGGGCCGTGGGGCCGGGACGGTCCGACGGGGTCGGTCGGACGAGTGGTCTCGGAACGCACGAGGGCCCCGTCACGCGGACGAGGCCGTCACCCGAGGGTACTGGGTCCGTCGGGGTGGACGCGTTCGCGCGGGCGTTGCGAGCACGGACTTGCGCGGCCCGACCCGGCCGTGGCCGTGTCGGCGGCGTGATCCCCCGCTGTGACATCCTGCCCGTGTCGTGTTGGCGATGTCGTACGATTCGTCCCCTCCGCTCGCAGGAATACCCGTGGCCACCACCTTCCCGTTCGCCTTCGACGCACGCTTCGCCCCGATGGCGCTGGTGACCGCGGGTGCGCATGCCGGCAACTCGTCGGTCGTGCTCGACGACGACCAGTTGGTGGTCCGGTTCGGGTGGCTCGGCGTGCGCACGCCGGTCGACAACATCAAGGACGTGCAGATCACGCGTGACTACCGCTGGTTCAAGGCCATCGGCGCGCGCCTGTCGCTGTCCGATCGTGGTGCCACCTACGGCAGCAACACGGCGGGTGGGGTGTGCGTCTGCTTCCACGAGCCGGTGAGGGCGCTCCCGGTGGCGGCGAGTCCGGGGCTGACCGTGACAGTCGAGGACCTGGACGGCTTCGCCGCCGCCGTCCGAGCCGCCACCGGCCTGGATGCCTGAGGGCGGCGGGCCATTAGCCTGCCCGCACGCGGGCCCGTAGCTCAGCTGGTCAGAGCAGGCGACTCATAATCGTTCGGTCGTGGGTTCAAGTCCCACCGGGCCCACGCGCATTCGTCGAGGTCTCACTCCTGTGTCGGCGACAGAGTCCGAATGCATTTGGGTTGCTCGCCCGGGGGCTCGCAACGCCCAGCGCATTCGTCGAGGTCTCACTCCTGTGTCGGCGACAGAGTCCGAATGCATTTGGG
>JAGXFT010000109.1 GCA_024637135.1 Nitriliruptorales bacterium | reverse complement strand
GCCGCGCTGGTGCGTGCGGCACGACGCCTGGCCATCCCGCCGTGGGTGGTGCCGGTGGTCGTCACCGCGGGGGTCGTGCTGTGGCAGGTCCGGGCAGCCCTGGTGTGGTTGCGTCGCTACGGCGCCGACGACGACCTGGTCGGTCGCCTGCGTGCGTGGGTCGCGTGGTACCCCGGCCCCGACTGGCTGGCCGTGGCCACGACCGGCGCGCTGGGCGTGGTCGCGGTGTTGTGGTTGGCCGCGGTGGTCGCCGACCGACCCGCCGTCGCCGAGGCCCCCGCGGTCGCGCGCGACTGAGCGCCGCCGTCGTGCGGCCCGGACGGCCTCAGGACTCCCACCGGTCGATGCGACCCCACAGGGTGTCGACGAAGGCCGCGAACCCGTCACGCTCGTCATCGAGGTTGAACGGGGCGGTCGACGCGTGGCCGGCCGCCCGCATCGCGGCACGTTGCCCGTCGTCGGCGTCCGCCAGCGTCCGCAGCGCCGCCACGTAGCCGTCCACGTCCTCGTAGGCCACCAGCAGGCAGTTCTCGCCCGGACGGCAGTAGGCCATGTTGCCCCCGACGTCGGGCGTCACCACCAGGCACCCGGCCTCCATCGCCTCCAGCCCCGGCATGTAGAACCCCTCCTCGGGGTTGGGCGCACACAGGAACACGTCCGCCCAGTGGTAGAGGTCGCGCAGGGACGACCACGGCACCGACTCCCGGATCGCCCGGAAGGTGAACCGGTCGTCGTCCAGCGCGGCCTCGGTGCGGTCGCCGATGTCGGACTTCCAGGCCGTGTGGGCGACCCGGATCGGGCGTACGAACCCGTCGGCACGCTCCTTGTGGAAGTACCCCAGGTCGTGGCCAAGGGGGATCACCTCGTGGATGGTGCGTGGGTCCACGAAGGGGGCCACGGCGTCACGGACGATGTCGTTGGTCGAGATCCGGGCGGCCGGTCGGGTCAGCAGCCGCAGCGGGTAGCCGCGCAGCCACGTCGGGGTGACGTGGCGCACGTTCTGGATGATGTGGATGATCCGCTCGGGCGACATGCCCCGGGGCAGGGAGCGGTGGGCCACCTCGAAGTTGGGTGGCAACGACACGAACGCGAGGTCGCGCGCCCGCATGGTCAACTGCTGGTCGGCGTGGATCGACACCCGGGGGTTGTCGGGCACCAGGTCGGCGAAGCGCTCGATGGCGAACAACGGCAGGTCCGGGTCCCACGCACGCGGGCACCAGAACGACACGTCCATCCCGGCGGCCAGCGCGTGGTTGGCGTAGTCCATGATCTTGACGACGCCGCCGACCGGCTTCCAGGTCGGGGTCAGCACGTGCAGGGTGGAGGTGGTCACGCGAGGTCCTCCAGCAGGTCATGGAGCGGTTCGGTGGCAACTGCGGGGTCCAGCACGGTGCGACCGACCTCCTCGGCCCCGGCCCGCTTGGCCGCCAGCACCTCAGGCTGCTCGGTGGCCTCCGACAGTGCGGACCGGATCCCGTCGAGGTCGTCGGCGTCGACCAGCCAGCCCGCGTCGTGGTCGCGGACGAACTCGCTGGTCTCGGTGAACGGGACGTGGAGCACCGGCAGGCCGCACGACAACGACACGGCGGTGCGGGTCACCATCGCCAACTCACGCTCGGGGTTGTGGGCGAACAGGTCGATGCTGAGATGACAGGCCCCCAGGAAACGACGGAAGTCCCCGAACTCCATGGTCCCGTGGCGGACCACGCCCGGCTGTTCCAGCAGTTCGCGGAACGTCACGGGCAGCGGGTCGTCGCCCCGGCCGCCACCCCAGTGGTTGTTGACCAGCAGGTGCAGCACCATCGACCCGTCCCGCAGGAACGGCCCCACGGCGTCGGTCCACCGGCCCGGCAGCGACCACGGCTGGATGTAGCCGGACACGACCGCGTGCAACGGTCCGTCCACGTGCGGCTGGGCGGTCTGGACCGGCAGCGGCATGTTGACCACCGCAGTGGGCACCGACCCGGCGGGCACCCCCGCGCGCGCCAGCCACTCCTGGACGTAGGGCACCTTCTTGGCGCCGTTGATGATCACCGCGCGACTGGCTCGCAGGGCTGCGGTCTTGGCCGCCACCAGGCGGTCATGGGCCGCGGTCCGTTCGGGGCCGGCCACGGCCTGCTGCAACTCCAGCACCTTCGGCGCGAAGAAGTCGTAGACCAGCGCGGTGTCCCCCAGGTCCCCGAGCCCTGCCACGTGGTTGGAGTTGGTGGTGATGACGGCCGCGGGCCGCCGGGTCCGGATGAGTTGTCCGACGCGGTTGGGCGTGGACAGCGACGTGCCGACCGGGAGCGGTGGGGGCACCGAGCGGGTCCAGACCCGCCGCAGCACCGCCTCGTTGACGACCAACCGGACGGGGTGGCCGTGGGCACGCAGGCCCCTCGCCAACCCCCACGCACGCAGGCCGGGTGCGGCCACCGGCAGGCCCATGCCGGGGACCACGTCGTTGGACAGCACGACGATCTCGCGGGTCACCATGCGCTCACCAGTCCGTCGCAGGGGACAACGACGTGAGCACCAGGACGACCCCGCGACGGAGGGGTTCGCCCGACCACCGCAGGGACTGCATGTCGTCGAGGTGGACCGCGCCACCCGTCGCCAGGTCGATCTCCTCGGCAAGTTGGGAGATCGACGGCGCACGGGTGGCCGCCGGGTCCCCCTGGCTGGCCACGACGGTCGCCACGAGCACGATCCGACCGGCGGGACGCAGGCGGGCCACCGCGACACGGACGCGGTCCAGGCGGGTCGCGGCGGTGGCCGGGGTCGGCAACGGGAGGACCACCACGTGGTCACGGGAGGGGCCCGGCTCGCCGGCGTGGTCGCCGTCGGCGGGGACGTGGCGGACCTCGACGCCCAGGTCCACGGCCAGCGCGTCGGCCAGGGCCGCGTCGTCGCCGAGCAGGCTCACCCGGGGGACGCCGGCCAGGTCCCGCAGCATCGTCGTGACATGCTCGCCGACGGCCGTCCGCACCTGGCGCCAGATCGCCTTTTGGGTGCGCTCGTCGGCATCGGGCTGGTCCGGCAGGACCTGGGCGCCGGGCTGCTGGGTCATGCCGTCCCCCGCAACCCGAGGTCGTCGACACGGGACGAGTCCGACGGGACGGCCACGACGTCGAACAGGGCGTCCGGGTGGTCGCGCAGGCTGGCCAGCGGCAGCAGTTCCCAGTCCCCGGACCGATGGTTGCGCTCGCCGGCGCTGGCCAGCAACCGGAACCCGTGGTCGTCCAGCCACGTCTGCAGGTCCTCGAGCCGGTCGCCGTTGGCCGCCAGCTGGTCCTCCGAAACCTCGAGCACCAGGATCGGCGACGTCGCCAGCACGGCTTCGGCGCCACGCAGGACGCGCATCTCGGCACCCTCCACGTCGACCTTCAGGATCGTCGGCGGCGGCAGGCCCTCGTGGTCCCAGACGTCGTCCAGGCGCGCCGTCGTCAGTGCCTCACCGCCCGCGGCTCGCAGGCGTCGACGGAACGCGGTGCCACCGGTGTTGCCCTCGGCCAACCGGGGGTCGAGGAGTTCGCCGTCGACCTCGCCCAGCAACCGGTTGCGAACCGTGATGCGATCGTCCAGTCCGTTGGCCGCCACGTTGTGGGCCAGGATCGCGGCGGTCGCCGGGTGGCCCTCCAGCGCCAGGACGTGGCCGTCGACCAACCGCTGGGCGAGCGGGATCGCCAGCGTGCCGATGTGGGCCCCGACGTCGATGATGACGTCGTCGGGACGGACCAGGGCGAGCAACATGTTCAGCACGCCGCGCTGATGGGCACCGAACTCGCGGAGTTGGCGGGTGATGAGGTCCCCGGCCTGGGACCGGTACACGCCCAGGTCGGTCTCGACCTCGTCCAGGCGGGCCAGGCTGCGGGCAGCGATCCATCGATCGACGTCCTCGGGGTCGGGGCCGCCGGGGTCCACGACGCGCGCCGCCACCAGCCCGTGACGGGCCACCAGGTCGCGCCGGACCTCCTCGCGCGACTCGACCACCACGTCATGCGGCGTCAGGCGGTCCAGCACCACGTCGCCCAGGACCTGCTCGATGGCGGTCGCGTCCAGCGTGGCCGGCAACGCCAGCACCATCGGGATGTCGAAGTCCGTGGGGCGCATCGTCTCCCACGGGAAGCTCAGCGCATCCAGGACCACCAACTCGGCCGCCCCGTCCAGTTGCGCCAGGAGGTCGGTGCGGTCACTGTTCCAGCCGTCCCGGGCACCCCCCACCGACGTCGACGCGGACCAGCGCCCGCCCCAGATCACACGACCGCCCCCGGCCGATCGACCCAGCGGTGTCTCGACGATGCTCACGCATCGTCCCCGAGGTAGCGCTCGGCAAGCGTGTTGTAGCCCTCGAACCGGTGCAGGAGCGGGCTGGCGGGCGACCCCTCCAGCCGGCGCATCAGCCAGCGGACGTCGTAGTACGCCTGCAGGTGCACCTCGTCCGGGTCGGCCACGCTGCCCGGTGCCGATCGGTGCGCCAACCGGGCGCGCAGGTGCGCGACCTCGTGGGCCAGCAGTTCGTTCTCCATCTGCAGGGCCACGTGGTCGGCCGGTCGGGAGGGGTTGAGGGGCTCCATCATGCACGCTCCGTCCGGATGGTCAGGTCCTCGAGGTGGTTCCAGGTCGCCTCGACCCGCCCGGCGATTCCGCTGTCGTGGACCCATTGCGGGGACTGCCGGGAGTTCGCCACCCCCGCGTCGAACACCGCCTCGGTGGGGACCTCGTCGAGGCCGCTGCCGAAGCGCTGGTTGATCCGTGCCACGATCGGGTAGCCGTCCTGCAGGTGGGTGAAGGGCACGACCAGGCAGTCACGTGCGTGGGTCCGCGCGAACGAGATCATCGCCCGGTTGTGGGTGTCCCACAGGGCCAGGCCGTGGTCCGGCTCGCGGAAGAACCGCAGGTGGTCATCGGAGTTGCCGGCGCCGGCGAGGTGGTCACCGGCCTGGCGGGTCTCCATCGAGCGCACGCAGTCCGCCGGGTCGCGATAGACCATCACGAACTTTGCCTGCGGCATGACGTGCTTCCACGCGCCGAGGAACAGGCACACCCGTGGATCCTTGAAACCCCAGTTGCGGTGGGCGGCGTCCCGACGGGCCACCAGGTCCTGCATCCGCGTCCAGTGCACGGCGTCGAGGTGGAACAACCGCGGGGCGTCCACCTGCCAGTTCATGCCGTGGTCCCGCAGCACCGACCGGTGCAGTTCCAGGACCTCGCGGTCCTCGAAGTGTCCGTAGGGATTCGACGTGCGCGCACCCAACAACTCGTCGCCGACGAACAGCCCGGCGGCATGGAGCAACTGGGTCAGCAACGAGGTGCCACTTCGGTGGAAGCCCACCACCACGAGTTGCACGCCGTTCCTCCTCGAATGGCCCCGGCGACCGGTCCCACACCCTAGCGCGGGACCCTGTCGGCCCCGACCGCGTCAGGCGGTCAGGCGGGCGAGCACGTCGCCGTGCAGGTGGGTGGGATCCGGGCCCTGGCCGGACTCGATCCAGCGGTCCCACAGCACCGACTCCCACAGCGGGTAGGCCAGCGGTTCGTCCGGGGGCGACGTGCGCAACTGCTCGGCGGTGAAGGCCCACCAGCGGGCCGGACCACCGAGCCGGTCGGCCTGCGCCGTGATGTCGTCACCCAGTCCGTGCGCCAGTGCGGTCGCGACCGCGGTCGGCAGGGTCGCGTGCCCACCCCGGTGCACCGCCCGGTGCGCGGCGGGATAGGTACCCAGCGGCGTCACGCCCAGGAACTCGCAGACGCGGTCTAGCAGGGCGTCCGGCGAGAAGGCGATGTCCTCCATGAACCCCACGAAGACCTGGTCGGCCGGGAACTGCCGGGACCACCGATCGATGGTCGCGAGGTAGTCGGTGTGCAACCGGGGACGCTCGCGCTCGACCATCTCGACCGCGGTGGCCTCGACGTCGATGCCCAGCAGCCGCTCCTCCATCTTGGCATGCGACCAGACGCGCTCGATCGGGTTGCGCAACAACAGGATGACGCGCAGGTCGTCGGCCAACTCCTCGCGCACGGTGGCCACCATGGCGTCGTCGACGATCCCGTAGTCCGGCGTGAACTCGCCCGCGATCAGGCCCGGCGTCGTCGGGAACAGGCCGCGGTACCAACCGGCCGAGGCCGACCCCAGGAAGTAGCGCGCGTACCACCCGGCGTCGGACCGGGCCATGTGGCCGTGGCGCAGGCGCTTGAGCTGGCGCCGCACCTGGCGCCGCCAGCGCGTGGCCTCGTGGCTGCGACCGGCCGCCCGCTGCCACAGCGGGATGGTGCCCTCGGCCAGGGAGTCGAAGTAGTGCAGTTCCTTCTCGGGCGGCAGCCAGATCTCGGGGTGGCTGGACAGTTGGCGATGCAACCAACTGGTGCCGGCCTTCTGGGCCCCGATGCCCAGGAACCGTGGCCCCGGGGCGCCGCCAGCCGTCGTCACAGTCGGACCACGTGTCCGGGACGGGCGGCGTGGCTGCGGCCGTAGACACCGCGGCAGTCCAGCACGACGTCCGCGCACGCCGCCACCGCGTCGTAGTCGATCCCGGAGTGGTTGGTCAGGATGATCGCCAACGGGAACCGGCGGTCACCGAGGTCGTCGCCGGCCACCGGCTCGAACCCGTGTTCGCGGATCCGTTCGGGCCCGACCAGGTCGTCCAGCACGTGGATGTCGGCCCCCTGGCCCCCCAGCTTGGCGAGCACGTCGATCGACGGGGACTCCCGGTCGTCCATGACGTCGGGCTTGTAGGCAACGCCCACGCCCAGGATCGGGGTGCCCCGCAGCGGCAGCGACGCGGCGTTGAGCATGGAGGTGATCCGACCCACCACGTAGTCCGGCATGTGCAGGTTGATGTCCTCGGCGAGGTCGATGAAGCGGGTGCTGACGTGCAGTTCACGCGCCCGCCAGGCCAGGAACTGCGGGTCCAGTGGGATGCAGTGGCCCCCGACGCCCGGTCCCGGGTAGAACGCCTGGAAGCCGAACGGCTTGGTCGCGGCCGCGTCGATCACCTCCCAGACGTCCACCTCCATGGGCTCGGTCAACTGGGTCAGTTCGTTGATCAGGGCGATGTTGACCGCCCGGTAGGTGTTCTCGATCAGCTTGGTCAGCTCGGCGGCCCGCGCCGACGAGACCACGTGCACCTCGTCGATGAAGCGCCGATACAGGGCCGCACCGGCCTCGCCGGACGCCGCCGTCACGCCGCCCAGGACCTTGGGGATGCCGGTGGTTCCCAACACGTTGCCCGGATCGACCCGTTCCGGCGAGAAGCAGACGTACACGTCCTCGTCGAGCACCAGGCCCGCCCTCTCGACCGCGGGGACCAGGTAGTCCTCGGTGGTGCCCGGGTAGGTGGTGGACTCCAGCGAGACCACCATGCCCGGCTGCACCACCTCCGAGACCGTGTCGGCGGCACTGGCGATGTAGGCCATCTCGGGTTCGCGGTTGCGCCCCAGCGGGCTGGGGACCGCGATGATCAGCGCCGTGGCGTCGCGCAGGGCGTCGCGCGACGTGGTGAACCGTGCCCCCGACGCGAGGCACGTCGCCAGGGCATCGTCCGAGACGTCCTCGACGTGGCTGTGGCCGGCGTTGAGGGCGTCCACCCGGGCCTCGTTGACGTCGAAGCCGATCACGCCCAGGCCCGCGTCGGCCGCCGCCACGGCCAGGGGCAGGCCGACGTAGCCCAGCCCGATGACCCCGATGACCACGCGGTCATCGGTCCCGGAAATCGCGTCGTCGTCCGCCACGGTGAAGGTCCCTCGTCGATGTCCGGATCGGCCGGGAGTCTACTGCGATCGACCCCGCAACCCCTCGGACGTGGTCAGGTCAGTTCGTGCAGGTGGGCCAGCACCATCGCGACCATCTCGGGGACCTCGTGGTCCACGGTCGCGAGCACCAGGTCGGGGGCCCGGGGGGCCTCGTACGGATCGTCGATGCCGGTCATGTTGGTGATCTCACCGGCCCGTGCGCGGGCGTAGAGGCCCTTGGGGTCGCGCGCCTCGCACACCGCCAGGGGCGTGTCGACGAACACCTCCACGAACGGCAGGCCGGCCAGCTCGTGGGCCTCGCGGACGCGTTCCCGGTCGACCCGGTACGGGCTGATGACGGGCACCAACGCCACGACGCCGGCGTCGGCGAACAGGCGCGCCACCTCGCCGACCCGGCGCACGTTCTCACCGCGATCGGCCGCCGAGAACCCCAGGTCCCCGTTGAGCCCGAACCGCAGGTTGTCCCCGTCCAGCCGGTAGCAGGCACGTGCGTCGGTGACCAGGCGCTGTTCGACCGCCGCCGCCACGGTCGACTTCCCGGACCCCGACAGGCCCGTGAACCAGACCGTGACACCGCCCGAGAGCACACCACCACGCCGCGCCGCCCGGTCCAGGTCACCCGGGTGCCAGACGACATCGGGGTGTCTCACTGCGCCGGGCCCAGGATCATGCCGGCACCGACGGTGTCGTTGGTCGCCTCGTCCACCAGGATGAACGACCCGGTGGCCCGGTTGCGGCGGTACTCGTCGAACAGGATCGGGCGGGTCGCCCGCAGGCGCATCCGGCCGATCTCGTTGAGCTCGAGCCCGGTCGCGTCCTCCTCGCGGTGCAGGCTGTTGATGTTCAGCCGGTAGTTGAAGTCCTTGACCATCACGCGCCCCCAGTTGGAGGTGTGCTTGATGGCGAGCTTGTTGCCGACCGCCAGCGGGCGCTCGTCCGACATCCAGCACACCATCACGTCCAGGTCCTGGCCGTTGTGGGGCATGTTGTTGGGCCGGGCGATCATGTCCCCGCGTGACACGTCCAGGTCGTCGGCCAAGCGGATCGTCACCGACATCGGCGGCACGGCCTCGTCGACCGGGCCGTCGAAGGTGTCGATGGAGGCGATGGTGGTCTCGTACCCGGACGGCAGGACGACGACGTCGTCGCCCTTCTTGAGCACGCCGCTGGCCACCTGACCGGCGTAGCCGCGGTAGTCCTGGTGCTCCATCGTGTGGGGCCGGATGACGTACTGCACCGGGAAGCGCACGTCGACCAGGTTGCGGTCCGATCCGACGTGGATCTCCTCCAGCAACTGCAGCACGGAGGGCCCTCGGTACCAGTCCATGTGTTCGGACGGGTCGACGACGTTGTCGCCCTCCAGCGCCGACACGGGCACGAAGCGCAGATCGCCGATGTTCAGGCGGGTGGCGAACTGGCGGAACTCCTCCACGACCGCGTCGTAGGCCTCCTCCGACCAGTCCGCGAGGTCCATCTTGTTGACGCACACGATCAGGTGCGGCACCTCCAGCAGCGAGGCCAGGAAGGAGTGCCGACGGGTCTGTTCGATGACGCCGTTGCGCACGTCGACCAGGATCAGGGCGACGTCGGCCGTCGACGCACCCGTGACCATGTTGCGCGTGTACTGGATGTGGCCGGGTGTGTCGGCCAGGATGAAGGTGCGCTTGGGGGTCGAGAAGTAGCGGTAGGCCACGTCGATGGTGATGCCCTGCTCCCGCTCGGCCCGCAGGCCGTCGGTCAGCAGCGCGAGGTCGACGTAGTCGGTACCGCGCTTGCGCGACGCCTCCTCGATGGCCTCCATCTGGTCGACGAAGATCTGCTTGGTGTCGAACAGCAGCCGCCCGATCAGGGTCGACTTGCCGTCGTCGACCGACCCGGTCGTCGCGATCCGGACGAGCTCCATGTCGTCGGAGAGGTGGACCGGGTTGTCCGGTGGTGTCGTGGCAGTCATCACTTCAGGCTCTTCGTCGTGCGCCGGGCGGGGACAGGTCGTCGGGGGGCATCGGTGACTCCTGCGGCGCGGCGGGCCGGTCGGTCGTGCGGCGCAGTCCGGGGGCACCCATCAGAAGTACCCCTCCTTCTTGCGGTCCTCCATCGCCGCCTCGGCGGTGCGGTCGTCGGCGCGGGAGGCGCCTCGTTCGGTGACACGGGTCGCGGTGATCTCTTCGAGGATCTCGGCGACCGTGGTGGCGGTGGACGCGAAGGCCCCGGTGACCGGCATGTCGCCGACCGTGCGGAACCGGACGGTCCGCTCGGAGATCATCTCGTCGCCGGTCATCTGGATGTGGTCCGACTCGGCCATGAGCATGCCGTCGCGTTCGAAGACCCGGCGCTGGTGGGCGAAGTAGATCGGTGGAAGTTCGATCTCCTCGATGCCGATGTAGCCCCAGATGTCGGCCTCGGTCCAGTTGGAGATCGGGAAGACGCGGCAGTGCTCGCCCCGCCGGATCCGGGCGTTGTAGAGGTCCCACAGCTCGGGGCGCTGGGCCTTGGGGTCCCACTGGCTGAACTCGTCGCGGAACGAGAAGACCCGTTCCTTGGCGCGCGCCTTCTCCTCGTCACGACGGGCCCCGCCGAAGACGATGTCGAACTCGTGGGACTCGATCGCACTGACGAGCGGCTCGATCTGGAGGCGGTTGCGCGAGGCGTTGCGGCCGCGCTCCTCGACCACCCGGCCGGCATCGATCGCGTCCTGCACCGAAGCAACGATCAACTCGGCGTCGTACCGTTCGACCTGCCGGTCACGGAACTCGATGACTTCGGGGAAGTTGTGGCCGGTGTCCACGTGCATGACCGGGAACGGCAACCTCGCCGGATGGAACGCCTTCACCGCGAGGTGGAGCACCACGGCCGAGTCCTTGCCACCGGAGAACAGCAGCACGGGGCGTTCGCTCTCGGCGACCGCCTCTCGCATGATGTGGATGGACTCCGCCTCGAGCGCCTCGAGGTGGGACAACTTGTATGGAGACGCCATGGGGCAACCCTGTGGATGTTGCGAATGGTGGGAGATCGACGGCTGATGTGGGAACCATGGTTCGTGGGTGCCGTCGTGCTGGGGGTCCTCATCCTACTCGTTCGCGAGGTGACGTCACCTGCCGCCACCATGGTCGGGGCGATGGTCGTGGTGCTGGTCGCCGGCGTCGTCGAGCCCGCCCAGGCGCTGTCGGGGTTCGCCAACCCCGCGCCACTGACCGTCGCCGCGCTGTACGTGCTGGCACGCGGGGTGGAGAAGACCGGGGCGCTGGTGCCGCTGGTCCACCGGCTGTTGGGGACGGGGAGGTCGATCCGCGTGTCACTGCTGCGGTTGCTGGCACCGGTCGTGGTCTCGTCGGCGTTCCTCAACAACACCCCGATCGTGGCGATGCTGTTGCCGACGGTCCGCGGGTGGTGCGACGACCACGACCTGTCCCCCAGCCGCTTCCTGATGCCGTTGTCGTTCGCCGCGCTGCTGGGTGGGACCATCACCGTGATCGGGACCTCCACCAACATCGTGGTGTCGGGACTTATGCAGGAAGCCGACCTCGCGCCGCTGGGCTTCTTCGAACTGGGCCGCGTCGGGCTGCCGATCACGATCGGGGCGTTCACGCTGCTGATCCTGCTGGCCCCGGTGATGCTGCCCGACCGCCGGTCCATCCGCGAGGAGGTCGACCGCGGACAGCGCCACTTCGTCATGGACATGCGGGTCGGGTCGGAACTGGACGGCGCCACGGTGGGCGATGCCGACCTGCGCGAGATGTCGACGGTCTTCCTCGCCTCGCTGGTGCGTGACGGCGAACTGCTGGCGCCGGTCACGCCGGACACCGTCCTCCACACCGATGACCGGGCCCGGTTCGTCGGTGGCGTGGACGACGTCGACAACCTCCCGCGGCGCGACGGCCTCACCCACGCCGGCCACGACCACCTGCACGACCTCGAGACGACCGACGCGCGCTACTTCGAGGCCGTGGTGGGCATGAACTCGCCGCTGCTCGGCCGCACGCTCAAGCAGGCCGACTTCCGCAGCACCTACCAGGCGGTGGTGATGGGCATCCATCGCTCCGGGCACCTGCTGGAAGGCAAGCTCGGAGCCGTGCCGCTGCACGTGGGCGACACCCTGCTGGTGCTGGCCGACGCCGGCTTCCGGACCCGCTGGCGGGACCGCAGCGACTTCCTGGTGATCCAGGACTCCGGGCACACGCCGCCGGCGACGACCCGACAGGCACTGATCGTGGGGGTCGTGACCCTGGCGATCGTCGTCGCGGCCTCGACCGGGCTCCTGCCCATCCTGCAGGCCGCCCTGGCGGGGGGCATGGTGCTGGTGGTCACGCGCGTGATCAGCCCGTCCCAGGCGCGCGACGCCGTCGACCTGGACGTGGTGGTGCTGATCGCGTCGGCGTTCGGACTGGCGGCGGCGGTCAGCCAGTCCGGGTTGGCCGACCTGCTCGGCGGCACGGTCGTGGGAGCCTTGGAGGGCCTGGGCAACCGGGCGGTACTGGTGGGGATCCTGGTCGCCACGATCGCGCTGACCGGACTGATCACCAACAATGCGGCCGCGTTGCTGATGTTCCCGATCGCGGTCTCGACGGCCACCCGCCTCGGGCTGGACCCGCGCGGGTTCGTGATCGCGGTGGCGATCGGGGCGTCGGTCGACTTCCTCACCCCGATCGGCTACCAGACCAACACCATGGTGTACGGGCCGGGCGGCTACCGGTTCACGGACTACGCGCGCCTGGGGGCCCCACTGACGGCACTGGTGATCGTGGTGGTGGCCGTCGTGGTCCCGGTGGCCTGGCCGTTGTGAGCCGGCCCGGCCCGCCGGACGGCCGTGGTGGCGCCGTTCCCGGCGGGGCACACTGGCGTCGGGAGAAGGGGAGGTCCGGCATGCGCAAGACGTACCTGGTGATCGCCGGATCGGTGCTGATCGTGGCCGGTGCGGCCATGCTGGTCCTGCCCGGGCCGGGCGTGGTGGTGATCGCGGCCGGACTGGCCGTGCTGGCATCGGCCGGGGTCCTGTGGGCCGCCCGACTGCTGGTGCGGGCGCTCGAACGCCTGCCCGAGGCCCCCACCAATGACGAGGACGCGGGACTGGTGGGTACGGCCGTGCACCACCTCGACGAGTCGATCGCGGAACTCGAGGCCGTCGAGCAGGTCCTGGAGGAGGATCGCCTTGCCCGCGAGGAGCGCCATCGCGAGCAACTGGTGACCACCGACGACGAGTACCGCGAGGGCCAGAGCGCGGCCGAGAGCCTCCGCGTCAGCCACGTGCGCGACGCCCCGGACTACCACAACCCGCGCTGATCCGGCCGCTGGTGCGGCCACGACCGGCTCCTCGGCTCCATTCCCGCCCAGGGGCCCCGATCGTGTCCGATCGCCGGGTGGGTGGGTGCTGCGCACGGCCTCCGGCCCCGACACGGTGGTGGCATGACAACCCACCAGGAGGCTCCCATGAACGCCCGCACCCTCGGGACCGACGGCCCGACCGTGACCCCACTCGGACTGGGCTGCATGGGCATGTCGGACTTCTACGGCAGCCCGGACGAACAGGCCGGCATCGACACCATCCAGCGCGCGTTGGACCTCGGCGTCAACCTGTTGGACACCGCGGACATGTATGGGCCGCACACCAACGAGCGGCTGGTCGGCCGGGCCATCGACGGACGTCGTGACGACGTCGTGCTGGCCACCAAGTTCGGCATCGACCGCAATGGTGACGGCCGCGCCATCAACGGTCGCCCCGACTACGTGCGGTCCTCGATCCACGATTCGCTGGAGCGCCTGGGCGTCGACCACGTCGACCTCTGGTACCAGCACCGGGTCGACCCGGACGTGCCGGTCGAGGAGACCTGGGGCGCGATGGCGGAACAGGTCGAGGCCGGCAAGGTCCGCTTCCTTGGCATCTCCGAGGCCGCGGCCGACACGGTCCGGCGGGCGCACGCCACCCACCCGGTGACCGCGCTGCAGACCGAGTACTCGTTGTGGAGCCGGGACATCGAGGGCGAGATCCTCGACACCATCCGCGAACTGGGCATCACCCTGGTCGGCTACGCGCCGCTCGGGCGTGGGTTCCTGACCGGCCGCTTCGAATCGCCCTCGGACTTCCCCGACGGCGACTGGCGGGCCGACTCGCCCCGGTTCCAGGGTGACAACTTCGATCGCAACCTCGACCTCGTGCGGGCGGTGGAAGCCTTCGCCGACGAGCGTGGCGCCTCACCGGCACAGGTGGCGCTGGCGTGGGTGCTGCACGAGGGCGACGACGTCGTGGCGATCCCCGGGACCACCAGCGTCCACCACCTGCAGGACAACATGGGTGCACTGGACGTCGAGTTGTCCGCCGAGGACCTCGCCCGGCTGGACGAGATCGCGCCACACGATGCGGCCGCCGGCGACCGCTACTCCGACATGTCGTCCGTCGGGATCTGAACCGCACTCGACAACCCGGCCTGATCACGGCCGGGGCCTCGCCACGTGGCGAGGCCCCGGGCCGTTGCTCGGCGATCGTGGCTCAGCGAATCGTGATCCGGAGACGACCGGACTCGGCCGGGAAGACCTCGCCCTCCTCCTCGAAGTAGCCGTAACCACCGACCTGGACCAGGTAGGTCTCGCCCGCTGTCGTGTCGATCGTCACCGCGGCCTGCAGGCCACCGAACGGGTCGGAGTCGACGTCGTCGACGCAGGCCAGTTGTTGCAGGTCGGTGTCGTAGATCCCCACCACCGTGTCGAACTCGGTCCCGGACGTGTCGACCGTCACCGGCTCACCGGTGCCCTCGAAGGCATACCAGACCGTGTTTCCCAGGGGGACCTCCACCTCGAAGGTTCCCTCCTCGTCATCGAGGACGAAACTGCAGGTCGCCTCGGGCGCCGGGGACGCGGCGCCGGTGCGCACGGTCGTGGTCGACGGGACCTCGAGCACGACCGCATCCGCAGGCAGGTCGTTCGCCGGCACCCGGCCGCCGCCACCGCCCTTGGGACCCTGCGGGCTGCCGTAGTGCTCCTTGCCCTCGAATGCGACGGCGAAGCAGTCTTCGAGGACGTAGGTGGTGCCGTCGACCACCACGGTCCCGCTGACGTCGAACTCCTCGACCGTCTCGGAGATCCGCACGCCGCGGGCACGGAAGTCGTTGGTGAACGACCCGGTCGAGGACAGGGATGCATCGACCACCGCCGTGCCGTCGGGCACGCCGGTCTCGACCTCGAACAGGTCCACGGTGGCCTGCAGGGCCGTGTCGGTGAACACGACGTCCTCGGTGAACCCGGCCACCTCGACACCGTCCCCGTCGACGAGGTAGACGTCCAGG